>SXNL01000309.1 GCA_005777185.1 Myxococcales bacterium
CCCCCTCAACATCGCGGAAGGCGCCGGGGAGTTCGCTCCGGCGGACAACGCGCGCTTCTACCGCATTGCGCGCCGCTCGGCGACCGAGACCGCAGCCGTCCTAGAAGTTCTGGCCGTGCTCGGGCTCGCCGATGCGCAACGCTTGGTGGCTGTGCGAGCCCTCCTCTTGCGGATCACGGCGATGCTCACCGCGATGGTGCTGAAGCTCGGCTCGTCTTCGTCGGGCTCGGGCTCTGGCTCGGGCTCGGGCTCGACGTGAGGAAAATGAGGGGATGCCTCAGCCCTCTCCCTTCAGGGAGAGGGGGACGGGGGGTGAGGTCTGCGCGGGCGCCCCACCGCCTCCACGGAACCTCTTCGCGCGCGAAGCGCGACGGGGGGGGCACCCTCGCTCCAACGAATGCCTTATCCGAACGGCATTGGGTCTAGCGCCCGGCCCCTTCTCGACGGGCTCGGGCCCCGGCTCGCCTCGGAGGTGGGTCGCTGTGCGCCTCGATTCGCCCGCACCTCCACGCGCGACCGGGATAACCTCTCCCTGTGGCCCTGAAATCCGACCGGCCAGCACCTCCGGGCTCCAGCCCGAACCTCGGCACCTCCGCGCGACGCAAGAGCAGCAGCGGCTGGCTTCGTGTCGCTGAGCTCGAGTCCGAGCTGGCGCGCGAGCGCGAGGTGACGTCGGCGCTGCGCGAGGTGGGCCTCGCCCTAGGGGCCACGCTGGACCTCGACCGCCTCCTCGAGCTCATCCTCGAGAAGATCACCGTGGTCGTGGGTGCCGACCGTGCCACGCTCTACCTCCTCGACGAGGCGAAGGACGAGCTCGTGAGCCGCCTGGCCCAGGGCAACACCGTCAAGCAGATCCGCCTCAAGGTCGGCGAGGGCATCGCCGGCCACGTCGGACGCACGGGAAAGACCCTCCTCGTGAACGACGTGTACAACGACCCCCGCTTCAACCCGCACTACGATCACGTGTCGGGCTACCGCACGCGCTCGACGCTGGCGGTCCCGATGAAGAACCACCTCGGCCGCACCATCGGCGTGGTGCAGGTGCTCAACAAGGTCCAAGGAGACTTCACCGCGGTGGACAGCGACGTCCTCTCCGCGCTGGCGACCCAGGCCGCGGTCTCCATCGACAACTCGCGGCTGTTCCTCTCGGTGACGCAGAAGAACAAGCAGCTCCTCGAGACGAAGGAGCAGCTCGAGCACCGGGTCCGCGACCTCAAGCTCCTGTTCGACCTCGAGTCCGCGATGGGGCGCGCCGCGTCGCTCGACGCGCTCTTCTCGGGCGTCCTCTCGCAGGCCCTCCGCGCGTGCGAGGCGCGCGCAGGGGCGTTCGCGATGCGCGATCCCGACACCGGGCTCTGCACGCTCTACGTCATGGACGGCCCGAAGCGGCGCGTGGTGCGCGCGTACCCGATGCGCTGGGGCCAGGGCTTCACCGGCTTCGCGATGAAGGAGAACGAGGCGTTCCTGACCAACGACGCTCGCCGGGATCCGCGCTTCGACAGCGCCCTCGACGACGTCCTCGGGTTCCCCTGCGCCACGGTCGTCGCGGCCCCCCTCGAGGGCGAGGACGGCGAGCCGATGGGCGCCGTCGCCCTCTACGACAAGGCCGATCCGCGCGGCTTCACCGAGGAGGACCGCGCGCTGCTCCTCCTGATCGCGGCCAACGCCGCGACCGCCGTCATGCTGCACACCACCCGCGACGCGCGCGAGCGCGAGGAGCGCCTCACCACCATCGGGCGCCTCCTCTCGGGCGTCATCCACGACCTCAAGACGCCGCTCGGCGTCATCTCCGGCTACGTCCAGATGATGCAGCAGACCGACAGCCGCGCGCAGCGCGACCAGTACGCCGAGCTCGTCCTGCGGCAGTTCGACGCCATCGGGGCGATGCAGAAGGACGTGCTCGAGTTCGCGCGCGGGGAGAAGAGCGTGCTCGTGCGCAAGGTGTACCTCGCGACGTTCTTCGAGGACGTGCGCGCGCAGCTCGAGACGCAGCTCGCCCGCCAGCGCGTGGAGCTCGTCATCGACCTCCAGGACCGCGGCACGGCCCGCTTCGACGAGGGCAAGATCATGCGCATCGTGCACAACCTCGCGCGCAACGCCGCCGAGGCGATGAACGAGAAGGGGGAGCGCGGCGGCCGCTTCACCATCACCGCGAAGAAGGACGCCCACGGAGCGCTCGTCATGACCTTCGCGGACACGGGGCCCGGGATCCCGAAGGAGATCGCGCCGCGCATCTTCCAGTCGTTCGTCACGGGCGGCAAGAAGGGCGGGACGGGCCTCGGGCTCGCGATCACGAAGCGCATCGCCGAGGAGCACGGGGGCACGATCGGTGTGCGCTCATCGAGCAAGGGGGCGACGTTCAAGCTGCGGCTCCCGCAGCACGAGGGGCCGTGAGCCGACTTCGCCTGCGCGTCGGAGGCGTCGCGCTCGCCCTCTCCACCCTCGCAAGGGCGGACGCGGCGCTGCCCCCGTGGGTCGACCTGGGGGACGTGCCGCTGCCGGAGAACGCCTCGTCGGTGATCGCACGGCGCGAGGAAGTTGCACTCTACACGGGCCCCTCGGCCCTGACGGCGAGGCGCGGGAGCGCGACCGAGGGGGCGTCGTTCGGGCTCTACGGCGCGACGCGCGGGCCCGGGTGCACGGGACGGTTCCTCCTGGTCGGGCCGCTGGCCTGGATGTGCTCGGACGTCGCGCACATCTCGCCCGATCCTCCCCGCCCCGTCGCGCACGCGCGCCACGCGGACGGCCTGCCCTACCGCTACTTCTTCGCTGGCAAGGAGGGGGCGTCGGGCTACTTCAACCTCGCCGAGGCCGACGGCGGCGGCGCCGATCAGGAGCTCGAGCCCGGGTGGTCCGTCGCGGTCGTCGAGGAGGCGACCGCTCACGGGGAGCGCTGGGGCAAGAGCCCCCACGGCAAGTGGTTTCCCATGCGGCAGCTCGGCCCCGCGAACCCGTTCCTCTTCCACGGGGAGGACCTCACCGGCGGCGTCCTCGACGTCGCGTGGGTGAGGGTCGATCGCGCGAGCGTGTATTCGACGCACAAGGGCGAGAAGGCCGGCGGCGCGAGGAAGAGGTTCGACCTCGTCCACGTCCGCGAGGAGAAGCCGGGACCTGCGGGCGCCGGGAACCTCGTGCGGGTGTCCGACGACGACGCGAAGCTCCCCGAGTGGATCCGCGCGCGTGATCTCGCCCGGCCCACGCTCGCGGCGCCCCCCCCCGAGGCCGTCGGCGAGGACGGCGAGGTCCACGAGCGCTGGATCGACGTCGAGCTCGCCCAGCAGACGCTCGTGGCCTACGACGGCAAGCTCCCCGTGTTCGCCACGCTGGTCTCGACCGGCAAGGGCGCGCCCACGAGCGACCTCGGGACGCGCCTCGGCACGCACCGCATCTGGGTCAAGCTCCTCTCGACGAAGATGGACAACCTTGAGCGCGAGGAGGCCCAGCACTTCTACTACATCGAGGATGTCCCCTACGTGCAGTTCTTCGACAAGGCCATCGCCCTCCACGGCACCTTCTGGCACCGCGATCTCGGGCACGTTCACAGCCACGGCTGCGTGAACCTCTCCCCCCTGGACGCCGAGCGCCTCTTCTTCTTCACGGGCCCAACCCTCCCGCGAGGGTGGCGGGCGGTCCTGCCCTCGACGATCGACAACGGATCGCTCGTTCGCGTGCGCTGATCTCGTCCAGCGCGCGCGCGCCGGAACTTCGTTCCGGGTTCGGCTGCGCCGAACGCTTCGCCGCGCTGAACCAGTACAGCGCGCCCGGGGTGGTCGATCCATCCCCTCACGACCTTGGGGCGCGCTGTACTAGGATGGCCCGCCCATGGTGAACGTCTTCTCCGCGGTGAAGGATCTCGCGCGCCTGCGCGAGATCACGCGCGTCCTGGTGCGGCACGGGTTCGGGGAGATCGTCACGCGTGCGGGCTGGAGCGGTCCCCCCAGGTCCCGATCACGCTCTGGCGAAGCCGGGGAGGCGTCGTCCCGCGCGCGGCGTGACTCGGAGCCGCCGCCGTCGTCCTCCTCGCCGCCGCCCCTCGGCACGCTCACACCGGAGGAGCTCGCGACGGGCGAGGAGGCGCGCCAGAAGACGTCCACCGCCGAGCGCATCCGCCTCGTCCTCCAGGATCTCGGTCCCTCTTTCATCAAGCTCGGCCAGATCGCGTCGACGCGGGGCGACGTCCTCCCGGCGGACGTCATCGCGGAGCTGAAGAAGCTCCAGGACGACGTCCCGCCGGTACCGTGGGCCGAGATCCAGAAGGCGGTCGAGGCCTCCCTCGGCGAGAAGCTCGAGGAGGTCTACGTCAGCTTCGACGAGCGACCGCTCGCGACCGCGTCGATCGGCCAGGTCCATCGCGCCGTGCTCCAGACGCCCGAAGGCAAGAAGGACGTCGTCGTCAAGGTTCAGCGCCCCAACGTCGGCGAGATCGTCCTGCGCGACGTGGAGCTGTTGCACGTCATGGCGCAGGCGGTCGAGCGCACGATCCCCGAGGCGAAGCTCTACAACCCGACCGGCCTCGTGCAACAGTTCGATCGTTCGATCACGAGCGAGCTCAACTTCCTGGTCGAGGCCGAGAACGGCGAGCGCTTCGCCAAGAACTTCGAGGGCAACGAAAAGGTCCGCTTCCCGAAGGCGTATCGCCAGGCCTCCTCGAAGCACGTGCTCACGCTCGAGTTCTTCGACGGCATGAAGGTCGACAAGGCCGTCGCGGCGGGAGTCGACGGCAAGCTCATCGCGAAGAACTCGGTGGGCATCGTCATCAAGATGGTCTTCGAGGACGGCTTCTTCCACGCCGATCCGCACCCCGGCAACATCATCATCCTCACCCCGCCCAGGCGGGGCGCCGTCGTCGGGCTCATCGATCTCGGCATGGTCGGGCGCCTCAGCCCGGAGCTCCGTGACCGCACGATCGACCTCATGATCGGCGCCGTACGCAAGGACGCGTACGCCGTCGCCGACGCCCTGTACGCCATCGGCCGCCCCACGCGGAAGGTCGACATGCGCGACTATCGCAGCGACGTCGCCCTCCTGGCGGAGAAATACGTCGGCCGCCCGCTCCGCGAGATCGACCTCGGCGCGATGATCCGCGATCTCGTGCAGGGCGCGATGAAATACGGCATCGAGATCCCGCCGGACTTCATGATGGTCGGCAAGTCGCTCATGACCATCGAGCAGATCGGCAAGTCGCTCGACCCCGATCTCGACGTCCTGCACGAGGCCGAGCCCTACTTCGTCGACCTGATGAAGAAGCGCTACTCGCCCGAGCGGCTCGGCAACGAGCTCTGGCGCGGCATCGACCAGCTCTCGCGGGCCGGCTTCGACGTCCCGATCCAGCTCCGCGAGGTGCTCGACGACGTCCGCATGGGTCGGCTCGAGATCCGGACGAAAGATCCCCAGGCGGCCATCTCGCTCGATCGCCTGGGCCGACGCGTCTTCTCGGGGCTCGCCGTCCTTGGCCTCCTCGCGAGCGGTGCGACGCTCCTCCGGGACGAGGATCACCCGACGCTCGGGGTGATCCTCCTCGTGATCGCGGGGCTCGTGTGGATCGGCCACGGCCTCTCGGACGCGCGCCGCTTCCGCCGCCGCAAGACGAAGTAGCGCTACTTGCTCTGGAGCATGAAGGCGATGACGAAGCCGAGGAGCACCAGCGACTCGATGAGGGCGAGCCCGAGGATCATCGGCGTCTGGATGCGCGCTGCCGCACCGGGGTTGCGCGAGATGCCCTCGAGGGCAGCGGCGACCGCCTTGCCCTGACCGAGCCCGCCACCGAGAACGGCGAGGCCGATCGCAACGCCGGCCCCGATCATGGCCCACATCTTCACGTCGTTCGCGTTGGCCTCCGCGCCGTTCGCGGCGAACGCAACCATCGGAACGAGCGTCGCGAACGCGAAGGTCAGGGTGGCGGGGGCGAGCTTCTTCAGGGTCCTCATCTTCGTGGCTCCTTGTCTCTGTCGTTTCTGGGGGTCAATGGGCGTGAGCAGCGTCGGCCTCGTGGCCCTTGCCGTGCCCCTCGCCGTGATGCTCCGTCGCGAGCGTGATGTAGATCGAGGTGAGCAGGCAGAACACGAGCACCTGCACGAGGGCGACGAGGGTGCCGAGCATCATGATCGGGATCGGCAGCAGCACCACCGCGATGCTCAGCGTGATCCCCAGCAGGATGTGGTCGACCAGGATGTTCAGGAAGAGCCTGATGCTCAGCGACACCGGCCGGATGATGAACGTCGACACGACCTCGATCGCGAAGATCAGGATGTTGATCGGGAGGAACAGCGGCCCCATCCACGGCCCGGCGAGGTGCGTGATGAACCCGATGCCCTGCTCCTTGAGCCCGTAGTACGTGAACGTGACGACGACGACGAGACCGCACGCGGCGGTGATGCTCAGGGTCGAGGTCGGCGGCAGGAACCCCGGGATCAACCCGAGCACGTTCGAGAAGAAGATGAAGCACGCGAGCGTCCCGACGATGGGGAAGTAGCGCTTGGCGCGCGTGGGCCCCATCATGTCCTTCATCATGTCGTAGAAGAACCCGATGAAGACCTCCCAGAACGTGCGGAGGGAGAGCTTCTCGTCGGGGATGACCGACGTGTCGTGGTCGACGATCTTGGCGCGCGCGACGTAGGCGAGCGCGAGGATCACGAAGAAGACCATCAGGCTGGCGGTCAGCGGCTCCACGCTGTGGGCCGACATGTGCTTGCCGGTGACGGAGGGCGGCAGGTTCGCGACGTTCTGCCCGAGGGCGGGGAACATCGCGATCAGGTAGCTGAGGAAGGAGGTGTGCTCAGGCATGGGTCACCGGGCGGGCGCGCTGATTACCATGGACTCCGTACCCGTCGTCGCGAAACTTTCGCGGCACCGGCCGGGTGGGGACGCTGAACGGATGGCTCGCCCAGGCCCGGTGTGATTTCATGCGGTTGGCCTCGGCCAACGGCTTAGGGCCGGCCGAGGGCCCCGGATAGTGCCGCCGCGACGATCCCGATGGGGAGCGCACCGTAGCCGACGAGGAGGGGCAGCGTGTCGACCGCGCCGAGGCGGAGCAGGAGCCACACGATGACGAAGAGGGCGAGCATCTTGAGGACGGCGAGGAGGCTCGCGCCCGCTCCGCCGCGACCACGAAAGATCGAGCGCATGAGGAGCCCGAGCGCCCACAGGTTCGAGACGGCGAGGATGGCACCGACGCCGACCGACGCCGCCGTCGGGAGACGCGCGAAGACGGCGGCGCCCAGCGTCAAGACGCCGCCGGTCGCCGCCACCCAGACCAGGGTCACCGCGAGGTCGTCGCGCTCGCGCTCGCGCTCACGATCGCCCATCGCCCTCGTCCTTGGTGGGCGCCGTGCCTTCCTTCGCCTTCGGCCTTTCCTCCGCGGCGGGCGGGCCCGTGCCCTCCGCCCACGGGTCCTCTCCGCGATCCATGCGCTCGGCGTCCTCGACGTCTTGCTGCATGCGCTTCGCCGTCTTGAAGAGCTGGCGGAACCCCGCGTACACGCCGAGCAGCGCGCCGATCCCGGTGGCCCACCCGGCCTCGTGGAAGAAGCGTCGATCGATCCACCGCCCGAGGAAGTACCCCACGGCGATGGAGAGGAGCAGCTCGAGCCCCACCGATCCGTAGCGGCCATACTCCTTCCACGGCTTCGCCAAGCCCCTTGCGGTTACACCCGGGCGCGGGTGTGGTCAATCTGCGCGCCTTCTTGCTACAGTGATCGGGAAGTGCTTGCTCCTGGAGGTCTCATGCGCCGTCTCGTCGCGATCTCGGGGTTCCTCGGATCGGTCGTGCTCGCGTCCACCGGCGCGCTCGCGCAGCAGCCGCCGCAGCCCCTCCCTCCGCCCCCGTACCAGCCGCAACCCCAGTACCAGCCGCAGCCGCAGCCCCAGTACCAGCCGCAGCCCCAGTACCAGCCGCAACCGGCGCAATGCCCGCCAGGCCAGGTGCTCGTGTACCCGCCCGGGCAAGCGCCGGTCTGTCAGTTCACGCAGCCCCAGCCGCAGTACCCTCAGAACTACCAGCCGCAGCAGCCGCCCCCGTACCCGCCGCAACAGCCCCAGTACGAGCAGCCGCGACCCGCGCCGCCGCCGGTCGTCTACAGCGAGCCCGAGGAGCCGACGCACGCGCCGAAGTGGGCGCTCTGGACCGGCATGGACGTGGGCGTCCTCGGCTACGGAAACGGCTTCTTCCTCAACTCGGACAACAACACCGAGACGACGGGCGCCATCGCGGGCACGGGCATGGGGTTCACGCTCGACGTCGGCGCGCGGCTCGGCAAGCGGTACATCCCATACGTGCTGTGGGAGCACGGCTTCCTCAAGCAGGGGCGGCGCTTCGAAGGTTCGGACGCCCGATCGTCGAGCGATTACTACGGCTTCGGCTTCCGCTACATCGCGCTCGATCCGGACGTGGTGGGCATCCTGACGGACATCTCGATCGGACTCCGCTCGGTGAAGGTCACGCAGGGCGATCAGACCTACAAGATGAACGCGCTCGAGCTCTTCCACATGTCGCTCGGCGCCGAGATCCGGCTGTCGACGCTGTTCGCAATCTCGCCACGCGTCATGGTCGCGAGCGGCGCGATGAGCGAGGTCGAGGGGAACGTGTACTACAGCGCCGCCGGCAAGAGGCCCGACGGCTTCGCGGGCCCCCCCTACTGCGGCAGCACGTCCGGCGGCGCGGTCTGCCCCACGGCGCCGGGCCAGCAGCTCTCCGGGCAGATCCGGAACCAGGCCGCGTACGTCGTCGTGGGCGTGGGACTCGGGGTCCACTTCGACCTGTTCGGGAAGTGAGCGCACACGCCACCGCCTGAAGGTGGTGGCTTCGCGATTCGGCTCCCTCCCGCTCAGGTCCGCATCCTGAGGCATCCCCTCATTTTCCTCACGTCGAGCCCGAGCCCGAGCCCGGGCCCGACGAAGACGAGCCGCGCTGCAGCACCATCGCGGTGAGCATCGCCGTGAGCCGCAAGAGGAGGGCTCGCACAGCCACCAAAGCGTTGCGCATC
>SXNL01000310.1 GCA_005777185.1 Myxococcales bacterium
GCGTGGATCTGCGCCTTGACGACGACGACCTCGCTCCCCGTCTCGGCGATGAGCTTCTTCGCCGCCGCCTCGGCTTCGTCGACGGTGAATACGGCGTACCCGCGCGGGACGGGGATGCCGTACTTCGCGAAGATCTGCTTGCCCTGGTACTCGTGGATTTTCACGGGGGCGGACCGTAACACAGGGGCCGGCGGGGGGCGGCGCGAAACGGTACGGCCGCCGGCTGCCGGGCGTCAGGGCGCCTTCGCCTCCGCGCGGGCGAGGACGACGGGGAGCGGCGGCGGGTCGCGCGCCAGATCGAAGGAGCGCAGCGACGGCGGCGTCGGGTGCCAGTCCCTGGCCCGTCCTCCTGTTGCACGAGAAGATCGCGACGAGGGCGAGCGCAACCGTTGCACCCACGACGCACGCGCTGCGGGCCCTCGCGTCGGCTGTCCCATCGTGGGTCGCGACACGCTCGCTCCGGCGCCGAGCGAAGCAAGCGCGCTACCACGGCCTTCTGGCAGGACGGGCGGAGGGTTACAGTGGAGGCGTGCCCAGCCTCGACTCGATCTCGCGTCATCTCGCGCACGCGCTCGTCGCGCTCGGTCTCCCCACGCTCCTCGGCGCGTGTGGGGACGACGATCGCGGCGCGCCCGTGAGCTCGTGCGGGGTCGAGACACGCGCGATGAAGGCGTCGCTCTCCGTGCAGGCGCGCGGCGCGAGCACGACCGTGTTCGCCGCGCTCTTCCACCAGCGCAACGTCGTCCTCGACTGCGGCGACGTCATGTCGCTCACGGTCGGCGCGCAGCGCACGCCGCTCGTGCGGGAGGCCAACTCCGGCTCGGGACCCGTGCACTATACAGCGATCGTCGCGTCGCCGGCTGCCGCCACAACGGCCACGATCGCGCTCGAACGCCCGCCGCCCGCCACGTCGGCGGCAGCGACGCAGGTGTTCCTACCCGCGTCGTTCGCGCTGAAGGACGTGGCGCCGACCGTCAAGGTCTCGGCGAGCGAGGACGTCCGTTTCCGCCTCGACCCGCCGATGAAGGTCGACGTGCCCGAGGCGACTGCCGACAGCGTTCAGCTCCGCGTCGAGCTGGAGGGCCCCTGCCTCGAGCCCGCCCGCTTCGTGTGGTCCAAGGCGGGCGTGTTCTTCCCGCCCCTCGTGAAGGTCGACGGCGCGGTCATCCTCGTGAACACGCGGCAGTTCCTCGCCCGCAGGGGCGCGGACGCGGCGTGCGACGTGGCCCTGCGCGTGACGGAGTTCACGAGGGGTGTCCTCGATCCCGCGTTCGCCGGCCCCCTCGCCGGCCCGGAGCCGGCCGTCGGGAGCCGTCACCAGGAGGCCGTGTTCCGCCTCGAATGGTAGAGCCCCGTCGTCCGCGCTATCCCAGGTCCGGGAACGGCGAGGCGGGCGCCATGGCCGCGGTGAAATGCCGGAGGCTCGGCGGTTGCTCGAGGATCCGCATCGCGGGCAGCCGGTCGCGCACGAGCGCGATCTCGGCGCCGACCGTCGCGACGTAGTCGACGTGACTCTGCGTGTACACGCGACGCGGGAGCGCAAGCCGCACGAGCTGCCGGCGCCCGCGACCGGCGGCGCCGAACATCAGCGCCCCGATCTCGCACGTCCGCACGCCCCCCGCGAGGTAGAGCGCGCACGCGAGGGACTGGCCCGGGAGATCCTCCTCCCGGAGGTGCGGCAGCGCAAGCCCCGCGTCCACGTACACAGCGTGCGCCGCGGCCGGCTCGATCACCGGCCACCCCGCGGCGGCGAGCGCCGAAGCGAGGTAGCGGGAGGCCGCAAAGCGGTACTCGAGGTAGCTCGGATCGAGCACCTCCTCGAGGCCCTGGGCGATGGCCTCGAGATCACGCCCGGCGAGGCCGCCGTAGGTGGTGAAGCCCTCCGTCCGGATCAGGTCCACGCGGATCTTCTCGGCCAGCGCGTGGTCGCGCACGCCCAGGATCCCACCCGTGTTGACGATGGCGTCCTTCTTCGCACTCATCGTGAACGCGTCGACGAGATCGAACATCGCCCGCGCGATCTCCCGGAGCGGGCGCCCCCTCTCCGCCGCCTCGTCGGCGGAGATCCGGTACGCGTTCTCTGCGAAGCGGCACGCGTCGAGCACGAGGAGCGGGCGCTCGCGAACGGGGACGGCACGCACGCGCTCGGCGACCGCGCGCAGGTTGGCGAGGGACACGGCCTGGCCGCCCAGCGTGTTGTTGGTGACCGTCATGACGACGATCGCGACCTGCCCCGCGTGACGCGCGAGGGCGGCGTCGAGCCTCTCGACGTCCATGTCTCCGCCGAACGGGAGAGGTTCGGCGCCGGGCGATCGTGACACCGTCCCGGCGAGCGGCAGGTCGACGCCGATCGCGCCCGCGGCCTCGACGTTGGCGCGTGTCGTGTCGAACAGCCCGTTGGACAGCACGACGCGCCGCGCGAGCGGGACGACGTCGCAGAGGATCCGCTCCGCGGCGCGGCCCTGGTGTGTGGGGTAGATGTGCGGCATCCCCGTCAGGCCCGCCACCGCGGCCTCGAAGCGATAGAAGCTCCGTGCCCCTGCGTACGACTCGTCGCCGCGCATCATCGCGGCCCACTGCTCCGCGCTCATGGCGCCCGTGCCGGAGTCCGTGAGCAGGTCGATGATCACGTCGTCCCCGTGCACGCCGAAGAGGTTGTACCGCGCGCGCTCGAGGATCGCGCGGCGCTCGGCCGCGCGCGTGACGCGGATGGGCTCGACGACCTTGATGCGGAACGGCTCGATGATGGGGCGACGATTCACGACGTTGCTCTGTAGCAGCGAGCGTGCCAGCCGCCTCCGACGAGGTCCGCGCACGCTCTTGCGGTCGGTCACGGCCCCAGCGTGAGCCGGATGCCTCCCGGTCGGTGACGTCCCACTCGAGGATGAACGCGCGCTCCGCGTTCTTCGGGTTGCGCGTGTTCTGGCTGGCGAGGGTCCTGTCGGAGAGCTATCCTGTGGTTTCGTGTCCTCGCCATGGCGCTGGCAGGCGCGCGGACGCTGAGGCGAAGCTCAGGAGGGCCGTGGAGGCAGACCCCTCGTTCGCCCCGGCGCACTTCGCGCTGGCCTACGCGCTCAGCACCTCGCCACGCCCGGAGGGGGCGTTGCTCCCCTTCCGGCGTGGTCTCGAGCTGGATCCGACCGCGACGTTCGCACGCGTGGGCCTCGTGGAGACGCTGCTCGCGACGGGACATCTGCAGGAGCACGCGGACGAGGTCTCGCGCGTGCTCGCGATGGATCCCGGCAACGCCGCGGTCAACCACATGCTGTGCGAGCAGGGGCTCCGGCGAGGCGAGAGCGCCGTGGCGGCGGAGCACTGCACGCGGGCCTTCGCGGGCGGGGCGAAGCTCGACGCGAGGGCGGAGAGGCTCGCGCGCGCACACGGTATCGTCCCCTGATCGACTACGTCGAGAACGACTTGCAGTCGGTCACGGCCCCAGCTTGAGCCGGATGCCTCCCATGAACGCATCGTCCGTGCGGTGGGCGTCCGCGACGAACGCGTCGTAGCGATCCCGCGGCACGGTCCCCGTGGGGATCGCGAGCACGAAGTCCTCCTCCACGAGGTTGCCGACCACCGTCACCGCCCGGCGCGCCGTGAACATGCCGTTCACGTCGAGCGGGGCCGGGATCCTGGCGATCCGCAGGCCCTCCGGCAGCTCGGTGCGGCGGCGCACGTGGTAGAAGACCGCATGGCTCACGGCGAGCGCGTTCTCGCGCGCGCCGCGGCCCGCGTACGTGGCCGATAGCGTGCTCACGAACGGTCGGGGCAGCAGGACGTGCAGAGGATCGAAGCCCGGAAGGATCCACGCCCGCGTCTTCGGATCGCGACCCTCGGGCTGCGCGTACCCGCCCACGGTCATCTCCGCCCGGAGCGCGACCTGCCAGCTCCCCTCGCTCGAGGAGAGCTGCACCGAATCGATGGTCGCGAACGGGACCCACGCGAGCGCCACGCCGCGCAAGGCGCGCTCCCGCTCGATGCCGACGACGCGCACGAGCGCCTCGGCGATCTCCTGCGCCTCGCGGCCGCGGAGGAGGAGCGTGAGGCTGCCCTTCGCGTCGCCGTTCCGGTCGACCGTCACGCGGATGTCCACCTCGTCCTTCTCGTCGGCCGCGCCGGCCGCGGGCACGAGCGAGATCTTGCCGTCCGCGTGCAGCGCGCTGCGCCCCTTGAGCGCGGGCGAGACGCGGCCGGCAGGGAGCGGCGGGCCCTGCACGTCGGCGTCGATCCACACCTCCTCGTCCGTACCGCCCGCGCCCTTCACGCGCGCGACGACGAGGGGGTGAGCGAAACGTCCGAGGTGGGGCACGAAGGCAGGGTCGGCGCTGAAGGGCTCGCTCTCGACCACGACCAGCTCGGCCGGGATCTCGAGCTCGCGCAACACGCGCAGCACCAGCCAGCTCCGGCTCCCCTCGCGGCTGCCGAGCGACGTCCTGGCCGTGAGCTTCTGGTGGCCCGTGGGCGCGCCGAGCTCGAGGTCGGAGAACAGGTACGGGTTCGACGTCTTGATGGCCTCGCCGACCTGCTGCACGGCCGCGCCGACGAGCGCGCGCCCCGCCCCCACGGCGTCGGGCCGCGCCTTGATGGCGGCGGCGAATGCGCGCACCTCGGGATCCCTGTCGTCGAGCGCGGCGAGCGTCTCTGTGAGCGCCGCGCCGAGCTGCTCCCACTCGGTCGTCGAGAAGCTCACGCTCGCCGAGCGATCCATCTTCGGCACGCCGTCCTCGAGGCGCCTCACGCCGCGGTCGCGGAGCGTCCACGTCAGGGCCCGGCGACCGTTGGCGCGCGTCTCCTCGGCCTTCCCGAGCGCCGGGTGCGCCCACACCTTTCCGCCCGCGGCCTCTGGAAACGCGAGCCTCACGCGCGCGAGGCGGACAGCCGTGCGATCCGGGAGGAGGTCCGGCGTGTCGATACCGAGGTGGCCCGTCTCGCCAGGGAGCGAATATCCCTCGTAGATCGCCTCGACGACGTCGCCAGGCTCGAGCTGCGCCAGATCGGCGTGGGCCTGCGAGGCGTTCGGCGTGCGCTCCGGTAGGACGACCCGGCCGTCCTTCTTGTGGATGCGCCGGCGGAGGGCCTTCAGCACGTTTCGCCCGGAGATGTCGGGTCCCATCGCCTGGGCGTTGGACTCGACGTCGGTCGTGCCACCCGTCCTCCGCAGATCCACGAGGACCACGTGCAGGAGTCCCGAGGGCTCCACGTCGTAGCGCTCGTCGTGGAGGATGACCACGGTGGATGCGGCCGCGGGCGGCTGCTTCCGGTCCTCGGCGAGCGCGTCCTCGATGGTCCGGTCGAGCGTCGCGAAGAGATCCTCCCCGCCGGCGGCGAGGAGAGGGAGGATCGCCGCGGGCGCGTCGCGCTCCGTCGACACCGATCCCGCGATGGCATCGCGTGTGAACGGGGCCTGCCCGAGCGCCCTCCGCACCTCGTTGCCGAGCGAGAGGCTCCACTCGCCGGGCAGGATCGCCGGGGCGAGCCTCTCCACGGTCTTCGCCTCGCCGTGCGCGAGGGCGTCCTTGAGCTCGACGAGGGCGAAGAGCCGGTCCGCCCCTGCCAGGCGTCGGAGCCGCGCGAGCTCCCGGGCCGCCTCGGCGCGAGCCCCGGCGTTGACGAGTGCCGTGTAACAGCGCGCGCGTGTGTGATCGCGCCCGGGCGCGGCGCCGCACTCGAGGGCGCGCGACGCGTCCTGCCCTCGCGCGATGGCGGAGCGGTCGAGATCGCGCAGCATGGCGGTGCCCTCGAGCTTCTTCGCGACGCGAGCGAGCGACGCGCGCGCGCGGTCCGCGAGATCGGCGCCGTGGGACGTCGCGACGTCCATCGCGTCGATCATCACCTCGCCGGAGGGTGCCACGTGCCCGCGACGAAGGTCGAGCTCCCGCAGCGCCTCGAGCCGCGCCTCGGCGCCGCCGGAACGACGGGTGCCGGCGAGCCTCGCCGACAGCGCGACGGGCTCCCACGCCGCGGGCCACGCGTCGAGGGCGCGATCGACGGCGGCGCGAGAGCGTTCCCACCGCACGACGGCGGGGAGATCGGTCACGCCATCGAGGGCGCGTACGTAGACGAGCGAGAGATCGGCCTGGGTGGCGCCCGCGAGCAGACGCTCCGCGCGACGGGACTGTCCGAGCGCCACGAACGCGAGCGCCGCCGTGAGGCGTTCCGCTTCGCCCTTCGGCGCGGGCACCTCGATCGCGCTCGCGCGGGTGGTCGTCGCGTGCGCGCCCTCGTCCTTGCCCGGCGCCGGGGCCACGAACGTGAGCGGCTGGCCCGCGCGATCCCATCCGTTGATCTCCAGGCGCCCGCCCTCCTGCCCGGCACCTGCGGAGGCGACGAGCCGCAGGCGCCCCGCCGAGCTCCGCACCCAGGCGAAGGACGCGGCGGGCTCGGGCCCGTCGTCGAACGAGCGCTCGAGGATCGTCTTGCCGCCCGACCGGAGCACCGTGGGAACGGTCGTCCGCATCGCCACGAGGATCCAGCCCTCCGCGGGCACCACCGCGTCCACGACGACGTCTCGCGTCCCGGGGACGGCGGCCGCACCCGCGAGATCGATGGCGCAGCCACGCCCCGCGTGACGGACCGCGGGCCCCGTCCGGGCGAAGGGCCCGTAGAGGGGGATCCGGGCGGGCAGGGCGGCGCCAGGCGCGGCGAGGGGCGAAGGACCGGCCGCACCGGTCACGACCGCCCACGTCCTCGGCGGGTAGAGCAGGACGTCGTCGGCGCACGCTCGAGCCCGGCGCGCGCCCGCCGCGGCCGCCTCGTCGCCACGGTGCTCGGCGAGTGCGAGGACGGAGCGCGCGACGAGTCCCTTCACGGCAACGTTGGTCGCCGCGCGCATCGTCTTCTCGAGCCGCGCCTCCACCGGAAGGCGCGTCCTGAACGCGAGCGCCGATCGCGCCTCCACGTCCGACATGCCCGGGAGGGAGCGGTGAACGAGCACGTCGAGCGACGCTGCTGCCGCCGCGAGACCCCATGGGCCCTTGTCGATCGACGCCGCCTCGACCACCCCGAGGTAGATCTCCGCCGCGCGATCCTGGTCCCCGGTGGCCTCCTCCCGGAACGCCGCCTGGACGAGCGCGGCCAGATCTTGCGCGACGCGGGGGGCCACCGGAGGCGTCGCGGGCGAGCCGCACGCCGCGAGGACCACGAGGACGACGAACAGGAGCCCGGTTCGTGCGAGGCCGGGCCCCGTCATCGCCCACCTCGCTTGCCGTCTCGCACCAGCCGCACGCTGCGGTGCATGAGGGCGTCGATGCTCGTGATGAAGCGCCGCCACGCTGGGTACTTGTCGACGCCCACGAGGTGCTCCTTCAGCGTCACGTTGCGCCTCACGACGATGCCGCGCGCGCGCGCCGGATCCCGCGCCACCTCCAGCGAGGCGCGCCCGAAGTCGCCGCCCACCACCTCGCCCCCCGGCGGGAGGTCGGCCCAGTCGAACCCTGGCGGCGCGAGGATGCGCACCGTGCGCGCCTGGTGGCTCGGCGCGGTGTGCGGGGGCAGCGCCACGGGCAAGGTCCGCGTCGGGAGCGGCGCGAGCGCAGACGCCAGCGTCGCCGAGGGCGAGAGCGACACCACGAGGTCGCCGTGATCGCCTCGCGCATAGCCGAGCGAACGCGCCTTGTAACGCACCCACGCGCGGCCGCCCGCGAGGTCCCCCTTGAAGTCGATCGCCTTGTCGACCTCGACGGTCGGGAACCACGGACCGACGAGGTTGTCCTCCACGTACTGCAGGCGTGCGTCCGGCTGCGCCACGTACGTGCGCAGGACGAACGCGCCGTCGCCGGAGTGGACCTCCTCCCCCGCGAGCTCCCCGGCGCCGTCGGCCCCCAGCGTGATGTTCCACGTCACGTCCGAGCCGTGGTCCTCGGGCCGACTCGCCGGGAGCTGCACGATCTCGGACCCGCCGCTCAGCCGCAGTGCGACGCCGTGCGCGTCCATCGACGGCAGCGGCCCCATCCGCGACTGGGGGCTCGTCGCGTCCAGGTACGTTCCGCCGTTGGGCCCGGGCAGGAACGCGATGCCGTGATCGAACATGGGGACGGCGACGTTCTTCGCGAGGACCACCGACGGCTGCCCGGTGAGGCGCGTCTGGACCATGACCTCCTCCGCCTCGACGCCGATCGCCTTGAGCAGGGTGATGAGCAACAGCGCCTTGTCGTCGCAGTCGCCCTCCCGGCGCGCGAGCAGCTGCTGGGGCCGGTTGGGAAGCCACCACTCGCCGCTCACGTAGTTCACGTAGCGGATGTCGTCCGCGACGAAGTCGAAGAGCGCGCGCACCCTCGCGTCCTGCGAGGTCTTGCCGCGCGTGAGCTCGGCCGCGAGGCGGCGCACCTCGTCGTCTGGCTCCGTGAAGCCGCGCACGGCCTCGAGGTACCACTTCTTGAAATCCGCCCACGTCTTGAAGGTCGACCCCACGATGACAGGAACGGTCTCGCTCAGCGGCGGCGCGAGCGGCTCCTCCGGGACGACGTCCGGCTTCTCCCATACGTAGCGGACCACCTGGCGGCCCGCCTCGCTCGACTCCGTCCGATTGTGGCCGGTGCCGCGAAGCACGTCGACGTGCAGCGGGTGGCCCTGTGACGTCTCGACGACGACCTCATTGTAGAGGAGCGGGTGGGTGGAAGGCGCGCCGGCGTAGTCCAGGAAGTAGAACGGTGCGTCGCCCCGACCCCCGACCGCCGTGCTGGTCCAGGTGCGGAGCGCGACCTCCACGGTGTCGCCCGGGAACAGCTCGGGCCACCGGATGCGCGGCCGGCGCCCGTCGTTGTGCTCCTCGGTCGGAAACGCCACGCCCCCCGCCTTTCGGTGGACCCGTGCACGGAGGAGCTCGGTGAGCTCACCCTCGGCGGGGATGTCCTCGAAGAGCTCGTTCTGTGTGCGCGGCGGAATCACGATCTCGCGTGCGTAGTGGATGAGCTGCGAGACCCGGTTGTCGGGGTGCATGATGACCGCGCGGAGCCAGTGGAGCTCGCGGTCCGCCACGTCGGGCGGTCCTTTGTCCGGCACGCCGCGCCGACGCGCGAGGATCGTCTCCGGCGCGGCGAGGTGCCGCTCGTCGCCGGCCGGCGCGGCGACGCCGCGACGCACCTTGTCGCGCAGTTCCATCTCGATCCGGAGCTGCGCCTCGGTGGGCGCGAGATCGCGCGCACGCTGGAGCACCTTCAGCACGACGGCCGGGTCCGCGCCCGTCACCGCGCGATCGTGCGCCACCTGGGTGAACACGTCCGCGCGGTTGGGCGACCAGCTCGCGACGCGCTCGCCCAGCTCGGCGGCCTTCGCGTGCGCCCCCTGGCCCGCGAGCGCGCGTACCACCGAGAGCGCCTCGGACGCGTCGTCGACGCGACCGTCGAGGAGGTGCTCCGCCGCCCTCTCGGCCACCGCGACGCTCTCCGCGTCGACCACGAGTCCCACGGAGGGGAACCCGCGACGCGCCAGCTCGGCCTCGACGCGGCGTGAGGTGGGCCGGTCGTACGCGCTCGCGACGCGCGCGAGCTCGTACAACCACGCGAGCGGGACCTCGCCGGGCTCCCGTTCGAAGCGCCGCGCGAGGATCCGGTACGCGTCCGCGCGGAGGGCCTCCACGCCCAGCGCGTGGAGGATCTGCGCCGAGAAGAGCTCGCCCTCCGCGTCCGAGCGATCCTGCGAGAGCCCGCGGTACGTCGCCATCCCCCAGTCCGCGAGCTGCGCCTGGACCTGCTCTGCCACGAGGCGGCGCTCGGCGAAGCTCGCCGTCCGTGGGTCGACCTTCCTCGCGCCCTCGAGGGCGCGGTGGAACCAGCCCGTGCGGTTGGGCCCCGACGGAGAGATCCAGGCCACCGTCGCGAGCCTGTCGTCCAGGATCCCGGGCATCCGCGCGAGCTGATCGAGCGCGCCGCCGATGCGCGGGCTGCGGAGATCGTCGGCGCCGGCGAGCGACCGCACGACCGCCGAGGCGAGGCGCGCGTCGATGCCCGGCTCCTTGGTGGAGAGCGCCGCCTCGAGCGGCGTCGTCACGCGCTCAACCTTCGCGCGCTTCCTGTCGCCCTGGATCGCGAGATCCGCGCTCTGTTCGAGCTCCACCCGAGCGCCGCCCGGCCCCACGATCCTGAGACGCACGCGCCCGTCGTCGGCGAGCGCGCCCGAGCAGACCTTCACGCCGACGATGTGCGAGCCCGCCTCGGCGGTCACGCTCGCGGCGAGCCGATCGAACCAGGCCGCGCGGTGCACCTCGTCGCTCTTCGCAACGTCGACGCCGTCCCAGAACAGGCGCACCTGACCGCTCGCTGCGACGCGTACCTGCAAGGGGCCGCCCGTGGCGAGCGTGACGCGGCTCGCCACGATCGTGCAGCTCTCCTTGCGCGGTGCGACGAACACGTCGAGGGGAAGCCCCCGCGGGCCACCGAACGCTGCCGGCACCTGCCTCCACTCCACGCGCACCGCACCCCACGAGTACGAAGCGCGTGCATCGCCGAACGCTGCCCCGGGCGCCTCCGGGCCCTCGCGGCGATCGAGGCCCCCTCCCGTGTCCCTGAACGGACCGAGCACGCTCACCTGCGTGAGGAGCCCCCGCGCGCGATCTTGGGCGAGCGACTCCGCGGCGTCGACCTCGAAGCGCCGGCGCATGAGGTACGCCTCGTCGCGCACGTCCCACGACATCTTCGGCGACTCCGCGATCGCACCGAGGGCGCCGCCGACGAGCTTCGCGTTCGCGCGATCGAACAGACGGCCGATGGTGGCGATGGCCGACAGGCCGTCGAGGGGGGTCGCCCCGTCGGCCGTGGCTCTTGCGCGCGCGAGCGCGACCATCTCGTCGGGCGTGCGCGAGGTGTAACGACGCTCGACCGGACCCTCGGCGGCCGCGCGTGGAGGACGGACCGCGAGAACCGGGAGGAACGCGAGCAACGTCAACGCGGCTAGGCTTCTCTTGTCGATCACCGGACCTCCACTCGTCGAACGGCGAACGCGCCAGGACGGCGAACTCTAACCGATGGACCGCTGTTTTTCGCAGAGTTCCCGCGTGGGCGCAAAATCCCGCCCCCGCGGGAAGGCCAGCGTTTTTTCGCCTTGCGTCCGTCCGGATTTCATTCAATGTGCGCGGGCGGCGGTCCCCTCCATTCGCGCTGGAAGGCAGAAGGCGTGCACCTCGAAAGCGGCTCCTCGAAACAGGTCCTCCCGAAGCGAGCGAGTTCCATCGATTTCGTTGGCTACGTCGAGGCCGTACTCGGGCACGCTGGCGAGTACCCGTCGTGCGTCATCCGTGACGTCCGCGCTGCTGGTTTCGTGGAGGCTCCAAGTTTCGAGGGGGCTGAGAGGCCCCCTCGAGCTCCCCGTGCTCCGCTCAACGGCAGCCACAGTGCGCCCATCGCCAGCCTGTACGACGACGCGAGCGAGACCGAGGACACCATCCCGCTCCGGCGGGACCCGACGAGCCATGCGCCGAGGCCCGCCATGACGTCGGGGGAGGCCGACAGTGTCCTCTCGAGCGCGGAGTGCACGAGCGAGAGCCTGCTCCACGCCTTCGTCACGACCGACGAGGTCTCCATCGAGGACATCCTCGAGGAGGTGTACGCCGATCCGCCGGCACCTGCGCCCGCGCCTGCCAGCGGCCCCGCAATCTCGTTCCCCGAGCCGCGCCGCGAGAAGGCACGCCTCGTCCCGCGGGCGCCGCAGCCCACGGACCTTCCCGTCCTCGAGCGCACGAACGCTCGGCGAGGCCGGCGCGGCGGCTGGTACGTGGGCGCTGCCGCGCTGTTCGTGCTCGGCGGTGTCGGCGGCGGGCTCGCCGTCTCGCGGGGGTCGGCCTTCGCCACGAAGGAAACGCTCTCCGCTGCGACCTCCACCGCGCTGGGAGCCGTCGCCTCCACCGCGGCCCGCCTGAGAGGGCACCTCGCCCCGCCGAGCCCGCCGACCTCCGCCGTGCAGACGTTGGAGGGGCAGTGGACGGCCCCGGCGCGTGTGGCGCCGACGGCCCCGCGGGGGCGCGCCACCGCGACCCCGGGTGGCATCGGCGAAATCCCGTCCGTGGCCAGCGTTCCCGTCGTCCAGTTCGAATCGCTGCCCAAGGCGCGCTGACCGGTCTCCTTCCGGGAAAAAAGCGCCGCACCAGCGGGCCCACCCCTCAACTCCGGGGCCGATCGAGCCGATCTCCGGTGCATGGCGATCTCCGGACCTCCCCGTCTGCTCGTGCTCCTCACGCTCGCGAGCGCGATGCTCGCGACGGCCTGCCACAAGAAGGAGGAGCACGCCGAGCCGAAGGAGGACGCCGAGGAGATGGAGGGGGACGCCGGTGCGCACGCGAAGGCCGCCGCGCACGACAGGGCCGACGCAGGTGCCTCCGGAGCTCACGCGGCCGAACCGCCGAGGAAGTTCGCCGTGCCCTTCGCGTGGGAGGCCTCGCAGGCCGACGCGCTGGCGCGCACGCGAGGGTTCCTGGGCGCGATGTCCGCCGAGAACGCGCGGTACATGCGGAGCCACGGCGAGGCCTTCTTCACGGCGCTCGCGGCCGGAGAGAAGCCTCGCGCCACGATCCTCACGTGCGCGGACTCGCGCGTCCACACGACGGCGTTCTCCGCCGCGCCCGAGAACGACGACTACATGATCCGCAACATCGGCAACCAGCTCGGCAACGCCGAGGGGTCGGTCGAATATGGTGTCCGCACGCTGCACACGCCCGTCCTCCTCGTGATGGGGCACACCGGGTGCGACGCCGTGAAGGCGGCGATGGGCAATCTCTCTCGGGAGAGCGAGCCGGTGCGACGCGAGCTCGCGGGCCTCCGCGTCGGCAAGTCCACGCCGGACCACGACCACGCACCGCGAGACCCGGGGACGGCATCTACCGACGCGTCACAGGCGTGGGCCGACGCCGTGCGCGCCAACGTGCACCATCAGGTGAAGGCGTCGATCGCGAAGTTCCCCACCGACATCGAGGAGGGACACCTCACCGTCGTCGGCGTGGTGTACGACCTCCGCAACGACCTCAAGCAGGGCCACGGTAAGGTCGTCGTCGTGAACGTGAACGGACAGACCGACCCCGACCGGATCGCGGCCTTCGAGCGCGCGATCTCGAGCGCGCCGCCCCCTTCCTTCGCAGCCGCGCCCGCCCACGACGACCCGCACGCGGGACCGGCGTCGGCCGCGGATCCCTCCCGGATGTCCCTGAGGCAGCTCCTGCAGAACGCGCCCCTCAAGACGTCCGCCCGCAAGCCGGAGAGGGCCGAGAAGTCCGAGCACGACCGCTCCGCACCGGTCCCAGCGGTGCCTAAAACCCATTGAGGCGACCCCCGGGGGGTGCTACGCGTCCGGGCATGATCGCCCCCAACCACGGCTCGCCCATCACGATGGGCGCGAATCTCTCGCTGAACGTACCCGACCAGCCGATCATCCCGTTCATCGAGGGTGACGGCACGGGCCGCGACATCTGGCGCGCGAGCGTGCGCGTCTTCGACGCAGCGGTCGAGAAGGCTTACGGCGGCAAGAGGAAGATCGCCTGGCACGAGGTCTACGCCGGGGAGAAGGCGTTCCAGAAGTTCCAGAACTGGCTGCCGGACGACACGGTCACGGCGTTCAAGCAGTACCTCGTGGGCATCAAGGGCCCGCTCACGACGCCGATCGGGGGGGGCTTCAGCTCGCTCAACGTCGCGCTCCGTCAGATGCTCGATCTCTACGTGTGCCTCCGCCCCGTGCGGTGGTTCAAGGGCGTGCCCAGCCCGGTGAAGCACCCCGAGTGGGTCGACATGGTCATCTTCCGCGAGAACACCGAGGACATCTACGCCGGCATCGAGTGGGAGGCCGGCAGCGACGCGGCGAAGAAGATCCTCGCCTTCCTCGAGAAGGAGTTCCCGAAGGCGTACGGCAAGGTGCGCTTCCCGGAGTCGACGGGCATCGGCATCAAGCCGGTCAGCCGCGACGGGACGGAGCGCCTCGTCCGCGCGGCGATCGAGTACGCGATCGTCAACAGGCGCAAGAGCGTCACCCTCGTCCACAAGGGCAACATCATGAAGTTCACCGAGGGCGCGTTCATGAAGTGGGGCTACGACCTCGCGGCGCGCGAGTTCGGCGACCGGACCTACACCTGGCAGACGTGGGAGAAGACCAAGGCCGCCGAGGGCGAGGACGCGGCGAACGCCGCGCAGAAGGCGGCCCTCGCGAGCGGCAAGCTCCTCGTGAAGGACGCGATCGCGGACATCACGCTCCAGCAGGTCCTCACGCGCCCGAAGGAGTTCGATGTCATCGCCACGCTGAACCTCAACGGCGACTACCTCTCGGACGCCCTCGCCGCGCAGGTCGGAGGCATTGGCATCGCGCCGGGCGGCAACATCAACTACGTCACCGGGCACGCCATCTTCGAGGCGACGCACGGCACGGCGCCGAAGTATGCGGACCTCGACAAGGTGAACCCCGGCAGCGTGGTCATCTCCGGCGAGATGATGCTGCGTCACCTCGGCTGGAGCGAGGCTGCGGATCTCATCATCAAGGGCATGGACGGGGCCATCGCATCGAAGCGCGTGACCTACGACTTCGCCCGCATGACCGAGGGCGCGACCGAGATCAAGTGCAGCGAGTTCGGCGACAACATCATCGCGCACATGTAGGGGTCACCTCGCGGCGAGGGACCCGAGGGGGCCCCGCGGGCTCCCCGACGCGCCCGGCGGGTCCGCCGGGACACGGCCGAGATCGACGTCGTCTCGCGCGGCGAAGCGGAGCGCGACCTCGAGCGCGCGTGTGGCCTGGTCGAGCGCGGCCGGGTCGAGCGCCTCGGGGACGTCGTCGGCCGTGTGGTGGACGTCGAAGTACAGGGTCGCGTCCTGCCGGAGGTCGATCGCCGGGACGCCCGCGGCCCGCAGGAGCCCGGTGTCCGCGCCGCCACCGGCCGGGTCCGTGCTGACCTCGACGCCGAGGGCCGCGAGCGCATCCTTCATCCCGACGAACCGGGCGAGCGCGCCCGCACCCCCGCGCACGCGTGCCTCGTAGACGCGGCCCGTGCCGGCATCCATCTCGACCGCGGCGACGTGGCGATCGAGCTCTCGCTCGTGCGCCTTCACGTAAGCCTTTCCGCCCGCGCCCGAGTTCTCCTCCGCGGCGAAGAGGACCACCCGCAGCGTGCGAGGCGCGGGGGTTCCCGTGAACGTGTGGGCCGCCGCGAGCACGAGTCCGATCCCGGCGCCGTCGTCGACCGATCCCGTCCCCAGATCCCACGAGTCGAGGTGCGCGCCCGCGACCACGATGCGCGCCGCGTCCCGTGTCCCGCGCACCTCGCCCACCACGTTGGCGCTCTCGGCGTCGGGCCTCGTGCGCGTCTCCAGCGAGAGGCGGACGCGCACCGGACCCGCCCTGAGCAGGCGGTGGAGAGACTCCGCGTCGGGGACGGAGATCGCGGCGGTGGGGATCCTCGCGGAGTCCCGGCCCATCGATCCCGTGTGCGCGCGCCGCGCGTGGTCGGTCCCCACCGAGCGGACCAGGACCGCGGCCGCGCCCGCCTTCTCCGCGAGCAGCGGGCCACGGGAGCGCACTGGCACCACGCGTCCGTAGTCCGTCCCGTCGCGGCGCGGCGCCATGGGGATGTTGTAGAATACAATCTTTCCGCCCGCAGCTTCGCGCGTGAGCCGCGCGCCTTCCTCGAGCGAAGACACCTCGATCACCTCCGCGGTGATCCCGCCCGGCGGCGTGGGCGCGCTCCACCCGAGCGCCGTGGCGACGAGGCGGCGGGCGGCGGGCTCGACGATCTCGCAGCTCTCGGCGCCACGCTCCCACACGGGCACGGTGACCGGTTCCGCGTGGACGTTGGTGAGCCCGAGGCGCCTCATCTCGCGAAGGGCCCACGCGACGGCGCGCGCATCGCCCGGCGATCCCGCGAGGCGCGGGCCCACCTCGTCGGAGAGGGAGCGGGTGAGCGTGAACGCGAGGACGCGCTCGGGGTCGACCGGCACCGGCGGCGCGACGCTGGACGCCGCCACCGCGACCGGCGGCCGCGGCGGGGGGGGGCGCGCGCACGCGGCGAGGAGCGCGAGGAGCAGCGCGGCCGACGTCGACGGTCGGCGGTCGACGGTCGGCGGTCTCATGGATGCGGCCCCGGCACGGCGGTACGGAAGGCGAGCCGCAACACCTCGATCGGGTTCGGCACACCCTTCACGCGGGTGTCGAAGGTCTCCCGCACGGTCATCCGCGCCGGCATGTCGATCCCCTCGAACTGTCGCTTCTCGACGATGATCTCACCAGACTCGGCCAGGTGCTGCAGCCTCGACGCGACGTTCACGGTCTGCCCGAAGTAATCGAGCACGCCGTTCGCGCTGACCACGTAGCAAGGCCCCGAGAAGAAGCCGAGCTTGAGCCCGGTCTGAGCCCCGTAGAGGTGCTGCCGCTGGAAGCGCTCGAAGTCCTCGAGGCAGCGCTCCGCCGCCCCGAGGCACGCCCGGGTGTCCGTGAACGCGGCCATCACGGCGTCGCCCATCGTCTTCACGACGGTGCCGCCGGAAGCGTCGATCGCCTTCCGCAGCACGTCGAAGTGATCGTCCACGAGCCGGAACGCGGCGGCGTCCCCGGCGTTCGCGTACAGCGCGGTCGATCCGGTGAGGTCCGTGAACAGGATCGCCACGTGGGAGACCTTGAGGGGCGTCCCGCGCTTCAGGATGTCTCCCGAGAACAGCCGCCGGAACTCGGGCACGGTCGCGACGACGTGCGCGGTCGCCGCCTCCGACGCGTAACCGAGCCGCTCGAGCTTCGCGTGCACGGGCTCGTCGATCCGGCTGGCGAGCCGCACCTCTCCGCCGGGCGCGACACGCACCTCGGGCGGCCCGAGCGCGTCCTCCGTGAGCACCAGCTCGGCCACGTCCGGCGCACCCTGCTCCACCGTGCAGCTCGCGAACCGCCCCCCGCGCACGAACACACGCAGGCGCGCCTCCTCGCTGGGCGCCCCGAGCCCGCGCGTCCCCATCGCCGGCACGTTCACCTGGGCGAGCACGTGCGGCGTGCGTGCGGGCCCGCCGATGCAGAAGAACTGGGAGGGCACGACGCGCACGCTCGGGTGGACGACGAACGTGGCCTCGACCGCGCGATCGAGATCCAGCTCGAACGAGATGTCGCAGAGCTGGCAGTGGCCGGAGACGGAGATCTCGTCGAGCTCCTTCACCTCCTGGCTGGCGGTCTGGCAGCTCGGGCACACGAGCGACCAGCGCAGCTCGAGGAGGCCCACCGGCACGCCCTGGAGACACGCCTTGAGCACCTCCAGCCGGTCGAGCCCCCACTCGGCGGCGAGCGAGAACGGCCGCATCCGCACGAGGTCCGAGTCCGCCCCCGAGCGCAGGTGCTCCCCGATCCGCGCGACGACCGCGTCGTCGAGCCCGCCGTCGCGGAGTGCGCGGATCCCTTGCTCGAGGCGGTCCGCGTCCGACATGCCGGCGGGCTTCTCGAACGGGCTCGGCGCCCGCTCGCGGAGGTGCAGGTCGATCGCGCGCGCGAGCTCGCAGAGCCGCTCGAGGTACTGCCCCGCCTGGATCGCCGCGATGGGCTTGAGGATCCAGTGCCTCGGCACGAGCTCGAGCTCGAACGTGAGGTGGGCGCCCCCACCCGCGCCCTCGTCGAGCGTCACCTTGTACGCGTACGATCGGAGCGGCCCGCTCCGCATCGTGCGCAGGACGCTGAACGTCTTGTTCCACACCCACTCGAACGGCGCCTCCTCGTACACGAGGTCGAAGCCCCCCGCGCTCGTATGCGCCACGAAGCGCGCCGACGTGGTCGCGGCGTCCTCCCGGGGTATGGGGCTGAAGGTCACCGGCTGGTTCCCGATGAGACGATTGCCGCGATCGGTGTCGGTGATGAGGGGCCACACCTCCGAGACGCTCGACGCGAGATCGATCGTCGCCTGCCGGGTCACGCTGCCTGGGCTGGCCGTAGGTCGTTCGGGCGGGGACACGTCGCTCGAGCGGGAAAGCTAACACGGCGCCCCAGGCCGGGCGGTATATTCGCGGGATGGCGATCACGCTCGGGCCCGGTGTCCAGATCGACCGCTACGAGCTCCTCGCTCCGGTGGGAGAGGGCGGGATGGCCACCGTGTGGGTCGCGCGTTTGCGTGGCAAGCACGGCTTCGAGAAGCTGCTCGCCTTCAAGAGCGTTCTCCCCAGATACGCCGAGGACCGGAGCTTCCGCTCGATGTTCCTCGACGAGGCGCGCATCGCCTCGCAGATCGAGCACCCGAACGTGTGCCAGATCTTCGACCTCGGCGAGCACGAGGATCTCCTCTACATGGTGCTGGAGTACGTCGACGGGGACTCGCTCGCGAACCTGCAGGCGCAGGCCAGGCAGGCGGGCGGCGTACCGCTCGCGGTCGCCGTGCGGATCGTCGAGGAGGTCTGCCTCGGGCTCGAGGCCGCACACGAGCTCTGCGACGCGCAGGGTCGGCCCCTCGAGGTCGTGCACCGCGACGTCTCCCCCCAGAACGTGCTGGTCAGCCTCTCGGGCGCAGTCAAGGTCATCGACTTCGGGATCGCCCACGCGCGGGACCGCCTCGCCATCGAGTCGAGCGCCGACTGGGTGAAGGGCAAGACCAACTACATGGCCCCCGAGCAGGCTCGGAGCGAGCCGGTGACGCGCGCGACGGACATCTGGGCCGCCG
This sequence comes from Myxococcales bacterium, assembly GCA_005777185.1. GTDB lineage: Bacteria > Myxococcota_A > Polyangia > Polyangiales > Polyangiaceae > SXNL01. The sequence continues at coordinate 18,578 of SXNL01000310.1, forward strand.
GGGCGCTCCTCTACAAGTTGATCACCGGCGCGGCCCCCTACCAGGGCGCGAGCGAATCGCAGACGCTGCTCTCCCTCGTGTCCGGGGGTCCACCCAACGCGCTGCCGGAGGCCGTGCCGGCCCCCCTCCGCGAGATCATCCTGAGAGCGCTGTCGCACGGCCCCTCCCAGCGGTACGGGACGGCGGTCGACATGCACGAGGCCCTGAAGGCCTCGGCGCAGCAGCTCGGCCTCGGAGCGAGCCGCGCCGACGTCGCCGCGTTCGCGAGCGCGAACCTGTCCCACGCGGCGCGTGCTCGCAAGGCCGCCCTTCGGGGGCTCGGCGAGTCGCCCGGCTTCATGGAGATGCCGTCCTTCGATGCCGCCCCCCCCCCGGTGCGCGGGCGCGCGGACATCTCCCTCGACACGAGGGCTGATCCGAGCATCGATCGCGCCCTCGGCCTCGCGGCACACCCGGTCGAGGTCTCGGTGTCGGAGATCGGTCGCCTCGATCCCTCGGTCCGCAAGCCACCGGCTCCCGTCGAGCTCTCCATCTCCGACATCGGCGCCATGGATCCGAGCATCCGGAAGCCGCCGGCTCCCGTCGAGCTCTCCATCTCCGACATCGGTGCCATGGATCCGAGTGTCCGCCGGGCGCCGTCCGGGCCCAGTTCGATCACGAAACAGTCCGACAAGGGCACCCGCGCGGCCATCCCCGAGCTGCCGACCCCCGACCCGCCAGCCGCGCCCCCCCTGCCGTCGATCACGGAGACGTCGGTGAGCAAGGTCGAGAAGGCCGCGTTCATGGACGTGCGCGCGCTCATCTCGAACGAGGCAAGCGCCGGCGCCGGCGACGCCGAGGAGAGCTCGGTGCCGATGACGCGCGCCGTGTCGTTGCCCGCCGCCGTCAACCCCACGGGGCCCGTGGAGCAGCCGCACATCGCGCTCGCCGCCCGGCCGAAGCACCTCAAGCCGCTCCCCACCAAGAAGCGGGTTCCCCGGTGGCCGAAGGTGCTCGCCGCCAGCATCTTCCTCCTCGCCTTCGTCGCCATCGCGGTCCGCATTGGCGTCCCCGAGCTCGCGAAGCAGCGCGCGATCAGCGCGGCGCGCGAGCACGGCGTCACGATGACGATCGATCACGCGAGCTTCACCTTCTCGGGGGTCGAGTTCTTCGGGGTCCGCGCGGAGATGGCGGCGATCCCCGGTGTGGTCGCCGAGGTCTCGGACTTCCGGGGCGATCTCGCGTCGGACACGGTTTCGCTCAACGGCCTCGTCCTCACGGTCACCGTCCCCCTGCGCGACCTCCTGGCGAGCCTCGACCGCGCCGGAAGGAGCGGGCGAGCCGGGAAGGTGCGCCGCATCGTGAGCGTCTTCGCGAAGGTGCACATGAAGCAGCCCGTGAAGAACGTGGAGAGCGTCGACGTCGCGGACGCGTCGTTCGACGTCGGCGCGCAATCCGCCCTCGGCGACACCCTGAAGGCCCAGCTCGGCAACGTCACCCTCCGGACGACGTCCGGGTCCACCTTCGGCCCGTGGGCGGTGTTCGTGGAGCAGGAGCCCGCCGGCCGACGCACGCGCATCGTCTTCGATCCGCCGATCCCCGACGGCCCGACGGCGCTCATCGTGTCGACCCCCGGGACGGATCAGCTCACGCTCAAGATCCCTCGCACCCCGGTCGCGCGCCTCGGGATCCCCACAGCGGGACTCGGGCTCGAGAGCGAGGGACCCGACGTGGAGGCGTCCATGGAAGGGGCGATCAAGCCCACCGGTCAAGTGGACCTCGCCGGCTCCTTCTCGATCTTCGGCGCCTTCCGCGCGAACAAGAAGCCGTACGACCTGAAGGTGAAGGGGGGCCTGAGCGGCGCGGACGTGAAGAAGCCCCTCTCGATCGTGAAAACGACGGCGGAGCTCGGGCCGTTCTTCACCCACGTCACCGGGACGGTCACCCCGAAGGAAGGCGGCGTCCGCATCGACGCCGCCTTCGAGGCGGTCGACGGGATCTCCTGCGATCGCGTCGCGCGCGCCGAGGCCCAGCGGCTGGGCACGCTCGGCAAGGTCCTGTCGGACCTCGCGCGCGCGACGGGCATCGTGGCCGTGACGGGCACGGTCCGCATCCGGGGCACGTTCGTGTTCGACTCCGACGAGCCCACGAAGCGCAACCTCGCGTGGCAAGCTCGCGACACCTGCGGGCTCGCCCTGTTCAACTGGTGAGACGCGCAAGGACGCGAGGGCTTCCTGCGGGGACCGGACGCTGCTAAGGTTCGTGGCCCTCGTTCCCAGGAGCTTCGATCATGCGTGGTTTTCTCCAGCCTGCCCTCCGACCCACCCGCACCAACGCGCAGGCCGCGTTCCTCGGCTGCTCGCGCGGACGCCGCGCCAAGCTTGCGCGTGCGGCCCAGACGAACCTCACCGTCGCTCACCAGTGGGGCCGCGGCGAGGGCGTCCAGCCCGCGGTCGCGGAGGCGCTCGACGCGGCGCTGAAGGCGTACCTCGCGAAGAAGAAGAAGTAGACCTAGATCCCGACCTTCCCGAGCGGCGCGTCCACACCGGCGCCTCGCTCGGCGGCGGTGGGCCGGTTCTGCCACTTCCTTCCTCCGAGCGGCGCGCTCTCGCCAGCCTTCTTGTACGCCGAGGTCCCGCCCACGCGCACGAAGACGCCCAGCGTGACGAGGCTCGCTCGTGGGCCCGTCGTCGCGGTGTCCCGGTAGGCCACGCCGAACGCGGAGGGCGTGTCGCTCGCGAGCGTGTCCCGGCCCCCCGCGTCGAGGAAGACCCCGAGCCCATTCGCGAGGCCGCCGCCGAAGGAGACCCCCGTGGCCCGGTACGTGTCGTCGCCGCCCTCGTCGAGGTGCACCGCCGTCGCGAGATCGTGGGCCACGCCCAGCGACGTCCACGGGGCGTGGAACGTCGGGTTGTAGCGATCGTTGCCCGACACGTCGAGGTGCACGGCTCCCGCGAGGTGCGCCGCCGCCCCCTGCACGTAGTACAGTCCGTCGTAGCGATCGTTGCCCGCGCCGTCCGCGAAGATGCCTGCACCCTGCACGAATCCCGCTCCCTGCGCGAACACGCCCGCCACGTAGTGATCCTGGCCGCGCCCGTCCACGAGGACGCCCATGCCGCCCGGGAAGGCGTGGTCCGGGTCCGGCCAGTCGGGACGGTGCCCCGCGCCGCACCCCTGCGCGAAGTTGTGGTTTGCCGTGGGTGACCCGTAGAGACCCGTGAGCTGATCGCTCGGGTACAGGATGTCCCCGCCGAGCTTCGCCTCTCCCGGGTTCGCGAAGTAGATGTCGTCGCCGGCGAGGTCGACGACCATCCCCACGCCCTCGGTGAAGCCGTAGCCCTGACCCACGTGGTAGATCTCGTAGCGATCGTCGCCGGCGCGATCGAGCAGGAGGCCCGTCCCCCACGCCGCCGCGCCCTGCGAGAAGCCCTCCGCCACGTAAAGGTCGTCGCCCCCCTCGTCGTAGAGGACACCCACGCCGTGCGCGCCGGCCCCCTGCGAGCCCGACAGCGACCGGTAGCGATCCTTCCCCTTGCCCAGGTCGAACAGCATCCCGATCCCGAGATCCCCGGCGCCCTGGCGCGGCGTCCGCGAGGCGGTCTTTCCCTCGACCCGGCCCTCGTCGTCGCTGGCGAGGCGGCGACCCACGCCATCTCCAGGGGCGGGCGACTCGACGTACCCGTAGCGATCGTCCCCGTCGAGATCGACGGACACGCTGACCGGGACGTCGAGGGTGCCGGCGCCGGTCGGCACCTCGTACGTGTCGTCTCCCCCCGTGTCGAGCAGGAGGGCGGCGTCCCCGGCGAGGCTCTCGGCGGTGTGACGATCCGCGCGCGCACCTCGTAGCACGACGGCGCCGATCCGCGTCTCCACGTCGATGGGATCGAGCGTGCGCCCACGGAAGCGCCCGAGATCTGCCTGCTCGAGCGCGCGCGCGAGGACCGACGCCGCGCGCTCCATGCGCTTCACGTCCACCCCCTCGAACACGTCCGGCAGGGTCGGCGTCCACTCGAACCGGCGGACGCCGAGGAGCCAGCTCGGGATCGCGTGCATCGCGCGGTAGTCGTCGGGTGCGGTGCGCCAGGGCGTGGCCCCGAGCCCGCGAGCCCGGACGACCTCGCCGTTCGCGAACGCGATCGCGCGGACGACGGGGACGAGGGCGCGCGCGAGGTCCGCCGGCACTGCCGCCGTACGGCCGCGCTTCACGACGGCCCCGAGTTCATCGAGGGCCAGCCCGAGCGGGTCGTCCCCCTCCATCGCGTAGAACGCGCCCTCCGTGCAGGGCCCCTTCGTGCCCCCCCCCCCACGCAAGGCGGCCGCCACCGCGAGCGCGTCGCTCACCGGTGTCCTCGTGGCGCCGAGGTCCAGCCCGGCCGCCACCTCGCGTGTGAGCCGGATGCCCGCGAAGGGATCGGTCCCCACGCGCCGCGCGAGCCTCATCGCGCGCGGATCCGCGACGTCCAGCTTGCTGGTCGCGATCGCGCCGCCCCCCAGCGTGAGCGAGCACCGCGACCGGTCGATCCCCCCGAGCGCGTCGTCGAGCGCGTCACCGCGGCTCGTGCAGTCCCCGACGGCACCCAGCTGGGGTTGGTTCCGGGCGCACACCACGGGGCGGCTGGTGTCGGGCGCCGCCGCCGAGGGCTTCGCGCACTCGGGTCCGCATGGAGCCGCCGGCACGACGGCAGCGTCGCTCGATGGCGCGGAGCACGCGACGAGCGCCGAGAGCGCGACGAGCGCCGAGAGCGCGACGAGACCGAGACCGCGGGGTCTGTGGACTCCCATTTCTGCACGAACGACCGCGCACCGGTCGGGAACAGGCCCCGTCCCGATCGGGGACGCGATCAGCGTCGTGAAGAGGGCGGATCGGGTGGGAGCGGCCGCCACGACCCGCGCTCCGGCAGCGCCCGCCGGAGGACCACGGTCGAGAAAGGACCGACGTCTATCGTCTGCGCCGCGGGGTACGACGTGTGACCGTCGAACGTGGGCGAGGTCGTGTCGAACACGAGCACCCATCGCTCGCCCCAGGGACGCGGCGGCAGCGTGAACGGGATCGACGCCGCGCACGCGGAGAATACGAGGAAGAACGTGTCGTCCACGACCGGGCGCCCGAGGTCGTCGACGATCCCGAGCGCGTCCCCCGCGAGGAGGAGCCCGAGGGTCGCCGTCTCGGGCCGCTGCCAGTCCCGGTCGTTCATCTCCTCGCCGCGCGGCGCGAACCACGCCACGTCCTTCCCGTGCGCGCCGAACGCGGTTTCGCCCCGCAGGAAGCTCGGCCTGCGGAACACGGGGTGTCTCTTGCGGAGCAGGACGAGATCGCACGTGAACACGAGCAGCGCCTTCCGCCCGGCGTCGAGATCGAACCCGACCCACGACGTGTCGTTGTCCTGGACGTACGCGTTGTTGTTGCCGCCTTGGGTCTTCCCGAGCTCGTCCCCGCTCGTGATCATCGGCACGCCCTGCGAGAGGAGCAGGGTCGCGAGGAAGTTGCGCGCCTGGCGCGCACGGAGCGCCTGGATCTTCGCATCGTCGGTCTCACCCTCCACGCCGCAGTTCCACGACAGGTTGTCGTCCCACCCGTCGCGGTTGTCCTCGCCGTTGGCGAGGTTCCGCTTCTTCTCGTACGTGACGAGGTCGCGCAGCGTGAACCCGTCGTGCGCCGTCACGAAGTTGATGCTGGCCTGCGGTCGCCGGCCGCCGGGCTCGTAGAGATCGCTCGACCCGGTCAGGCGGTACCCCATCTCGGCGACGCGCGCCCGCTCGCCGCGCCAGAACCGCCGCGTCGCATCGCGGTAGTGGCCGTTCCACTCGGTCCACAGGATGGGGACGGTCCCGAC
>SXNL01000311.1 GCA_005777185.1 Myxococcales bacterium
GCCGCGCATCGCGCTGTGGAACTGCGCGCGGCTCGCCGAGGCGCTCCTGCCGCTCGTGCACGAGGACGAGGACGAGGCGGCGCGGCTGGCGACGGCGAGCCTCGACCGGTTCGGCGAGATCTTCAACGCCGCGTACCGTGACATGGCGCGCGCGAAGGTCGGGCTGGTGCACGAGGAGGAGGGAGACCTCGCGCTGTGGCAAGATCTCCTCGAGCGACTCGCGACCGGCGAGGTGGATCACACGCGGTTCTTCCGGAGGCTGTGCGACGCCGCGGAGGACGCGGGCGCGGACGCGCATGTGGCGCCGTTGTTCCGGGATCCCGGGGCGTTCGGGGACTGGGCCGGGCGATGGCGAGCGCGGGCCGCGCGCGAGGACGTGTCCGGAGCCGAGCGTGCGAAGGCCATGCGCCGCGCGAATCCGGCGTTCATCCCGAGGAACCACCGCGTGGAGGAGGCCCTCCGCGCCGCGGGGGAGGGCGATCTCGCGCCGTTCGAGACGCTCGCGAAGGTGCTCTCGCGACCCTACGAGGATCAGCCGGAGGCGGCGCACCTCATGGAGCCGCCGGGGGAGGAGCAGCGCGGGTATCGGACGTTCTGCGGGACGTGACGGTCACGTCCGCACGATCGTGTCACGCCTCCGAGGTGAACACGACCTTCCCGATCCTCCGCTCGTCGTCCCCCGCCCTCTCGCGCTCCTCCTCCACGGCCTCCGCCTCCGCCTCCAGATCCGCGAACCGGTAGCGCACCTCGCCGTCGGGCCCGACGTCGACGTCGCCCCCGAGATCCACGACGCGCGCCGTGATCTCCTTCGACGACGGGTCCTCGCCCGTGGCGGCGCGGTGGGCGGCGCGGAGGACCTCGTCCGGAACGGGCTCCTTGCGCGGCGCGCGATCGAGCACCTCGCGCAGGATCGCGAGGCGAGCGTTCTCCTTCGCGAGCTTCCTCGCCGCGCTTCGGCGGAGCGCGGCGCGGGCCATCGGCAGGAGGAAGAGCGCGACCGAGAACACGAACGGCACGAGCCCGAGGACGATGGGCATCCCGTCGTCGGGCAGCACGAGCGGCGGCTCGCCGCGCTTCGGCTTCGTGAAGAGGAGGAGCATCACGTTCGCGACGGTGAGCCCCTTCGCCATGACGACCGAGCTCGCCATGAGGTTGAACGCGTTCAACGCCGCGACCGCGAGGTTCGCGCCAACGGTGTTGCCCGTCAGCGGCGGCAACAGGCGCGGCTCCTCCCAGATGGCGCCTCGCCGCCTGCGCTTCCCGGGGCGCCCGCCGAGGCCGTCGCCAGCTTCCTGTCCGACGCTCGCCGTGCGCCGAAGCGCCGGGAAGCCGTACACGATGCCGCCCTGCTCCCCGACCTCGACCGTGCCGTCGTGGTCGAGCATCAGGCGCGCCATCAGCGGATCCGCCTCGTCACGCGGGAGGCCCGTCGCGCGCATCACGTCGGAGAGGCCGATCCGCCCCTTCTTCCTGCGGATCTCCTCGAGCAGCCGGGCGCGGGACGCGTGCGGGTCGGGCGGCGGCTCGGGCGGGCCGAACACGAAGCGGTTGACCTTCTCGTAGAAGGGGACCTCCTCCTCCCGACGTCGGCCGCGGGTGCGCGCGGCGGGCGCGCTCTCGCCCAGCTCACCCACGTAGAGCGGCGACCACGGGTGGAGCGTCCAGAAGAGCGCGTCGGCGATCGCGCGGAAGAGCGCCCCGAGGACGCCGACGCCGACGTCGGAGTCGCGGTCGCTCCCGCCCCGCGCGAAGGCGAGGCCGATCATCACGGCCGCGAAGATGAGCGCGTAGCCCACCATCGCGATGAGCAGCCACGCACGCACGAGGAAGCGCCCCGCGCCGAGGGCCGCGCGCCCCGCACGGTCGAGCGCGCGAGCGAGCGCCTCGCGCGTCTCCCACGGCTTCGTGAAGCCGTGGGGGAAGACGTGGACGAGATCGCCGTCCTCGGTCACGCGCAGGTGTCCGCGGTACTCGTGCGTGAGGTGGTGGAGCCCCGCCTCCGCGTCGCGGAGCGCGAGCCCGGAGGCGACCGCAGCGTCGGCGACCGTCATCGGCCTCGTCGGGTCCTGGAGCTTGTCGACGAGCACCGCGGCGGCGGAGGCCGGAGCGAGGGTGCGAGGGGCGTCGGTCACCCCCGCAGCGTAGCCACGTCCGGGGTCGCGCGCATTGCCGGCGGGAGACGAACGGGCGATACTCCTCCCCGGCAGGAGGGAACATGCCCACGTCGTTCATGACCGCCTTTGCTCGCGGCGCCTCGTGCATCGCCGGCGCGGTCATCCTCGCGGCAGGCTGCGGCGGAACCTCGTCCCCGGTCATCGCCGACGGGAGCGTGAGCGCGCCCTCCGACGGAGGCACCCTCCCGGACAGCGCCGCGTGCGGACTTCCGGGCATCGCGTGCTGCACGGGGAACGTGTGCGGCGCGAGCGCGACGTGCGCGAGCAACCTGTGCGTGGCTTGCGGCGGCCCCGGGCAGGCGTGCTGTACGGGCCGCGCGTGCGGGCCGGGCGCGACGTGCACGTCCGGCCTCGACGGCGTCTGCGCCGCGTGCGGCAGCGCGGGACAGACGTGCTGCGATCTCGGGGCCTGCGCGGGCGGCGGGTGCTGCGTCACCGCCGGCATCACCCGGACGTGCGTGGGCGCCGCCTCGCCCTGCCCCGGCAGCGGCGGCACGTGTGCCGCGGGGAGCTGCGGTGCGTGCGGCGGGCTCACCCAGCCGTGCTGCGACTTCGGCCAGTGCACGGCGTCGGCGACGCGCTGCCAGGGCAACACGTGCATCGCGTGCGGCGCATCGGGGCAGGTGTGCTGCCCGAGCGAGACTTGCGGACCGGGCCTCGGCTGCTCGGGCAACCTGTGCGTCCCCTGCGGCGGCGCCGGCCAGGCGTGCTGTGCGGGTCAGACGTGCGGGCCCGGCCTCGGCTGCGGCGAGTCGAAGGTGTGCGCCGTGTGCGGCGCCGCGGGGCAGGCGTGCTGCGCGGGGAACACGTGCGGGAGCGCGAGCCTCGCATGCGCGTCGTCGACGTGCGTGCAGTGCGGGACGCCAGGGCTGAGGTGCTGCGCGGGGAACACGTGCACGGTGGGGACGTGCAACCCGGGGCAGCGGATGTGCAAGTGAGGGCGGTCGATCGGCGGTCACAACACGGCGAACTGCGACGCCATCTCGTCGCTCTCCGCGTCCCGTGTCACGACGTTCGTGCGCTTCGCGTCCAACTACTCGTCCAAGTCGGGCGTCTTCTTCCTCCCGACCGGGTTCAACACGGCCGTCAAGCTCTACACGAAGATCAGCGGCGCGCCGGCCGGACAGGAAGGCTACAAGAGCTACGTCGACGCGATGCCGGTCGGCGTCGCGGGCAAGCTCGTGATCGTCGCCGTGAAGGACGGGAAGCACTTCTACGAGGAGCGGGCGTACACCATCGCGGACGACGGCACCGCCGGACCGAAGACCGCGACGATCCTCGTGAACCCCGCCGAGATCGGCGAGGCGGACTTCAACACGAAGATCTCCGCGCTCTGAAGAGCTGTCCAAAATTGCGCGCGCCCTCTCCCGTTGACGTTGACGAAGGGCAGCCCCGGGCAATTGTTGGACAGCTCTTGAGGCCGACCCGCCGGGAGTCCGCGGGCATCACGACCCACGACCGCCCCGCGGGGAGGCCCCCCGTCGAGCCGCCGTGGCTCGCGATGGTCGGGCGCAGGCCGGCGCGGTAACCTCCGCTCCATGTCCTGGACGAACCCCCTCCTCGACGACCGCGACGTCGCGTTCCTCCTCGACGACGTGCTCGAGATGGAGACCCTGCTCGCCATGCCGGCCTTCGCCGAGCACACGCGCGAGAGCATCGATCTCGTCCTCTCGACGTGCAGGCGGTTCGCGCGCGACGTGCTGCTCCCGACCTACCGGCAGCTCGACCAGGAGCCGCCCGTGCTCGAGCGCGGGCGCGTGCGGCTCCACCCGAAGATGAGGGAGATCTACCCGCAGCTCATGGGCCTCGGCCTCACCGTCGCGCCGCGGCCGAAGGCGGCCGGGGGACAGGATCTCCCGCTCGTCGCCGACACGTTGGCGAACGCCTACCTCGTGGCGGGGAACCTCGGCGCCGCCGGCCTCGTGATGCTGAGCCGCGGGACCGCGCACCTCGTCGAGGCGTTCGGATCGCGGGCGCTCAAGGACGAGTACATGCACCGGCTCTACAGCGGCGAGTGGACCGGCACCATGGCGCTCACCGAGCCGCACGCCGGATCGAGCCTCGGGGACCTCAGGACCACCGCGAGGCCGACGGCGGACGGCCGCTACCTCGTGAAGGGCAGCAAGATCTTCATCTCCGGCGCCGATCACGACCTCACGCCGAACATCGTGCACCTCGTCCTCGCGCGCATCGAGGGCGCGCCGCCGGGCACGAAGGGGATCTCCCTCTTCGCCGTCCCGAGGATGCGGCGAGAGGGCGACGGATGGGCGCCCAACGACGTCGCGGTCACCGGGCTCATCCACAAGATCGGATACCGCGCCCTCCCGAGCCTCGCGATCGACTTCGGAGAGCACGGCGACTGCCGGGGCGACCTCGTCGGGCAGCCCGGCCAGGGGCTCCATTGCATGTTCCAGATGATGAACGCCGCGCGGATCGCCGTCGGCCTCGCGTCGGTCGCGACCGCGTCCGTCGCCTACCAGGAGGCCCTCGCGTACGCGCGCGACAGGCTGCAGGGAAGGCCCATCGGCGCGCGCGGAGGCGAGGGAGAACAGGTGCCCATCATCGAGCACGCCGATGTGCGGCGCATGCTGCTCCGGCAGAAGGCCATCGTGGAGGGCAGCCTCTCGCTCGTCGCGTGGACGGCGCGCTACGCGGACATCGCGTCCCACCACCCCGACCCTGCGGAGCGGGTGCGGGCCCAGGGCATCCTCGATCTCCTCACGCCGGTCGCAAAGACGTTCCCCGCCGAGAAGGGGTACGAGTCGAACGTCCTCGCGGCGCAGATCCACGGCGGCTACGGCTACTCGAGCGAGCTCCCGCTCGAGGCGTGGGTGCGCGACCAGCGCCTCAACTCCATCCACGAGGGGACGACCGGGATCCAGGGCCTCGATCTCCTCGGACGCAAGGTCATGGCGAAGGGAGGCGAGACCCTGCGCGCGCTCGCCGCCGACGTCGCGCGCACGGTCGGCCAGGCGCGGGACGCCGGCGTGTCCGCTTCGCTCTGCGATCGCGTCGCCTCCGCCACCTGCACCGTTGTCGAGACGACGATGCACCTCGGCGCCCTCGGCCTCGCGGGGGACGTCACGCGCATGATGCTCCACAGCGCGGACTACCTCGAGATGGTCTCGCTGTGGCTCGTCGGCTGGCAGTGGCTCGCACAGGCGGCGGCCGCGACACGCCGCCTCGGGGCGGCGCGGCCGGAGGAGGCGGGGTTCTACGAGGGGAAGCTGTGCGCGGCCGCGTACTTCATCGAGACGGACGTGCCGCGGGTGGATCAGCTGGCGTGGCTGTGCCGATCGGGCGAGGACAGCTACGGGAGGATGAAGCCGGAGTGGTTCTGAGGCGGGCGTGCTAGTTTGTGCGCGTCGTCGCCGGCCTCGGCGGCGCCAAGGAGATGCACATCGATGCACATCATGGTCAAGCCGATCCCGGACGGGTACCACAGCGTCACGCCGTTCATGAACATCAAGGGCTGCGCCGAGGCGATCGAGCTCTACAAGAGGGCTCTCGGCGCGGAGGAGCGCGGGCGCATGGCCAGCCCCGACGGCGTGATCATGCACGCCGAGATCCAGATCGGCGACAGCGTCCTCAAGCTGGGCGAGGCGGTCATGAACGCGCCGACGGCGTGCTCGCACTTCATGTATTTCACCGACTGTGACGCGGCGTTCAAGCGCGCCACCGACGCGGGGATGACGGTGGTGATGGCGCTCGCCGACCAGTTCTGGGGCGATCGCTACGGCCTGCTGCAGGACGCCTACGGCAACCGCTGGGCCTTCGCGACCCACAAGGAGGACGTGTCCCCCGAGGAGATGGGGCAGCGTGCGCACGCCGCGATGGCGGCGATGCAGAAGAAGTAGGCGGGGCGCGCCCGTCGCCAGCGCGGCGGGCGCTGTGTAGGCTTGCGCGCGTGACCTTCCTTGGCGCCCTCCTCGCCGTCGTCGCGACGGACACCCTGGCCGCGCTCCTCGCCGGCGGCCGGCGCCCGCAGAGGGCGCTCGCGGCGGCGGTCGCGATCGGCGCCGGCCTGTGGGCGACGCGCATTCCCGCGGAGGCGACGGTGCCGCGCTTCCTCGTCGTGCTGTTCAGCATCGTGCCGGTGTTCCGCACGATCGATCTCCTTCGCGACGAGACCGGCTTCGGTCCCGGCCGACGGTGGCTCCACGTCTTCTCGCTCGTGGACTCCCGTGTGATCCGGCGAGGCCCGCCGGGGCTCCGCGCCGGCGGCGTCGTGCACGTCGCGCTGGGCGTGGCCGTGGGGACTCTGGCCTACGCGGCCGTGCGCGCAGCTTCGGATCTGGAGGGCTGGCGGATGTGGGCCCTCCGGTGGCTCGCCGCGCTCGTCTTCGCGGTCGCGTCCTCGGAGGCCGTGTACAACGGGATCGAGGAGGCGTGCCGCGCGATCGGGCTGCACGTGCCCGCGCTCCACCGCCACCCGGCCCGGTCGCGCACGGTCGCCGAGTTCTGGGGCGTCCGCTGGAACAGGACCGTGGGCGCGTGGCTGCGGGCGACGGCGTATCTCCCTCTCGCGCGACGGGGAGCACCGCGCCTCGGCGTCGCGGCCGCGTTCGCGCTCAGCGCCGTGACGCACGCCTGGATGATATGGCTGGTGATCCCGGGGTGGCTCGCCGCGTCCGTCACCGCCTACTTCGTCGTGCAGGGTCTCCTCGTCGTGGCCGAGGCGAGGCTCGGCGTGCGTGCGTGGCGCCGCCCGCTCTCGCACGCGTGGACCGTGACCGCGATGACCGTGACGTCCCCGCTGTTCACCGAGCCGATGGTGCGGGTCCTCTTCCCGTAGGGGAGCTTCCTCACCCCCCCTCCACCAACCTCCCCGTCCGGTGATCCTCGTACGCCCGCCCCAGCTCCTCCTCCGTGTTCATCACGAACGGCCCCCTCCGCGCGACGGGCTCCCCGATCGCCCGCGCCGCCACCACCATCGCGCGCCCCACCGTCGCGTCGCACGCGAGCCGGCACACCTCCCCCGCTCCCAGCACCGCGAGCTCCCGCTCCCGCACCTCGCGCCGATCGGGCCCGACGCGCAGCGCCCCGTCGAGCACGTACACGAACGCGCTGTCCTCCGCGCCGATCGCGACGTCGAGCGTGCCGCCTCGCTCGATCGCCACGTCGAGCATCGTGGGGCCCACGTCGATCCCCCGCACCGGCCCCTCCGCGCCCCACGCCGTGCCCGCGACGAGCCGCACGCGCGCCTTCTCGCGCGCGATCTCGGGGATCGCAGCGGGCGCGATGTCCTGGTACCGCGGGCGCACCATCTTGTGGGCCGCGGGGAGGTTCACCCAGAGCTGCAGGCCCCACATGAGGCCGCGCTCCTGCTCGGGCATCTCCGAGTGCAGGATCCCGCGGCCGGCGGTCATCCACTGCGCGGCGCCGGGCCCGAGGCGGCCCCGGTTGCCGACGCTGTCCCGGTGCTCCATCGCGCCTTCGATCATGTACGTGACCGTCTCGACGCCGCGGTGGGGGTGCGTGGGGAACCCGGCCGCGTAGTCGGCGGGATCGTCGCTCTTGAAGTCGTCGAGGAGGAGGAACGGATCCACCATCGGCACCGCCGCGCCGCCGATCGCGCGCCGCAGGCGCACGCCGGCGCCCTCGATCGTGGGCCGCGACGCGACGACGCGGAGGGTCTCGCGCGCGCGGATCCCTCGGCGGGGGCGGCGGAGCAGGCGCCTCCGCGGCCCCGGGCGGTCGCCGCGCGCGTGAGATCGCGATCGCGCCCAGGGGCAGCGCGGCGGCGCCGGCCAGGAGCATGTCACGACGGGAGAAGCGCACCGCGGAAGGATAGCTCACGCCGCGCTCCCACGCGCGGCTCGGGGGGGATCCTGACCCGCGGACGGGTACGTCCCAGGGCTCCGCCTCCCGGGTCCACACCCGCGGACGGGTACGTCCCAGGGTCCCGCGGCCGGCTCGCAACCGGGAGGGGGAGTGAGCGCAGAGCCCCGTCCGTGGCCCGCAGCGGGCGAGCGCGCCCGGGGCGACGCCGAGGAGGACGGAGGAGGACCCGGTCGATCATTTGCGCGCCCCGTCCCCTGCGGTGCGCTATCCTGCACCGAACGGCTCTTCGTTAGCCTGAGCGCGGCAAGACATGGACGGCATGCCCAAGCCCGGGCATCTCCTCCTCGGGAAGTACCAGATCGAGCGGGTGCCTAGGAGCCGGAGTTCCCGCTCGCCTCGCGCCCTCGGGCCCGCGTTCGCCGTCGCCCTCCGCGCTGGACGCGACGGCCTTCGCGGGCGCCCTGGGCGGCGCCTACTGGACCTCCAGCACCGTCCACTTCGCCCCGACGAAACACTGGACCGTGGACTTCTCGTCGGTCGCGACCGAGCCCTCGATGGCGGCGACGAACCACTTCCGCTGCGTCCGGTGAAGGTGGAGGTGCCGGCTACGGCACCGGCACCTCGAAGTGCACCGCCCAGTTGTAGAGATCATACCCGTGCAAGGACGGCGTCTTGTCCGAGTCCCGGAGGTTCCCTCGCGGCCCCGTCGTCGGCCCCGCCTTCGCCTTCGGGACGCTCGTCATCGCGTACCGCACCCTGCTGTTCGGCCCCGTCGGGACGGCTGACAGCTTGATCTTCACGCCCGTCGCACCGTCGATCGCCACGCTCGCGATCTGCGGCGGGGTCGCGCTGTCGTCCGTGTACTCGAACCCGTAGTCCCCCGGGTCCGTCACCAGCGTCGTGTCGAGCACCAGGGGCGGCACCGGCACCTTGAACGCGATCTTGATCTCGTCCCCCGAGATCGCCGCCGAGACCGGTCGCACCGGCTCCCACGTCCCGCCCTCGAGGACCACGCGCCGGTACACCTTGGCGTAGTACTCGCCCATCTGGCGGTACCCGTGGTTGTTCAGGTGCAGCCCGTCCGCGGCGTAGGGGATGTTGTACTTCGCTCCGACCAGGATGATCTTCCCGGGGTTCTCCGTGCTGGCCTCGAGCTGCGCCATCGGGATGAGGCTCGTCCCCTGGCCGTAGAACGGCCAGTTGCTGATCTGCGTGTGCAGCATCGGGATCGGCAGCGTCTGGCCGGTGATGGCGCGGACGTCCGTGTCGTAGTTCTTCTGCCACTCGACGAGGTCGCCCTTGTAGCTGGTGTTGCCGTCGCGGTGGTCCGACTCGCCGTGCACGTTCGTCACGACGCGCACGACGTACGACTTCCCGAGGCCCGCGGCGATGGCCTTGCCGCGCGTCGCCTGCATCATGCCGTTCGCGTACGGCGTCGTGCCCTTCTTCAGGCCCGCGTACGCGATGCCGCCCACGCCGTGGCAGCTCACGAGGGCCACGTGCGTGTTCGCCGGCGCGGGCCTCGTCTTGAAGACCTCGTCCTCGGCCATCTGCGTGATCAGGTTGGCGAGCCCGGAGGACATCGTCTCGAGCGTGGGGCCCTCGACGAGGGGGATGAAGCTCGTCATCCCCGTGGCGCTGCCGCCCGCGACCACGCCGGTGTTGAACTTCAGGTTCGCGTACGGCTGCGTCGTCGAGAGGAGCGGCGCGCCCTGCGAGCCGACCGAGAGGCTCTGCCCGGTCGACAGGATGTGGTTGATGTCGAAGTACGGGTAGACGTACGCGGGCCCCGTGTCGATCCCCGCGTCCCCGACGCCGGTGTCGGGCAGCGCGGCGTCCACGTTCGAGGTGCCGGTGTCCGCCGCCGCGACGACGTCGCCACCATCCCCCGCGGGCGGTGGCGACGCGGCGTCCGGCTTCGCGGTCACGTTGTCGTCGTCCCCGCACGCGATCGCCAG
This sequence comes from Myxococcales bacterium, assembly GCA_005777185.1. Lineage (GTDB taxonomy): Bacteria > Myxococcota_A > Polyangia > Polyangiales > Polyangiaceae > SXNL01. The sequence goes on from SXNL01000311.1 coordinate 9,917, forward strand.
GAGCGCGACGAGGGAGCGCAGGGCCCAGGGTGCTACGCGCCTCATCTTCCCAGCATACCGCGAGAACGCCGAGGTTGCCTGTGAGATGTTTCGCACGTAAAACATCGGCCCACCCATGATCTCCTTCGACCCGACCGAAGACCAGAAGCTGATGCAGCAGGCCGCCCGTCAGTTCGCGAAGACGACGTTGCGCCCGAGGCTGCGCGAGTTCGAGCGCGACCGTGCGATCCCCGAGGACGTGCGGAGGACGGCCCACGAGCTCGGCCTCGGCACCGTGTGGCTGCCCGAGGCCGTCGGCGGGCCGGGGCTCGGCCTGCTCACGGCCGTCCTCCTGGAGGAGGAGGTCGCGTTCGGCGATCCCGCCGCGGCGTTCGGCTTCGGCGGGCCCGGCGCGTTCGGCATGGCGCTCCTCGAGCTCGGCACCGACGCGCAGGGCGCGCGCCACCTCGCGGCGTTCACCGCCGAGTCCGGCCACGGCGCGTTCGGGGCCGTCGCGTGGGGCGAGGCGAAGCCCGCAAGGGATCGGGACGGCTTCACCACGACCGCGACGCAGAAGGGCGACGGTTGGGTCCTCGACGGAGAGAAGGCCTACGTCCTCAACGCGGATCGCGCGGGAGCCTTCGTCGTCTTCGCGCAGGTGGACGCGAACAAGGGCTGGGCGGGCCTCGGCGCGTTCGTCGTGCGGCGCGACCAGCCGGGGGTCACGATCGCCGAGCGCGCGACCACCCTCGGGCTCGACGTCGCGAGCTTCGGCGGCCTCCGCCTGTCCGGCGTGGAGGTGAAGGACGAGGACCGCCTCCCCGGCGGCTCCGACTTCGACGCCGCGGTCGTGCGGTTCTTCGCGAAGAACGCGCTCCTCGTGGCCGCGCGAGGCGTCGGCCTCTGCCGCGCGGCGTTCGAGATCACGCGCGAGTACTGCGAGGGCCGGCGCGCGTTCGGCAAGCCCATCGGCCACTTCCAGGCGGTCGCGTTCACGCTCGCCGATCGCGCGATGGACGTGGACGCCGCTCGCTGCGTGGTCCTCCGAGCTGCCGCGGCATGGGATGGCGGCCCCGACGCGGGCGGGAAGCACTGGGAGAAGGACGCCCTCCTCCACACGGCGCACGCGGTCTCCTTCACCCACGAGGCGGCGATGCGCTGCGGCGACGACGCGGTGCAGCTCCACGGCGGCGCCGGCTTCATCCGCGACTACGCCGTCGAGAAGCTCATGCGCGACGCCAAGCAGATCGGCCTCTGCGGGATGACCGCCGAGCACGCCGACCAGCTCGCGGCGGCCATCGAGCTCCGGCTCCCGGCCTCGATCGGCCTCGTCCTCCCCACCCCCGACAGCCAGAACGCCTTCGTCTGAGAGCCCAACATGACCATCGAATTCACGCTCACCAAGCGCCAGCTCGAGATGAAGGGGGCCATTCACGGAGTGGCCGAGAACGTGATCCGCCCACAGTCGCTCGCGTGGGATCGCGCGGGCGCGGTGCCGGACGAGTTCCTCCGCAACTTCGCCCGCATGGCGAGCGCGATGGGGTCGTCGGCGATGCGATCGGGCCTCGGCGAGGAGAAGGGCTCGGCCGAGAAGATGGGCGGCAACGTCGGCACGCTCATCGCGTCCGAGGAGATCTCCTTCGGCGACGCCGCGCTCCTCCTGTGCCTCCCCGGCCCTGGCCTCGGCGGCCCGCCCGTGCGCGCGACCGGCACCGCGGAGCAGAAGGAGCGCTTCTTCGGCATCTTCCAGGACGTCGACGCCATCCTCCGGTGGGGCGCCTACGGCCTCACCGAGCCCGGCGCGGGCTCCGACGTCGCCGGTATCCGCACGAGCTGCCGCAAGGAGGGCAAGCACTGGGTGCTGAACGGCCGCAAGTGCTACATCACGAACGGCGCGCGCGCCGCGTGGACGGTCATCTTCGCGACGATCGATCCCGGCCTCGGCCGCGCGGGGCACCGCGCGTTCGTGGTGGAGAAGGGCACGCCGGGGTTCGCGGTCGGCCGGATCGAGGAGAAGATGGGCCTCCGCGCGAGCGAGACCGCGGAGCTCGTCCTCGAGGACTGCCGGGTCCCCGAGGAGAACCTCCTCGGCGGCGAGGAGGCCTACGTGACGAAGGAGGGCTTCATGACGGCCATGAAGACCTTCGACAACACGCGCCCCATCGTCGCGACGATGGCCATCGGCATCGGCCGCGCGGCCTACGAGTACGCGCGCGCCTTCGTGAAGGAGAACTACGTCCTCTCGCGCCCCATCCCGCGCTACGCCGCGCTCGCCGAGCGCCTCGCGCGGACGGGAAGAAACCTGCATGCTGCACGCATGATGTCCTGGCGCGCCGCCGAGATGGCCGACCGCGGGATCCCGAACGCCAAGGAGGCGTCGATGAGCAAGGCGATGGGCGGCCAGGCGGCCATTCGCGCGTGCATCGAGGCCATCGAGATCTGCGGCGCCGAGGGCTCGATCGCGAAGGACCACCAGCTCCTCGAGAAGTGGTTCCGCGACATCAAGGTGTACGACATCTTCGAGGGCACAGGTCAGATCCAGCGCATCGTGATCTCGAAGCGCCTGATGACCGACCTCAAGTCGTTCTGAGTGAACGCGAAGCTCAGGTGGCCCCTCCGCGCGGGAGCGGTGCTCCTCGCCGTGTACGCGGGCGTCATCGTGCTGATGAAGGCGAACGAGGACCGGATGGTGTTCGTGCCGTCGCCGTATCCCGGCGACGAGGCGGCGCGCGCGCTCGGCTCCGACACGTGCGAGGCGGTGAAGGTCACCTCGAGGGACGGCTCGTCGCTCGACGCCCTCCTCGCGCGGCACCCCGCGCCGGAGCGGCACGTCGCGTTCTTCCACGGCAACGGCGGGAACGTCCACTACATGGGGCGCGCGATCCGGTCGCTCTCGGAGAGCCTCTCCGCGACCGTCCTCGCGGTGGACTACCGCGGCTACGGCCGGAGCGCCGGGGTGCCGGGCGAGCAGGGCGTCCTGGAGGACGGCGAGGCCGCCGCCGCGCGCCTCGCGGATCTGGCGGGCGTGCCGCGGCGGGAGATCGTGGTGATGGGCCACTCGCTCGGCGGCGCGGTCGCGGTCCACGTCGCGGCCACGGGAGGCGCGAAGGCGCTGGTGCTCGAGAACACGTTCGTCGATCTCCCCGACGTCGCCTCGCGCACGTACCCGTGGCTCCCCGTGCGCGCGCTCATGAAGAACCGGTTCGACTCGGGCGAGAAGATCCTGCGGTACGACGGGCCCCTGTTCCAGCGCCACGCCACGCACGACTCGCTGGTGCCGCTCGCGTCGGGGCGCGCGCTGTTCGAGCGGTCGCCCAGCAAGAACAAGCGCTTCTTCGAGGTCGACCGCGGCGACCACAACGACGGCGCGCCGGACGCGTACTACGTCGCGCTGCTGGCCTTCCTGCGCGGGTCGTGACGGACGGTGAGGACCGCGTTTCATACCTTGACGAATCGTCAGGAGGTGTTATCTGACAGTTCGTCAAACAATGAGAAACCCCACCGACCGCCCCCGCACCCTCCTCGTCACCGGCGCCAACACCGGGATCGGCGCCGCCTGCGCCGTCCAGCTGGCGCGGCCCGGCGTTCACGTCGGCCTGGCCTGCCGCTCGGAGGCGAAGGCCGCGCCCGTCCTCGCCGAGGTCCGACGGGCGGGGGCGGAGGCGAGCGTCCTCGCGCTGGATCTCGCCAGCTTGCAGGACGCCTCGCGCGCCGCCTCGCGCTTCCTCGAGCGGCACGAGCGGCTGGACGTGCTCGTCAACAACGCCGGGCTCCCGGGTCAGCGCGGGCTCACGACGGCCGACGGCTTCGAGCTCGCGTTCGGGGTCAACCACCTCGGGCACTTCGCCTTCACGATGCCGCTCGTCCCGCTGCTCGAGCGATGCGGGGGTCGCGTCGTCAACGTCTCGAGCGGCAGCCACCTCGCCGTGCGCGAGATCCTCTGGGCCCGCCTCCGCGAGCCCTCGCGCACCACCACGGGCCTCGCCGAGTACCGCGTGTCGAAGCTGTGCAACATCCTCTTCACCGCGGAGCTCCGCCGGCGTCACCCGGGCCTCACGACCACGAGCGTGAACCCCGGCCGCATCGCGAGCGACATCTGGCGGCGCATCCCGGCCTTCGTCCGGCCCGTCTTGTTCTGGGCCGTCTCGATGAAGCCCGTGGCGGTCGGCGGCGAGACCTTGGTCCACGCGGCCGAGGTCCCGCTCGAGGGGCCCGACGCGCCGCTCTACTTCGACAAGCTGCGCCCCCGGGAGGCGAGCGCGCTCGCCAGGCGGGAGGCTCTCGCCGCCGAGCTCTGGTCGTACAGCGCCGACGCGGTCGCCCGCGCTCTCGCGGCCCCGGCCCAGGGAGTCGCCCATGGCGCGGCCGCGTGACGCCGAGAAGGCCCGCGACCTCGCCCTGCGCGCCTCCGCGATCCTCCAGGAGCAGGGCCTCGGCATCTCCACCGAGCGCCTCGCGCAGCTCCTCGACGTGAAGCGGCCCACGCTCCTCTACCACTTCCCCACCCAGACCAGCATCGTCGAGGCCGCGCTGGCCGAGCTCTTCGTCGAGCAGGCGGCCTTCGTCGAGCGCAAGGTGGGCGAGCACGAACACCCCATCGATCGCGTCTATGCGCGCATGCGCGCCGTCCACGAGTTCCACCGCGGCCAGGAGGCCCGGCTCCTCTTCCTCACGCAGTCGATCGCGGTCAGCGGCGGCACGCGCGCGCTCGAGATCCTGCGCGGCGCCTCCGATTTCTTCGAACCTGGCCGCCGCGCCATGGTCGACGGCATCGAGCGCGGCGTCGCCGAGGGCACGGTGGCGCCGTGCGACGCGAAGGCCCTCGTGAACCTCGTCCGAGCCGTCATCGACGGCCTCACCATCCAGGCGGTCACGTCGAGCCGATCCGTCAAACCCATCCACGAGCTCGTGTGGAAGTCCGTGCTCGAGCCCCTTAAGATCCGGAGGTCCTCGTGAGAACGTTGCCGTCCCGCGCGCCCAGCGGCGCCCGCCCCCTGCGCATCGCCTACGGGCGCCTCTTCCACGAGGCCAACGCGTTCTCTCCGCTCCCCACGGAGCTCGAGGCCTTCGAGCGGTGCCACCTCCTCGCGGGCGACGATCTCGCGCGTGCCACGACGCTCCGGGGCGTCGAGCTGCGGTCCTTCATGCCGCACGCCGAGCTCACGGGCTTCCGTCAGGCCGCGCGCGTGGCCGGCGGCATCGAGACCGTGCCGCTCGAGTCCGCGATGGCCGTGCCCGGCGGCTCGATGACGCGCGCGTGCTTCGACACGCTCACCGCGCGCCTCCTCGAGCGCCTCGAGGCCGCCGCGCCCGTCGACGGCGTGTACCTGGCTCTCCACGGATCCATGCAGGTCGAGGGCCTCGCGGAGGCACCCGAGGCCCACCTCCTCCGCCGCCTCCGCGGGTTCGTCGGCCCCGGCGTGAAGCTCGCCGTGAGCTACGATCTCCACGCGAACCTCTCCAGTGGCCTGGTCGATCCCGTGGACGTCCTCGTCGCCTACCGGACGAACCCGCACTGGGATCTCGCGCCCACCGGCTTCCGCGCCGGCCGCCGCCTCATCGCCGCGCTGCGGGGGGAGATCCGCCCGGTGCACGCGTGGCGGAAGCTGCCGATGATCCTCGGCGGTGGCACGACGATCGACTTCGTCGCGCCCATGCGGAAGATCTTCCGCGCGATGCGCGCGCTCGAGGACGATCCGCGCGTGGTCTCGGCGAGCCTCTTCATGGTGCACCCGTTCACGAGCGCCGAGCCCCTCGGGTGGGCGGTGCACGTGTCGACGGACGGCGATCCCGGCCTCGCGAGCGACCTCGTGGAGGCGCTCGCGGAGCGCGCGCTCGAGGCCCGCCATGTGGACCTCCCCCCGATGCACGATCCGGGCGCCGCGAGCGCGATCGCGAGGAAGCGCCCGTGGCGCATGCTCGGTCCGGTGACGTTCGTCGACGTCGACGACGTCGTGGGCGCCGGCGCGCCCGGCGGCAACACACACCTCGTTCGCGCGCTCGCGGGGGCCCCGGACCTCGAGGCCTACGTGCCGGTGCACGATCCGGCGCTGGTCGCCGAGCTGTGGGACGTCGCGGCGGCGGCGCCGGGCACCCGGCGCGCCGTCGTCCTCCGCGGCACGCCGGGGTACGGGATGCCCGAGGTCGCGCTCGAGGGTGTCGTGGCGGCGCGCGCCACGACGGACAGCGGAAGGGTCGTGCGCTTCGACGTCGGGAAGCTGCACCTCGCGGTGTGCGATCGGCCGCCCTTGCCCATCCACCCGAGCTTCTGGTCCGCGATCGGCCTCACCGCACGACGCGCGGACGTGATCGTGCAGAAGAACTTCTTCCACTACCGGATGTTCTACCGGACGATCTCGATGCAACACCTGCCGGTGGTGAGCGCGGGAGCGACGAGCCTGGTGGATGTGCGGCGGAGGCACGGCGAACCGGCCCGTTCTCGTGGGAACCCGGGGAATGAGTCGGCGCCCGCGTTCCCGCCGGCCTGACCAACCGTCCAGTCCCTTCCATCCACGCCAGAGCTTCGGCCCCCCCGTGCCCGCAGCATCCTCGCATGTTCGGAGCCTCGCCCGGCCGCGACACCAACCCCTGCACCCGCATCTCCCACGACTGGCAGCCCCAGCCCTCCCTTCGCGACGCGTTCACGCGGGTCGCCACCCGCCTTCACGCGCCGGAACGCCCGGGTTACCAGGTCTTCGCCGTCGGCGGGCCGCGGCTGACGTCGCTGCACCTCCCTCCCCTCCGCTCGGCCTTCGCCGTCGTCGGGCGCCACACGGCGTGTGACATCTCCCTCGACGATGACCCGGCCGTCTCGCTCCGCCACCTCCTCCTCCGCGTCGTGACGCTCCGGAGTGGCGCGCTCGCGCTGCGCGTGATCGATCTCGCCACCCGCTCCGGCTTCCAGACCCACGACGGGATCACCCACGTCGCGGTCGTCGCCGAGGGCCCGTTCGCCTTCCGCCTGGGCCGGTCCGCGATCTTCGCCATTCCGTGGGGGGTCGAGGTGGAGGCCGTCCTGCCTCCCGCCTCCCCCTCGCTGTCCGGGCCCGTCCCCCACATGCTCCCCGCGCACCCGTACCGCGAGGCAGGTCGCGCTCCCTGGCGGTCGCGGGTCAGCGTGGTCCCCCCGCCGTCGTCCTTCGTTTGCACTTCGGGCGGCGAGCGCGGCGAGCGGGTGCTCACCGTGCGACACGGCGACGCAAGGGTCGAGGTCCGGAGGTCCCTGGCCTCGCTGTCGTCGGGTGTGCTCCTCGGCCGGTACCCGCGCTGCGACACGGATGCGCGCTCGCTGATGGGCCACCAGATCTCCCGCGTGCACGCGCTGCTCCTCCACGAGGCGGGTCAGGACCTCGTCTTCGATCTCGCCTCGACGAACGGCCTGTGGTGGCACGGTGTCCGCGTGCGCGAGGTCGCGCTCCGCGACGGCGACCGCGTTCGCCTCGCGGCGCGCGGGTCCGACTCCGTCTCGCTGCGCTGGCGGCACGAACCTCCCTGCTGCGATTGAACGGGGCGTCGCGCGTCCGTTGCGGTCACTCCGTCGACTTGCACTCCCCGTAGCTCGCGTCGAGGAAGAGCTCGGCGATGTTCGAGGTGGAGCAGGTCTTGCCCGCTCCGCACTCCCTGGTCGTGGCGGCGGTCCTCGGATCGCACAGCTGGGTCGCTGGCGACGCGCACGATGGCTGGCACTTGGCTGTGGTGCGCTCCGAGATCACCGACGCGCAGCACACCTGTCCGCTCGGACAGCTGGACCCGTCCGTACACTCCAGGGTCGCGGTCTCCTCCTTCGCGGGACACGGGGCGATGCACTGGTAGGTCCAGCTCGTCGCCGACGACGACCCGACCTGCTCGACGCAGCACGGCGTGGTCCTGCACACCAGCGTCGCGCCACACCGGAGCGGCACCCCCGCCGCGTCCGGGGCCCCGTCCTGCCCCACCGGCCCCATTGCGTCGGCGCTCCCGTCCGCGCCGGCCGGGGGCCCCGTGCTGGACGTGGACACCGGCCCGGGCGTCCTGTTGTTGTCCGCGCCGCCGAAGCTGCCGCAGGCCGCGGCCAGGCCCGCCGCGAGCGCGAAGGCGGAGAGCAGACGTGCGGGGGACACCAGCAACTCCTTGTTGTACCGCCGCGGGAGGGCCACGAGACGAGTATTACCCGGAATTCACCAGTGCGCCTGCATCTCGTCGCGCAAGCGTCCGAGCGCCGCGGGATCCAGCCGCTCCACGTCGTGCTCCGTGATGCCCGCGGGCAGGGCGCTCACGGACGTCAGCTTCCTCACCACGGCGCCCCGCTGGTCGGGTCCGACCCGCGACACCATGTGCCACATCGTGAGCCTGTGCCGCGCGCCCGCCCGTGCGAGCAGCCTCTCGGCGGCCGCCCGAGATGCGGCCACCTCGCCGAAGTCGAACGCGCGCAGATCCGCCGCGACCGCGTCCTCGGTGTCTCGCAGGTACGGCGTGCCCGGCCCGCGGCCCCTCCGGGTCTCGCAGGCGGCGCCCGCGGGGACCCACGACGTCCGCCCGTGGCCCTCCAGCGAGACAGCCCCCGTGTCCACCTCGAGCCGGCCCTCACCGTCCTTGCCGACCTCGAGCCGGTACGCACACCCGAGGTCGACGGCGCTCGCAGCCTCGGTGTCGACCACGAACAGGCGCGGGGGCGCGACGACGACCGCCGAGAGCTTGCCCTGCGCGAGCTCGAGCCGGTGCTCCGCCGGCGACGTACGGACGAGCCGGATCCGTGACTCCGGCGCCACCTCGACCGTCCCGATGTCCGCCACCTGGATCGTGGCCCTGGAGGCCACGCCCGTCTCGAGCCACCTCCCGCGATCGAGCCGCCCCGGCTTTCCGTCCACCGACACGGCGAACGCGCCGGCCGGCTCGTCCACGGTCGTCACGGGAGCCGTGAGCGAGGGGCGCGCAACGGGGAGGTCGGCCCCCCAGCGGTTGGCACCGATGGCGGCCAGCGCCGCGGCGGCCAGCGAGAAAGATGCAATATACACCCACCTGCCCACGGGCCGCCGTCCGCCGCCCGCCGGCGGCTGTCCACCGCCCGCCGTCGGCTGTCCACCGTCCGCCGTCGGCTGTCCACCGTCCGCCGTCGGCTGTCCACCGTCCGCCGTCGGCTGTCC
>SXNL01000312.1 GCA_005777185.1 Myxococcales bacterium
GAGCCGCGGCCCGGCCCGACGGGGATCCCGCTCTCCTTGGCGAACCGGATGAAGTCCCACACGATGAGGAAGTAGCCCGGGAACCTCATCTGACAGATGATGTCGAGCTCCACGCGGAGCCGCGCGCGGTAGGCCTCGCGATCGGGGCGCTTTCCCGTCACCTCGAGCTCCGAGAGTCGCCGCTCCAGCCCCTCGGCCGACAGGTGGCGGAAGTAGCTGTCCGGGGTGTACCCGTCCGGCACCGTGAAGGTCGGGAGCATCGGCTCCCCCAGGCGGAGCTTGACCTTCGTGCGCTCGGCGATCTCGAGCGTCCGCTTCAGCGCCTCCGGGTGCGCCGAGAAGAGCGTGTGCATCTCCTCGGGCGACTTCAGGTACATCTCGCTCGAGCCGTGGTGTCGCTCCTTCGACTCCTCGTGGCTGCGCCCGCTCTTGATCGACGACAGGTAGAGGTGCGCCTCCGCGTCCTCGCGGGTGGGGTAGTGCACGTCGTTCGTCGCGACGGTCGGGAGGTCGAGGCGCTTCGCGAGGTCGGCGAGGATGGGGTTGAGCACGCCCTGTTCGGGCAGGGAGTGGTCCTGGAGCTCGACGTAGAGGGATCCCCGCTCGAACATCTCCGCCAGGCGGCCCAGCATCGCGCGCCCCGCGTCCACGCCCTCCTCGAGCACGCGCTGCGCGACGACACCGCCCATGCACCCGGTGAGGGCGATCACGTCCTTCGTTCGGGTGGCGACATCGTCGAGCGACACCGCCAGGGATCCCGCGGGGGCGGCCGGATCTGGCGACACATGGCCGCGCGACACGAGCCACGCCAGGTTGCGGTAGCCAGCCTCCGAGGCCGCCAGCAAGGGCAGATGGTGCGCGTGGGCGCCGGCGCCGACCTCCAGCTCGACCCCGAGGATCGGCTGGACCCCCGCCTCCTTCGCCGCCTTGTAGAAGGAGATCGCGCCGAACATGTTCGCGTGGTCGGTCACCGCGACCGCGCTCATGCCCAGCGCCCCGACGCGCCTCGTGAGGTCCCGCACCTTGAGGGACGAGTCCAGCATCGAGTATTGCGTGTGGACGTGGAGGTGGACGAACTCCGGGCTCGGCATCGGACCGTCTGGCTTACCCCGCCGGTGGGCGCGACGAAAGGGGCGTCGCGCGCGTCCTCCACGCGGGGGGCTCGTCGTCTGCGGGCCGCCCGACGAGGATCTCCTGTGGAGAAAATCCGGCCTTGTAGGCGAGCGACCGGCACCGCGCGACGTGGTAGCCGAGGTAGACCCAGCGCGCGCCGCGGGCCTTCGCGATCGCGCAGGTGCGGAGCACGTTCGCGATCCCGAGCGACATGCGGGCGCAGGAGGGATCGAAGTAGAAGTACACGGCGCTCCACGCCGTCGGGGTCTCGTCGCAGATCCCGACGCCGACGAGGCGTCCGTGCTCCCGGTAGCTCACCTCGCGGGCGCACGGGTGGGGGAAGGCGAACTCGAGCCGGTATAGGCGGGCGTCCATCCGGCTCGGCGCCCACTCCCGGGACACTTCCCGGGTGGCGTGCCAGCGCCGGTAAAGGTGAAGGCGCTCCGCGTCGATCGTGGGAACGCCGACCTCGACCTCGAGGTGGGCGGTCCGCGCGAGGGCACGACGCTGGCTCCGCGTCGGCGCGAGGTCGGCGAGCACGATGCGCGTCGGCTCGCACTGGTCGCACGCCGCGCAGGCGGGACGGAAGTAGTCCGGCCCGAAGCGGCGCCAGCCGCGGGCCAGCATCGCGTCATACTCGTCGGCGCCCACGTCCAGGAGCACGCGGTGCTCGAGCGAGGCGACCTCGTCCTCGAGGTACGTGCACGGCCGCGGCGTCTCCACCGCTCGTTCGATCTCTCGCACCACCCCCACACCCTACCAACCGGCGGCGGCGCGGGGCCATAACGCATTGCGTCATGGCGCCACCGGTTTTCTGTGGCATCGTGACGGGCCACGCTTGCCGACGGCCTCGTCGAACGCCTAGGATGCGAGCCCCCGAAGGCCCACGGGCCCCTCGGGCCACGGCTCGAGCCCGGGACACGATCGGCCGGCGACCCCCCCAACGTATCGGACATCTGGAGGTACTGATGAAGCTTGTGAAGACCTTGACTCTGCTTGGAATCATGGCCGGCCTCGGCCTCGTCGTCGTCGCCGAGCAGGGCTGCAGCAGCAGCGCCACGACGGCCCCCACCACCGGCGACCAGGGCGTCGGCGGACCCCCGGCCAAGCCGAGCGCCCCGGCGACCACGTCGTCGGATTTCAAGACGTTCGCCGTGAGCGAGCTCTACTTCGGCGACACCGATCGCTCCGGCTCCCCGAACTCGAACGCGTGGAAGACCTACGGGTACAACCTCGACGGCAAGGCCACCACGGACAAGTCGACCGACGTCTGCACGCTCGAGAGCGGCGCGTCCAAGACGACGCAGACCGACGGCGACCAGGGTCGCGACAACTCCTTCGGGAAGAACATCGTCCCGATCATCACCTCGGTCGCCGGTAGCGACTTCGGCAAGAAGGTCACCGACTCGATCAAGGAGGGCAGCTTCACGGTCCTCCTCGACATCAAGGGCCTCACCGGAGAGAAGCAGACGAACATCGGCCTCTCCGGCCAGCTCTTCGCAGGCGGGAACTTCGACCAGGCCAAGAAGGGCGCCAAGCCGACCTTCACCACCGCCGACGACTGGCCGCTCCAGCCGGAGCTGTTGAACGGCGCCACGGCCGAGAGCGGCTCGAAGATCCAGCTCACCGACGCCTACATCGTCAACGGCACGTTCGTGGCCCAGGCCTCGAAGATCACCCTCTCTCTCTCGATCTCCGGGCAGAACCTCTCGATCACGATCAACAAGGCCGTCATCACGATGGACGTGTCGGGATCCGAGGCGAAGAACGGCACGATCGCCGGTGTGATCAACACCGAGGAGCTCATCAACGGCCTCAAGAGCGTCGCCGGTCGGATCTCGACCAGCCTCTGCAAGGGCGACGCGTTCGAGAACATCGCTCAGCAGCTCCGCCAGGCGTCGGACATCAACTCCGACGGCACCAACACCTCGGGCGCGAAGTGCACGGGCATCTCGGTCGGCCTCGGCTTCAACGCGAAGCAGATCGGGCGCCCGAAGACGGTCGCGGCGAAGGGCAGCGACTCGCCGGATCCGTGCAAGGAGACCCCGGACGCGGGCGCCGACTCCGGGAGCGCGATCCAGGACGCGGGCGGCGGCGGCTGAGAAGCCGTTGACCCACGACGGAGGGCCGATCCCAGCAGGGGTCGGCCCTTCGGCTTTTGTGGGGGAAGCGAGTCACCCTCGCGCGGACGCGATGACGTGCTTCGCGAGGTGGAGCGCGAACGCATAGATGCTGATCTGCGGCGGGCCGCCCAGGCTCGTCGGGAACAGGCTCCCGTCCGCGACGAAGAGCCCCTTCACCTGGTGATGCTCGCCGCGCGAGGAGACCACGCTGGTCCTCGGGTCGTCGCCCATGCGGAGCGTGCCCATCGGGTGGACGGCCGACAGGGGCGTGCCGTGCGGGCGCACGAACGACGTGTCGAGGGCGTCGAGCTCGCGCGCGGAGCGCACCGTGACGGGCGGGATGGCCGGAAACGTGACCTCGATGGCGCCCGCGGCGAACAGGATGCGCGCGCACGCGACGAGGCCTCTCGCGAGCGCGGCGCGATCGTCCTCGATCATGCGGTAGTGGAGCACCGGGCGCGTGTCCTCGGCCTCGACCACGCCCGAGGTCTCGTCGTGGAGCATCGCCGTCAGGACGGCGAGCCGGTTGTAGTCCCGCATGCGCGCCATGTGATCCCGGCCGAAGCCCGGGAGCGTGCTCGCGGTGCCGATCGGGTGTGCGAACGCGGGGACGATCCACGTGCGCCTGGGGGAACCCTCCTCGAACGACAGCCACTCCGTGCACTCCCAGCTCTGGGGGATCCCCTTGTGCCCGTGCACCGGGTCGCGAAATCGGCCCGCGACGACCGCGCCGGGGTGCATCCTCAGCGAGCGCCCTGCTTGCGCGTGCGGATCGGGGAGCCCGCTGCGCCGCGCGAGCCACGCCGAGCCAACAGCGCTCGCGGACAGCACGACGACCTTCGCCCTCACGTCGAGCGCCGCCTTCGGTCGGCCGCGATCGTCGAGCAGGTGGCCGGCGACGCCCGTCGCGCGTCCGTTCGACGTCGTGACCCGGTCGACCTTGGCGTCCGAGAAGACGCGCGCGCCGGCGGCGACGGCCTGCGGGATGAGGACCTTCACGGCGTTCTGCTTGGCGTCGTAGGCACAGCCCAGCTCGCAGAAGCCGCTCGCCTGACAGCCGACGCGGTTGTGCGAGAGCGCGGCGTTCTTCCAGCCAAGCGCCGTCGCGCCTCGCCGGAGCGCCTCGTTGTTCGGGTTGACCTGGCCGTCGGGGATCTGGCTCACGGAGAGATCCTGCTCGATGGTCCGGAAAGCAGGCTCGAGATCGCGCACCCCCATCCCCGTGACGTGGTGGCGCCGGGCCCACAGATCCAGGATCTCGGGCGGCGTGCGCTTGCACAGGTTGGTGTTGTGGACGGTGCTGCCGCCGACGCCGCGACCCTGGAGCACGCGGATCGCGAGGTCGCTCGTCGCGCGGCCCCCTCCTTCCTGGAAGAGAAGGGGGAACATCTCGTCCTCGCGCTGCGTGAAGTCCACCGGCGCGTGATGCCCGCCCTCCTCCAGCGCCGCGCACGACAGACCCGCACGCGCGAGCTCGCGCAGCATCGCCGCCCCACCCGCGCCGGTCCCCACGACCACGGCGTCGACGTCGAGCCTCAGGGCACCCGCGACGTCCCGCCCGCGCGTCACGGTCACGGCCACCACCCGCGGGCTGGACGCCGCACGAGGGGTCCGTCGTAACCCGCGATCGACCAGGTGCGCGGATCGCGGTAATACCCGAGGAAGATCAGCGCCTTCAGACCCTGGAAGCCGCCGCGCAGGAGATCCACCGAGCTCCGCTCGAGGGCCGAGAGGGCACGATCCTGCGCCTCCACCGGCAGCGCCGTGAAGCGCCGTCCGAGGCCGCACGTCACCGGAAGGACGTGCTCGACGTACCCGAGGAGCCCGAGGAGATCCTTGCGGGTGACCGGCGACATCTCCGCGATCCACCGGTCACAGAAGCCGGCCACGTCGATCGCGTCGGCGTCGGGCACGCCGTCGCGATCGGGCGCGCAGAACCGGCGGGCCACGTGCTGGAGGACCGCGTACTGCCAGGGGGAGACGGCGACCAGCGCGCGCCCCGGCGCCTCGTAACCCCGGGTCCGGACCACCGCCACCACCCCACCGGCCGCGACGAGCCCCGCCGCAACCGCCGCCTTCACGACCCTTCGCCGGGGGAGCTTCACGCCGCCACCATGGCAGAAGTTCCGGCGGGCACCAAGGCTCTGCGATAGCTTTGGCGCGTGCACCTCTTCGGTCTCACCGGCGGCATCGCGTCGGGCACGAGCGCCGTCGCCGCGCGCTTCAGGGCGCGGGGGCTCGCGGTCCTGGACGCGGACCAGATCGCCCGAGACGTCGTCCTTCCGGGGACACCCGGTCTTGCGGAGATCGTGGCCGCGTTCGGTTCGAGCGTCCTCTCGCCAGAGGGCGAACTGGACCGCAAGCGCCTCGGCGCGATCATCTTCGCCGACGAGGACGCCAGGCGGCGCCTCAACGCGATCACGCATCCGCGCATCGGCGCCGCCTCCATGCAGCGCGCGGCGGACCTCGGCGCGCGCGGAGAGCCGCTCGTCTGCTACGAGGCCGCGCTGCTCGTCGAGAACGGTCTCGCCGACGCGATGCGCCCGCTCGTGCTCGTGGCGGCGCCGATCGACGTACAGATCGCGCGCACGGCCGCACGCGACGGGTGCACCGAGGGGGACGCCCGCGCACGTATCGCCGCGCAGATGCCCCTCGACGCCAAGCGAGGTGTGGCGGACTTCGTGATCGAAAACGACGGCTCGCTCGAGGATCTCCGGACGCGCGCGGACGCCGTGCTCCGCGCCGTTTGCGCCCGCACGGGAGTCGATCCGGCGCGCTACACCGGGCCCGCGCCGTGATGTGGCGAGGCGGGGCCCACCGCCTTATCATCGTCGCGGGATGACCGGGCCCGCGCCGAACAAGCATCGAACCGGCGTCTCGTCGTCCTACGACTCGGCCGACGACGCGCCGCGCGACGCCGTCGTCGGCGGCCCGGAGAGCGCGTCGCGCGCGGGGCTCGTGCTCCTTTACGCGCCGAACTTCCACCAGTTCCAGCCCGCCTACACGTTCGCCACGCCCGAGATCACCCTGGGCCGCGAGGCCGACAACGACATCGCCATCCCGGAGCAGGCGGTGAGCCGCCAGCACGCGCGCATCTCCTTCGAGGGTGGCCGGTGGACGCTTCGCGATCTCGGCAGCCGCAACGGGAGCATGGTCTGCGGGCGATTCGTCGCCGAGGCGCTGCTCGAGCCCAACCACGAGATCCGCATCGGCGACGCCATCTTCAAGTTCGTCGATCAGGGGGCAGAGCGGCACGCGGCCTACCGGATCGACGGGCAGGTGGCCGGGAGCCGGCGCGCCAGGGCCCTCGACGAGCTGGTCGGTGGCGCGCAGATGGACCAGATCGCGTGCGACATCGAGCGCATCGGCCCGACCGAGCTGTCGAGCGTCATCCTCGGAGAGACGGGGACGGGCAAGGAGGTCGTCGCGCGGGGTCTGCACCGCATGAGCGGCCGGAAGGGATCCCTGCAGGCGATCAACTGCGCGGCCATCCCCCCGAACCTCCTCGAGAGCGAGCTCTTCGGGTACCGTCGCGGCGCGTTCTCGGGGGCGGATCGGGACAAGCCGGGACTCATCAAGCTCGCCGACGGCGGGACGCTCTTCCTCGACGAGA
>SXNL01000313.1 GCA_005777185.1 Myxococcales bacterium
CGAGAGGCCTACGCCGCCGTCCGACTCGCGCCGAGGTGTTCGCCTGGCGGCTCCTGCGCGACCGCAAGATGCTCGGCCTGAAGTTCCGCCGGCAGCAAGTGCTCTGCGGCCACGTGGTGGACTTCTACTGCGCTCGCGCTCAGGCTCGTCGTCGAGATCGACGGCGCCGTCCACGACGACGCGGAGCGGCCCGAACGGGATGCGAGGCGCACGACGATCCTCGCGCCGTGGCCTCCGCGTCGTTCGCCTCGAGAACGCACGACTGAACCGGGAGACCCTGCGAGAGGGGATTCTCCCGTTCACATGCCCCCTCTCCCTCCAGGGAGAGGGGGACAGGGGGTGAGGTCTGCGCGGGCTCGCCCCACCGCCTCCACGGAACCTCTTCGCGCGCGAAGCGCGACGGGTGGGGGCACCCTCGCTCGAACGAATGCCTTATCCGATCGGCATTGCGATTGGTCCGGGCGCGCGGTACCGAGCGGGCAGGGCCGACGGCTCGGGCGCCTGTCAGGCGTGCGTTCCCGGGCGCGCGTCCCCCGCCAGCGCCGTTTCCACGAACGGCACGAGCTCCCGGTTCACGGCCTCCGGCTGCTCGAGCGCCGTCATGTGCCCCGATCGTGCGATGAAGACCATGCGCGATCCCTTGATCCTCGCCGCGATGTTCCGGCTCTTCTCCGGCACGGTCGCCGCGTCGTCCTCGCCGCAGATCACGAGCGTCGGCGCGGTGATCTGCGCGATCCTGTCGAGCACCGACGTCCGGTGCACGACCACGGCGAGGCCGGACTGGTACACGCCGAGGCGCGAGAAACCCAGCGCGTTGCGGGCCGCCGAGGCGACGAGCTCCTTCTTGTCGCGCAGCGTGTCGGGGCCGAACATCTGCGGCGCCACGTCGCGATGGAAGAGCCCCATCGGCATCCCCACGTGCTTGTGGAGCGAGAGGAACGCGCGGTTCTTCAGCACGTTGCGACGCGGCTCGGCCTCGGCGCTCGTGTCGAGCAACGCGAGCGCGGCCACCTTCGCCGGGTGGCGCAGCGCGAGCCGCATCGCCACCATCCCGCCCCACGAGAGGCCCACCATGACGACCCGATCGACGCCCGTCTCCCGGAACAGGTCCGTCAGCGCTTCGGCGTGGTCCTCGATGGAGAACCGCGGCGGGATCTCGCTCTTGCCGTGCCCCGGGCCGTCGAGCACGAGCACGCGCCCGAGCTTCGCGAGCGGACCGACCTGGCCGTCCCACTGCCGGTTGTCGAAGAGGTACCCGTGGCACAGCACCACGGCCGGCGCGCCCGCGTGCCGCGAGGCGCCGTGCTCGATGTAGAACATGCGGCCGAGCCGCGTCCTCGCGTAGGGCATCCTTCGCGCGCCGCCCCGTCAGGGGAAGATCTCGCGCTCCTTGTACACGGCCTCGAGCCGCTGGAGCGCCAGTCCGTAGGCCGCGATCCGCATGTCCACCTTCTTCAGGCGGGAGAAGTCGCTGACCTCCTTGTAGGCGCGGTTCATCGCCTTCTCGAGCTTGGCGTCGACCTCCTCCTCCGTCCAGCTCTCCGAGCGCTTGTTCTGCACCCACTCGTAGTAGCTGACGGTCACTCCGCCGGAGTTGGCGAGCACGTCCGGGAGGATGTCGATGCCCTTGTCGAGGAGCACCTTCTCGCCAACCGGGTTGCAGGGTCCGTTCGCGCCCTCGACGATGACGCGACACGTGAGCAGGCTCGCCTCGGGCTCGCCGATCTGGTTCTCGAGGGCGCACGGCGCGAAGATGTCGGCCTTCGTGGCGAAGAACTCGTCGCGCGTGATCGGCTTTCCGCCCGGGTACCCCTGGATCGATCCGTTGCGCGCGACGTAGTCCTGGAGTTTGTGCGGGTTGAAACCCTCCGTATTGAGGAGGTAGCCCGTGTGGTCACCGACCGCGATCGTCGACACGCCCAGGCGGGACAGGATGACGGCCAGGTGCGACCCGACGTTGCCGAAGCCCTGCACCGTCATCGTGGAGCCCTCCAGGCTGAACCCCCGCTCCTTGGCCCACTGGATGACGCAGTAGACGGCCCCCTGGCCGGTCGCCTTGGTGCGCCCGAGCGTGCCGCCGCTCGACACCGGCTTGCCGGTGACCACCCCCTTGACGCTCTGCTTCTGCGCGGATCCGACCATGTTCGAGTAGGTGTCCATCATCCACGCCATCGTCTGGCTGTTCGTGCCGACGTCGGGCGCGGGGATGTCGTACTCGGGGCCGATGTTCTCGCCGAGCGCGTGGGTGAAGCGACGGGTGATCTTCTGGAGCTCGTTCTTCGACACGCTGTGCGGATCGAACTTGATCCCGCCCTTGCCGCCGCCGAAGGGCAGGCGCATGAGGGCGCTCTTCCACGTCATCATCGCCGCGAGCGCCTTCACGTCGTCGAGCGTGACGCTCGGGTGGTAGCGCATCCCCCCCTTGAAGGGGCCGAGGAGGTTGTTGTGCTGCACGCGATACCCCTTGAAGAGGCGCACCTCGCCGGTGTCCATCTTCACGGGGAAGTTGATGATGAGCTCGTTCTTCGGTTGCGAGATGATGGTCTGCACGAAGGGCTCGAGCTTGATCGCGCGCCCCGCGCGGTCGAGGTAGTCCTGCACGACGCGGAAGAAGTCGTAGAACTCCTTGCCCGCGGCCAGCATGCTGGTTCGCGACTCCCTCGCCGCGGGGATGCTGCTCGCCGAGGTCTTGGTGTCGTCGGGGGTCTTCTGCGTCATCGGGCGTCTCTCTCCGTGGTTCGGGGGCCGGCGCGTGCTCGGGAGCCCTCGGCGAGCCGCGACGGCGCGCGAAAGGACTCAGCCACGTCCATAGACCGTCTCGCGCGCTTCGCCAACAAAGTCCGTCACGCCGGTGGGTCTCGACGGGCTCCCTAGAAGCGCCCGTTGACGCGGAGTGTCGCGCCACCGGTCGCGCCGCCCGGCGCGTCACCCGGCGCCGGGGACAAGGCGAGCCCGATCCCGCGGTTTGCCGCGGATTTTTCGCTGCTCCCCCCCGACCCGACGAGGACGATCGTGACGACGGCGCTCGCGATGGCGGCGCCAGCGAGGATGTCGGTCGCCAGCGCGAGGGTCGCCGTGCGGCTGCGGGCGTCCTCGATGTCGCTCCGTGCGCCGGGTTGGGTCTGAAGGCGCGTCGTGAAGTCGCTCCTGGCCGAGAGCGCCATCAGACCGGTGACGACGGCGCCCACCGTGAGCGCGGCCGTGGCGCCGAGCCCGATGTACACGCCGGTGTTCGAGCGGGGTGCCTCGCGCTTCGGCGGGTCGACGGGCTGGGGTGCAGCAGGGGGCGCCGCGGGCTTCTCCACCGCCGGCGGGGGCGCGGGTACGACGGGGGGTACCTCCTTCCTCGGGAGGTCGAGGTCGACCGCGGCCTGGTCGCCACCCGCGACGTCGAGGGTCCGCGTTCGCTGCTGCCCCTCCCGCGCGACCGTGATCTTGCGGCGACCGGCGCTCACGACGAGCGGGCCAGCGAGGGGCGTCCTCCCGACGACGACATCGTCGACGAGCACCTCGGCGCCCTCCACGGACGAGCGCACCGTGACCCTGGCCACGCGGCGCTCGAGCTTCCTGATCTCGGCCTCGACCTGCGCCTTGCGGTCGCGGGGGATCTCGCGAGCCCCTTCCTCGAGGTAGCGGCGGAAGGCGGCCAGCGCGGCCGCGTAGTCCTGCACCTCGAGCTCGGTCTGCGCGAGGTTGTAGAGGATCTTGTAGTTCGGGGCGGCGTCGTAGGCGCGCTTGAACTCGATGATGGCGGCCCGGAAGTCCCCCTCCTTGTAGAGCTCGACCCCGTGCTGGAAGCGGGTGCGCCCCTCCTGGCGGTCCTCCGCCTTGGCGGGTACGGCGAGGAGCGTCACGACGACGAGGAGTCGCGCGATGGCGTCACCTCGCATAGGGATCCGTCTCGTCGATCTTGCGGCGCTCCTTGGCGCCCTTCCGGAGGTCCACGTCGAGCGGGTCCTTCGCCGCGCCCACCGGCCGCGTCACGGGGCCGGCCACCGGGAGCTCCACGGAGAGATCGACCCTGGCTGGCGAATCGGCGCCCGGCGCGAGGAGGTGTTCCCTCGGCGCGCGCCCGGGGGCCGTGACGCGGAGCCTTCGCGTCTCCGATCTCGGGACGAGGATGCTCGACGGGTCCTTCGCCTCTTGTCCGTCGACCTCCACGCGCGCGGACCGCGGGACGACGGTCACGCGGTACGTGACCGCGGGCGCTGCCTCCGTCGTCAGCGGCTGCGCCTCGGGCGGGGCGGTCGCGGCCGTGTCGCCGTTCGCTGCGACCGTCGGCCGCTCGACGAGGGACGCTCGTTTCACCTGGAAGGCGACGACCCCGACCCCGCCGGCCAGGAGCACGACGCCAGCGAACGCGCCAAGCAACGCCGCCATCGGGCTCCTTCGTGTGGACGGTCGCGCGGGCAAGAGAAGCGGCCCGTCGACCGACGGCGTGAGGGGCTGCTCCGGCACCGTGTCGTGGGCGAGGCTCGCGCGACGCAGCAGCTCGGCGGCCGCCTCGGCGGCGATGGGTGGTATGGAGCTCGAGCCCGGCACCCCCTCGAGACTGGGGAGCGCGTGGGGGTGCGTCCCCGAGAGGGTCATCGTCGAGAGCTCCGCCTCGATCACCGCGCGGATCTTCTCTCGCTCCGCCTCGAAAGCGGTGGAGACGAGGCGGGCGAGCTCGCGCTCCTGCGGAGCGAGGCCCTCCGCCTGGAGGGCAGCGTCGAGGGCGTCGATCATCTCGCGCGCGTTCTGGAAGCGATCCTGCGGCTGGAACGCGAGCGCCTTGTGGCACACGGCGAGGAGCGCGGGATGGCCCGTCTCGAGGCGCGGCACCTGCCCGTGGGTGCGCTTCCACATCACGGCCGCCTCGGTATCGCCTTGGGTGTACCGCTTCCGCGCGAGGGCCTCCCACATCATGACGCCCACGCTGAAGAGGTCCGCCCGGCGGTCGATGGGTCCGCCTGCCATCTGCTCGGGGGCCATGTAGCCGGTCTTCCCCTTGAACACGCCCTCGCGCGTCTGCGTGGCGAGACCCGCCGCCTTCGCGATGCCGAAGTCGACCAGCTTGACGCGCCCGTCGTAACAGACGAACGCGTTCTGCGGGGACACGTCCCGGTGGACGACGTGGAGCGGCGTGCCGTCGTAGTCGGTCAGATCGTGCGCGTACTCGAGGCCGGCGAGGATGCCCCGGAGGATGAGGAGGTGGAGCGGCAGCGGGAACGCCGCCCGCCCGACGCGCGCGAGGAGCCCGCTCAGCGACTGTCCCTCGAGGTACTCCATCACGATGAAGGGACCGCCGGCCGACTCCCCGACCTCGAAGGTGTGCACGACGTTCGGGTGGCTGAGCCGCGCCGCGAGGCGGGCCTCGTCGAGGAACATCGCCACGAAGTCCGCGTCGGACGCGAGCTCCGGCTTCATCTGCTTCATCACGAGCAGCTTGTGGATGCCCGCGCCCCCCTTCATCACGGTGAGGAGCACGCTCGCCATCCCGCCGTGACCCAGGGTCGCGAGCGGGTGGTACTTCGCGGTGCTCGTGCCTACGGACAACGACGACTCCGGGGAGAGGGGGGAAGCTCGGGCGGGCGAAGCATAGCAAATCGGGGCCGGCCGTCCCGATTCGCGGCGCTTGACACTGCCTGGAGCCGCTGGAACTGTCCCCTCCCCGTGCGCGCCCCCCGTCACCCGTCGCTGCCAGTCTCGCTTCTCGCGGCGATCGCGGCGGGCGCCGCCGCGTGCTCGCTCCTCGCGGCGCCCACCGGCGAGCAGTGCACGACCACGAGCGACTGCGCCGCGCGCGGCGCGAAGTTCGCCAACACGCAGTGCCAGGACAAGGTCTGCGTGGCGAAACCAGCGGCCAACGACGCGGGCGCCGACTCGGGCCCCGTCGACCCGAGGTGGGCGTGCCTCGGCAAGGTCCGGCTCGAGACGCCGAAGAAGAGCACCCTGAAGGTGTCCGTCCCCCTGCGCGACCTCACGACGCGTGGGCCGGTCGTGCAGATGAGCTGCCGCCTCTGCGCGAAGGTCGACCCCGACTGCACGACTCCCCTCGCCGGGCCCGTGTCGCCCTCGCCGGACGGGATCGTGTCCTTCGACGTGAGCGCCAACTTCGACGGCTACATCGAGGCCCGGGCGCCGATCCCCGACGGAGGGACGCTTCCGGCGTACGTCCCCTCGCTCGTGTTCTTCAACCCGCCGCTCGTGGACGACACCGTGTACATCGCCATCCCCCTCGTGAGCTACACGGTGCTCGCCACCCTGGCGCAGCAGACGGGCGGGAACACCATCGATCCTGCCCTCGGCGGCGCGCTCTTCGAGGCGCACGACTGCAAGGGCGCGGCGACCGACGGCGTGACGGCCACGATCGACAACAGCATCGACACGACACGACGCTTCTTCTTCGTCAACGGCCTCCCCAACGAAGCCTCCAAGGGCACGGACGCGACGGGCTACGGCGGCTTCATCAACGTGCCACCTGGCGTGCGCACGCTCACGGGCGACCGCGTCGACGGCAAGGGGAGGCTCGGCACGATGAGCGTGCTGGTGCGGAAGAGCTACCTGTCGTACTCCGTGCTTCCGCCGCTGCCCTGAGTCAGAGTGCCAGCTGCTGGGCGACGGGGCTCACTCCGGAGAACCTGCCGAGGCGGCGCGCGCCCGAGGGGACCCGACAGATCCCGGGCACCACACGGAGGCCAGCGATGAGGACCTCGCGCCGTGGGGAATCGCCGGACTCGCCCACTGCAACGTCGTGGATCCTCACGGGGATCTGGACGTCGTGGTGCCCGTCCGCGATGTACACGGTGAGGGTGCGCGGCAGCGCGGACAGGTCGGGCACGTCGCCCTGGTGATCGACCACGAGCCAGAACACCTCCGCGTACCTGGACGCGCGCTCCACGAACGCGGGGAGAATCCACCCCGGGCCGAGCTCGAGCTCGACCTGCAGGTTCAGGTCGAGGAACTGGAAGGCGTTCAAGCTGGAATCCGCCGACGGGGTCGCCTGCACTGCCATGTTCGTGTGCCTTTCCTTGAAGCCGCCGTTTTCCGTCACCTCGACCTGACACTTTTCGACGGCGCCATGGGCAGGACGCCGGTCGATCGAGCGAGTCGCCCTCCTGGAGCCTGGACGAGGGACGGCGGTGCACGAACGATGCCGCCGGAAGCCACGACTCCCGCTACGCTGTGACGAACCGTTGAGCCCGCCCGTCCTCACGCTCGCCCGCTGGCTCGGGCCCTGGTCCCCGGAGAGTCGCTCGCCTGACGTGAACGTGTCCGACGACGCCCTCGACGACCTCCGGGTCCGCACGTACCGAGGCCACGGCCGACCGCGCTCGACCTACCTCATCGCACCCGGCCTTCACTACGCAGGTCCGGACGATCCCCGCATGGACCGCTTCTGCCGCGTCCTCGCGGCGGCGGGGCACCTCGTGATCGCCCCGTTCATCCCGAGCTACCTCGCCCTCGTCCCGGACGCGAGGGCCAAGGCCGACTTCGCGCGCGTGTTCGCGGCGCGCGGCCGCTGGACGGCGCAGGCGCCCGTCGTGTTCTCGATCTCGTTCGGATCGCTCCTCCTGTTCTCGCTCGCGGCCGAGCACGAGCGCGACATCGCTGGCCTCGTCGTGTTCGGCGGCTACCACGATCTCCGTGCCGCCCTCCGCTTCTGCCTGACCGGCGAGGTCCCAGGAGGCCGACGCGCCGTGCGCGACCCACTGAACCAGGCGGTCGTCCTGATGAACCTGCTCGACCACCTGGATCCGGCTGCGCAGCCGTCTCCGAGCGACCGAGACGCGCTGGTCGCCGCGTGGCGGCGATACGTCGAGCGCACGTGGGGGCGCCCGGAGATGAAGACGGAGGGCCGCTTCCTGGCCGTCGCGGAGGAGATCGCGCCGAGCGTGCCAGCCCCGGCGCGAGACCTCTTCCTCGTCGGCGTCGGCGCGCGGCCCGGTGCGGCCCGGCTCGCGGAGGACGCGCTCGACCGCTTCGACGCGACCGCGCTCGACCCGGCGCCGTACCTCGCCCGGATCAACTCGCGCGTCGACCTCGTCCACGGCGCGGACGACGACGTGATCCCGTTCGAACAGAGCCACGCGCTCGCGGCGGCCTTGACGCGGGCGCGAACACGCGTCCACGTGACCGGCCTCTATGGCCACACAGGCGCGGGGCGCCCGCGCGTGGCGACCCTCGCACGGGAGCTGTACACCCTCGCGAGGGTCCTCCGCGTCCTCTCCAGGTGAGGACGCGTCAGTCGAGGATCTCGACGCCGCTCGCGACGAGCTCGAGCTTCGCGAGGGGTCGACCGAGCTGCTCCTCCGCCTCCGCGCGGCACCCCTTGCCCTTGTGGCCGTCCCCCTGGCACGCCGCGGGCTCCGCCGGGTCCATGGCGAGCTTGGCCATCACGCGGGCCTTCTTGCCGGACGCGTTCCTCGGCACCAGGAACGCGTGGCCCGCCAGCTTGATGTGCGCCTCGCCGGCGTCGTCCTTCATCTCCATCCAGCAGCCCGCGTGCTGGCACACCGCGGAGATGGTTCCGGTCGTGGCGATCTTCCGGTTCGCGAACCGGCGCGGATCCCTCGCCACGTCGGCCAGAGCGGCGCTCTCGAGGCCCGCCTCGATGGGCGCGCCGAACACCTGCCGACGGACCTCGACGCTCGGCGCGGGGGTGTTCGCTTGCATGGGCTCGGCCCTGACGCGGACGGGCTCGTTGCAGGCGAGGACGGCGAAGGAAACAAGGAGGAACGCGCGGCGCATCGTCGATCCTCCCTAGCACGAGCCGGGAGTGCGGGCGAACCCGCCGACCCCGTGCTACGAACCCTCCCGTGAACCGGTGGTCCGCCGCTATCGCATGCCTCGCGGGGATGTGTGCGCTCTCCGGCGCCTGCGACGCCCAGCACGCCGACTACCAGCCTCCGTCCTTGCCCTCGCTGGATGCGGGCTCCGAGGCGGGGTCGATCGACGCGACCGTGCCTCCGGACCCGCCGGGTCCGTGCACGACCACCTTCCGCTGGTCACCCGGCACCGGGCGCACGCCGGGGACCGTCGCGCTGGCGGGGGAGTGGAACGGCTTCGCGAAGGTCGGGACGCCGATGAAGGGGCCGGACGCGGACGGCGCGTTCACGGCCGACGTCGAGCTGCCGCCGGGGCTGGTCGCGTACAAGGTCGTCGTCGACGGGGCCTACGAGACGGACCCGCGTGCGCGCCTGCGGAAGTATGTCGGCGGTGTCGAGAACTCGGCCGTGCGCGTGGCCGACTGCCGCGATCCCCTCCTGTCGCTCTCGAAGCAGGATCTCGCGCGCCCCGTCGCTGGCCAGGGTCGCTACACGGCCACCGTCCGCTTCGCCCCGGGGCGCGCCGCGAGCGCGATCGATCCCGCGAGCGTCACCGCCACCCTCCGCGCGGAGGGAGCCGAGAGCCCCGCGACCGCCCGGACGACGGGCGGGGACATCTCCGTCGAGGCGTCCGGGCTGAAGGACGGGAAGTACACGATCTTCGTCCGCGCGAAGGACCGTGCCGGGCGCGCCGCGAGGCCGCTCAGGCTCGTATTCTGGGTGGAGGGCCAGGCCTTCTCGTGGAAGGACGCGGTCCTCTACATGGCGATGATCGACCGCTACAAGAACGGGGACCCCTCGAACGATCCGGCGAAGACAGCGGGCGTCGACCTGCGCGCCGACTTCCAGGGCGGCGATCTCGAGGGCCTTCGCCAGAAGATCGCCGACGGCACGCTCGACAGGCTCGGCGTACGCGCGCTGTGGCTCTCCCCCTTTCACACGAACCCGAAGGGCTCCTACGTCGCGGACGACGGCGTCCACCAGGTCATGGGGTACCACGGCTACTGGCCCGTCAAGGCGCGCGAGGTCGACCCCCGCATCGGCGGCGCCGCGGCCCTGCGCGCGATGGTGAGGGAGGCCCACGCCCACGGGATCCGGGTGCTGCAGGACTTCGTGGTCAACCACGTCCACAAGGAGCACGAGTACTTCAAGGCCCACCCCGAGTGGTTCCGCACGGGGTGCGTCTGCGGCACGGCCGGCTGCGACTGGACGGGGCGCAGGCTCGACTGCCTCTTCGCGGACTACCTCCCGGACGTGAACTGGTCCGTGACCGAGGCGGGCGAGGCCTTCGCGGAGGACGCCGTGTGGTGGCTCGACGCGTTCGACCTGGACGGCCTCCGCGTCGACGCTGTGAAGCACGTCGAGGACATCGCCGTCACCAACATGGCGACGCGCATTCGCGAGGAGTTCGAGCCCTCCGGCACGCGGGTCTTCCTCACGGGCGAGACGGCGATGGGCTGGAGCGACTGCGGCCTCGCGTGCAACGCCGAGCAGTACGGGACCATCACCCGCTACATCGGGCCCTGGCAGCTCGACGGGCAGTTCGACTTCGTCCTCCATCACGCGGTCCCGTATCGATCGTTCGCGGCGGACGGCAAGGGGATGATCCACGCCGACTACTGGGCGCAGGCGAGCGTCGTCTCCTACCCCCACGACGCGATCATGACGCCGTACATCGGCAGCCACGACACGCCCCGCTTCGTCACGCTCGCGACCTACCGCGGCCAGGACGCGGCGCACGATCCGGGCGTGCCCGGTAACAAGTGGAGCAACGTCGCCGCCGCGCCGGACAGCGCGGAGGCGTACGCACGGCACCGGCTCGCGCTCACGTGGCTGCTCGGCCTCCCCGGCGCGCCGCTCCTCTACTACGGCGACGAGTACGGCCAGTGGGGCGGGGCCGATCCGAACAACCGCGCCATGTTCCGCGAGGCGGTCACCGGCGAGGAGGCCAAGACGCTCGCCCACGTGCGGGCCCTCGGCAAGGCTCGCGCCGAGCTCGGCCCCCTCCGCCGCGGCGAGTACCGCTCGCTCCTCGCGACCGAGGACGACCTGGTCTATGCCCGGCAGCTCGGCGCCGACGTGGCGATCGTCGCGCTCACCCGGCGCGCGGCGGGAGCCACCCTCGACGTCTCGATCCCGCTCACCCTCCCGCTCGCGAACGGGACGGTGCTCCGCGATCGCCTCGGTGGCGCCGGAACGACCGTGCAGAGTTCGCGCGTGGTGATCACGCTCGGGCCTCGGGGCAGCGCGGTCCTCGCGCGATGATCTCGCCCGCTCGCCTCTCGTGGTAGGCTGCCCTCCGTGTCCGCGAGGTTCCTCAGCACGCCCGCCAAGGATCGCATCACCCAGGCCGTGAAGAAGTTCGAGTCCTTCACGTCCGCCGAGCTCGTCGTCACCGTCAAGAAGTCGTCCGGCCGGCACCCCGAGGCCAGCCTGCGCTGGGGTGCCGCGTGGGCGTTCTTGGCGCTGGTGGTCCTCATGTTCCACCCCGAGGAGTTCGATCTCCACTTCATCGTCGTGGACGTCGGCGGCGCCTTCCTGCTCGGGTACGCGCTCTCCGCGTACGTGACGCCCGTGAAGCGCGTCTTCATCACGCCCCGCGCGCGGGCGGAGAGCGTGCGCACGATGGCCAAGGCGGCGTTCTACGATCTCGGCATCTCGGGCACTTTCGGGAGGACGGGCCTCCTCGCGTACGTGTCGTCGCTGGAGAACACGATCGAGATCGTGTGCGATCGCGGCGTCACCGACGCCGCCCGGGAGGCCTGCCAGAAGACGCGGCCGCTCCTCGAAAGATGCCTCCACGCGAACGACTACGAGGGCTTCGCGAAGCTGCTCGAAGCGCTGGGCGAGACCTTCCACGAGACGATGCCGCGCGCCACGGACGACGTGAACGAGCTCGTGGACGAGGTGGCGTGACGCGCCCCGGATCGGCCCAGCGGATCGCGACGTGGCTCGGCGCGGCCGCGGGTGGCGTCGTGGCGGGCGTCGGGGAGGCGATGACGCACGCGGCGCTCGCGTGCGCCGCCCTGCGACCCGGGGGCGGTGGGTCGTTCTCCGGCGGCTCCCGCGGCGGGGGCGGTGGGGGCTCCCGCAGCAGCGGCGGAGGCGGTGGCGGCTACCGGGGCGGCTCGAGCGGGGGAGGGGGCGGAGGCGGCGGTGACGGCTTCGGGCTCCTCATCGCGCTCCTGATCTCGACCCCCTCGATCGGGATCCCGGTCCTGATCGTCATCGTGATCTTCTTCGTGCTCTACGCGCGCTCCAGGAAGCGCCAGGTCGAGTGGTCGTCCGGGACGCCGGGCGTGGGCTACTCCGCCCCGACCTACGCGCCCCCGCCGCGCCGCATCAGCGCGCGACGGAACCTCATGAACCTCGCGCGGCACGATCCGGGGTTCTCGCTCGTCGTGTTCGAGGACTTCCTCTACTTCCTGCACGCCGAGATGCACCGCGGGCGCGGCACCGGCGCGACGGACATGCTCGCCCCCTACCTCACGGACTCCGTGCGGGGGATGCTGCGTGACGAAGGCCTCTCGGCGGTCACCGGCATCGTCGTCGGGTCGATGACGCTCGAGACGGTGACCTTCACGCCCACCACGGTCACGGTGGAGGCCGTCTTCGAGTCCAACTACGTCGAGCGCGCGAAGGACGGCCGCGAGCAGCGCTGGTTCGCGAAGGAGAGCCTCACCCTCCAGCGCGATCTCTCCGCGCCCTCGCGCACGCCGGACAAGGCGCGCGTCCTCACGTGCACCAACTGCGGCGCCCCGCTCCAGAACATGCGCGGCACGACGTGCAGCTACTGCAACGTGGCGATCCCGCCAGGCAAGAAGGACTGGGGCGTCGTGGCCCTCCAGGTCCTGGAGCGTGAGCCGAAGGGGCCGCTCCTCACGTCCGACGTGGAGGAGGTCGGCTCCGACTGGCCCACCGTCGTGGATCCCGAGGCGCGCTCGATGCTCCAGCAGCTGTCCGCGAAGGATCCCGCGTTCCAGTGGGCGGCCTTCGAGGCGCGCGTGCGGACGATCTACCAGGAGTTCGCCGCGGGGTGGGTCGCCCGCGATCCGCTCAGGTGCCGCCCGTTCCTCTCGGACAACCTGTTCCAGTCGCAGTGCTACTGGATCGATCTCTACAAGCAGAGCCGCGTCATCAACCGCAACGACGGGGCCGCGGTCGCCGGCGTCGAGCTCGCGTCGATCACGACCGACGCGCACTTCGACGCCATCACGGTGCGCGTGTACGCGTCCGGGCTCGACTACCACGTCACCGAGGACGGGAAGCTCCTCTCGGGCAACGCGACGGTGCCCCGGCGGTACACGGAGTACTGGACCTTGATCCGCGGCGCGAAGAAGGCGGGCCCCTCGAAGGGCGACCGCGTCTGCCCGCAGTGCGGCGCGCCGCTGAAGATCGGCATGAGCGGGAGCTGCGAGTACTGCCGCGCGAAGGTGACGGGCGGCGAGTTCGACTGGGTGCTCTCGCGGATCGAGCAGGACGAGGTGTACACGGGTTGAGGAATCCCCTCATTTTCGAGCCCGAGCCCGAGCCCGATTCCTGCGCCACGAACCCGCGGTTCGGGCCGACTGGCGGGCATGGACGGGTTCGAACATGAGCGACTCGACGTTTACCGTGCGAGCATCGAGCTGGTGGCGGCGGCGGACCAGCTCGCGGACCGCTTTCCGAGGGGCCGCGCCTACCTCAGCGATCAACTTCGGCGAGCTGTCGCCTCGATCCCCCTCAACATCGCGGAAGGCGCCGGGGAGTTCGCTCCGGCGGACAAGGCGCGCTTCTACC
>SXNL01000314.1 GCA_005777185.1 Myxococcales bacterium
GGGCGCCGCGATCCAGGGCGCGCAACTGCTGCTCGGGGCCGCCGCGGACATCCTGTTGCAGGACGTGACCCCGCTGTCACTCGGGCTGGAAACGCTCGGCGGCGTGATGACGGTGATGATCCCCCGCAACACGACGATCCCCACCCAGAAGAAGGAGATCTTCTCGACGGCGAGCGACAACCAGCCCTCGGTCGAGGTGAACATCCTCCAGGGCGAGCGCGCCGAGGCCAAGTACAACCGCCCGCTCGGCAAGTTCCACCTCGAGGGCATCATGGCCGCGCCGCGCGGCGTTCCCAAGATCGAGGTCGCCTTCGACAGCGACGCCAACGGCATCCTCTCCGTCACCGCCAAGGACCTGGCCACGGGCAAGGACGTGCAGAAGCGCATCGAGGGAGGCAGCGGTCTCAAGCAAGACGACATCGACCGCATGGTCAAGGAGGCGCAGGAGCACGAGTCCGAGGACAAGGAGAAGCGCGAGCAGGTCGAGCGCCGCAACAAGCTCGACAACATGTGTTACACGCTCGAGAAGACGCTCTCCGAGAACAAGGACAAGGTCTCCTCCACCGACGTCGCGAACCTCGAGCAGCTCATCAAGGACGGCCGCGCCGCCGTCGAGAAGCAGGACGACGAGAAGGTCCAGCAGGTCCTCCAGACGATGGAGAAGGAGGCCCACAAGCTCGCCGAGACCATGTACAACAAGGCCGGCGAGCAGCCCGGCACCAACGCCACCGGTGGCGACGACCACCCGCCCCCGCCCCCGGCCGACCCGAAGAAGAAGGACGGCGGCGTCATCGACGCGGAGTTCGAGGAGACCAGCAACTGATCCGGATGGGCGCGAGACCCTCGCGCTCGCGGGCGCTTTGATGTACGAAGGGGGATAGGCGCCACTAGCTCAGCTGGATAGAGCGTTGGTCTCCGAAGCCGAAGGTCAGAGGTTCGAATCCTCTGTGGCGCGCCGCACGCTTCCTGGATGGTGGTACCTTCGGGGACCGTGGGCCTCGTCGTTGGAAGAAGACAGATCCTCGGCGGTGCGCTCGCCGGCGCGCTGACCGCGTCGGGGTGCCGGCCTGCCGCTTCAGGGGGCCGGGGCGAAGGGGGGCGAACGAAGATCGTGGTCGTGGGCGCCGGGCTCGCGGGGCTGGTGGTGGCGCGCGAGCTCGTCGCGAAGGGCCACGAGGTCAGCGTGCTCGAGGCACAGGACCGCGCGGGCGGCAGGATCCTCACGCTCCGCGAGCCGCTCGCCGAGGGCCTCCACGTGGAGGCTGGCGCGAAGCACGTCGTACCGGACCCGGACCTTCTGGCCCTGTGCGCCTCGGCGCGCGTCGAGGTCGTGAAGCCGAAGCGGCCCGAGCCCCTCAAGCGGGTCACCTACGCGCACGGGGCGCGCTCGATCCTGGACCCGCACGGCGAGACCGACGAGGACGCCGACCTCAGCGACGCGGAGCGAAAGCTCGGCTTCCGGGAGCGGCTCCAGCACTACCTGCCGCCCGGAGCGATCCACGGCGCGGACTGGTTGCGCCCGCAGCTCGCCCCGTACGACGCGGTGTCGATCGGGGAGTTCCTGAAGAGGCAGGGGGCGTCGCCCGGGTACGTCCGGATGATCGAGGGCAGCATCGTTCCGGGGGATCCCGACAACACGTCGGCCCTGTCGGTGATTCGCGAGATGGCGTCGATCGTGCGCGAGCTCGGCCTCCCCCCGAACGGGGGGCGCGTGGTCGGAGGCACCGACAGACTCCCCGAGGCCCTCGCGAAAGAGCTCGGCGAGCGCGTGCTCTACGAGGCCGAGGTGAAGCGCATCGAGCAGAAGCCGGAGCGCGTGCGCGTCCTCTTCGTGCGGAAGGGTCGCGTCCACGCGGTCGATGCCGACCGCGTCGTGGTCGCTATCCCTTACAGCGTGCTCCGCGGCGTCGAGATCTCACCGACGCTGTCACCGCAGAAGCAGAAGGCGATCCGCGAGATGAAGCTCGTCTCGGTGTCGCGCGTCTGGCTCCAGTCCACGAACCGGTACTGGAATCTGCGCGGCGAATCCGGCGACGCCTCGTCGGATCTCCTGGTGGGCGACGTGAAGGACGAGACGGCTGCGCTGCCCGGGCCCAAGGGTGTGCTGAGCGCTTACCTCTCCAACGCAAAGGCTCGCGAGATGTGCACGCGCCCACCGCCGGAGCGTGTGATGACCGCGCTGTCGGACTTCGAGAAGATCCACCCGGGGATGGGCGACCACCTGTCGGTGGGCCTCGTGAAGTGCTGGGACGAGGAGCCGTTCGCGAAGGGCGCGTACGCGTGGTTCGCGGTGGGACAGATGACCGAGTTCGGCAGCGCCCTTCACGCGCCGGAGGGCCGCCTTCACTTCGCCGGCGATCACACGTCGAACCGCCCCGGCTTCATGCACGGGGCGGTCGAGTCGGCGAAGCGGGCCGCGGCGGAGGTGCTCGCGGCGCTGACGCCGAAGCCCACGAGCGTCACCGACGAGCGCCCGCGGGCCTGAGCTTCCTGTCCACTGGCCGAGGGATCACTCGCCGGGCGTGAACAGGATGGGATAGATGACCGTCACGATCCCGCTCTCCGGTTTCGGG
The DNA here is from genome assembly GCA_005777185.1 of Myxococcales bacterium. Lineage (GTDB taxonomy): Bacteria > Myxococcota_A > Polyangia > Polyangiales > Polyangiaceae > SXNL01. The sequence goes on from SXNL01000314.1 coordinate 2,574, forward strand.
AACGAGAGGTTCTGGAAGTTGCGCACGACGCACTGGACCACCTGACGATCGGGGAGGTCCGACCCCGCGTCGGCCGAGAGCGTCACATCGCCCTCGCGGCCGATGACGAACTTGGTCGCGACGCGCCCCGTGAGGCTGGGGTTCGTGCGGAGGCCGCTCTCGTAGCAGGCGCGGAAGCGACCGAAGTTCTGCTGCACGATCCGCTTGATGACCTCCGCGGGGAGGTGGCCGCCCGTCTTCACGTCCCCGTCGGGGCGCAGCGACGGACCCTTCGGCACGTGGCCGCCCGCCGGGCGGCCGGTCCCGATACCCGTGCCGTCGCACGGGCCGCTCTTGCAGTTGCCGATGCCCGTCCCCGGACCGCCGCCCGCGCCGTTTCCGAGGCGGCCGATCTTGTCGAGACCGATGCCCGTACCGTCGCCGCCGCCGCCCTCCTCGTTCCCGCTGAACCCGAGGCCCCCGCTGCCGATCGCGTCATCCAGGGTGCGGCCCCACATGTTGCCTGCGATGCTGCGCTCGTCCTTGCCCAGCGCCGTGTCCGCGCCCCATGGCGACGCTGGCTGGTCAGGCGCGCCGCGGTTCGAGAGGAGGATCCCCAGCATGCCCCAGTCGCGCGCCTCGTCGATGGCCTGCTTGCGCGCGAGGACGGGGTCCATGTTGTCCTTCGGTCCAGCGAGCTGGTAGCGACCCTCGGGCTGCCTGGCCTCCGTCGACCCGAGCTTGCCCTCGGGGCCCCTGTGGCGCTCACCGGTGCCGCCGCCCGACTCGCCCCCGACGTCGCCCGTCGTCCGGTCCTCGCGGGGCTCCTGCTCCTTCTCGGCGGAGGCGTTGAGCATCTTCTGCATCAGCATCAGGCTGTCACGATCGATCGCGTCGGCGTCAGCGTCGCTCATCTTCGGCATGAAGAACGCGAGCGAGGCGATGATGCCGACGTGCGCGAGCAGCGAGACGCCGATGTGCTTGTGCGCGGCTTCGGAGAGGGACGCGAGGAAGCCCGACGGCAGCGTCCTCCCCGCCTTCGTGCTCGACAGCTTCACGGAAAAGCCCGTGGCGAGCGTCACGATCGCGGTCGTGCCCGCGGACAGGGTCGCGAAGCCGGGGCCGGCGATGGCCTTGCGCTCGGCGTCGCAGTAGAGGACCGCGGTGGCGCCCGCGGGGACGCGGACCGCGCCTCCCTCCAGGATCGCCACGCGCGGCGCGCCGAGTTGCTCGGCGGGCATCACGTAGTCGGCCGCGTCCTCGCCGAGCACGAAGCTGGCGGTGGAAGGGCGGTGCTCCAGGAAGAGGACGTTCTGGCCCCACATCACGCAGACCTCGATCGCCTCGAGATCGGACTCGACGTCGCGGGGATCGACGGCGGGGGTGGATGCGATCATCACGTAACCGGCCTCGGCGGTCGTCGGCTGATCCTCGGCGGACGCGACGAACGGGTTCTGCTGCGCGATGGCCGGGACGTTGAAGACGGTGGGGAGGGTGATGCCGAGGGTGCTCATGAGGGTCTCCTGTTGGGGCACGCGCACGTGCGTGTCCCCGGTCGATCGGGTGGGGGGAAGGGACGGGCGCGGAACCATCTCCGCCTCGGGCTCTCGCCCGCTCCGCAATTGTTCCGGGTGCGAGAGACACGTCCGGGACCGAAAGGTTCCGCCTCCGGCGAAGTTTTTTCGAGGCGGGTGAACCCCGGGGAATTACGGGATGTTGACCGGCTCGTCGACGACCTCGACCCTACCGAAGGCGTACCGCGTCACGTGGTGGTACGCCCCTGCGCGCCGGAAGCCGCGGCCGCGCAGGCCGTGATCGATCGGCGTGAGCGTGGGCGGGATGCCGCCGCCGGTGAACGTGGCGAGGACGGTGGCGTGCTCCTCGACGATCCGGGCGACGATGGCGCCACAGCGCGGGGTCGTCTCGCGCGTGCAGCCGAGGAGGACCGTGAGCTCGTCGTGCCCCACGGGCCGCCAGGCCCAGGCCTCCGGGAACGCGTATTCGGACGCGGGGACGTCCGCGCCGGTCCACCCCTTCGCGCCCGCCGCGCCCAGCAGCTTCACGATCGACGCGGTGTCCTTCAGTCGCTCGAGCACGGGACGGGAGTCGACGGGCAGCACGACCTCCGCCGTGTTGCGCGGGCCCGCGCAACAGCGGAAGCCGACGGTGAGCGCGCGCGAGCCAGACGGGCTCCCCCGCGCGTTGGCGCAGCGTCCGACGAGCTCGCCGAGGGCGGCGTTCCCGCCGCGGAGGACGGCGAGATCTCGCGCGCCACCGTCGCGTGCGGGGCCCGGCGCTGCGCTCGGGCCGCGCTGCCAGCGGCTGTCGGTCCACTCCCACGGGCCGCCGTGCATGTCGGCGACGCCGAAGGAGCTCTTGCACGCCACGTGATCCCCCGTGGGGCGGCGCGCGCCCTCCTCCGCCGCGACGCCCGTTCCGCAGGAGGCCGCCCGGTAGGCGTCGCCGTACTCGTACGGCGAGTTCTCCGCGCCCTTGCACGCGCGCTCCCACTCGAGCTCGGTGCAGAGGCGCTTGCCTCTTGCCTCGCAGAGACGCGCGGCCTCGTCGCGGGTCACGTTCGTGGTGGGGATGGCGCCGGCCTCGTCGGGGTAGGGGTAGAGATCGATGTAGAATCCACCCATCTGGCGCTCGTCGTGCGCGAGCTCCTCGTCCGCGATGCGCGGCGTGCGGTCGGGAGGCGTACCCACGCGCACGGTGCCGGGCGGGATCCACGCCATCCCGGGGCGCGGCGTGCCGGGGCCCGACGGCGCCGGTCTCGGCACGAAGACCGTTGCGCTCGGCGCGGGCGCGCCGGAGGTGCTGTCGCGGCGGCAGGCGGTGAGCGTCGCGAGCACAATCGTCGTCGCTGCACGCAGCGCCCTGCCCCGCGCGCTCCGCCCGCCCGCGAGAGCGGCGTTAGATGTCGCCCTTCTCGCCCGATCCTTCACGAAGCCCGAGCTCCTTCATCTTGAGCTGGAGGCCCTTGCGCGAGATCTTGAGGAGACGCGCGGCGTGCGTCACGTTACCGCCCGTCTGCTTCAGCGCGCGGCTGACGATCTCGCGCTCGAGGCGGCTCGTGGCGAGCTTGACGTGCTCCTTCAGCCCACCTTCGCCCGAGAGGGCTGCGTCTATCGCGCTGGCCGGCGGCGTCGACAGGATCGGGTTGCCGCGGAGCTCGGCGGGCAGGTTCTCGACGCGGAGGCGCTGGGCGTCGCAGAAGAGGACCGAGCGCTCCATCACGTTCTCGAGCTCCCGGATGTTGCCCGGCCACGCGTACGCGGTGAGGAGATCCATGGCGTCCGGCTCGACGCCCGAGACGGACTTCTTCAGCCGCTCGTTGAACTTCGTGAGGAAGTGCTCGACGAGGAGCGCGATGTCGCCGGTGCGCTCGCGGAGCGCCGGGAGGCGGATCGAGACGACGTTGAGGCGGTAGAAGAGATCCTCGCGAAAGACCTGCTGGTGGATGAGCTTCTTCAGGTCGCGGTTGGTCGCGGCGACGAGGCGGACGTCGACGTGGATGGTCTTGATGCCACCCACGCGCTCGAACTCGCTCTCCTGGAGCGCGCGGAGGAGCTTCACCTGCATCTCGACCGGGATCTCGCCGATCTCGTCGAGGAA
>SXNL01000315.1 GCA_005777185.1 Myxococcales bacterium
CCAGCTCTGGTACGACTACTACGGCGACGCCTACGCGGGGTCCATCCCCTTCCGGGGCGGCGACATCGACGGCGACGGGACCAACGACGTGGCCTTCGCCTCCTCGATGAGGACCTCGGAAGTGGGGGACTGCGAGAGCGCCCAGAGCACCTTCCCCTCGAGCTCCTCGGCGTCGCGTGCGATGCCACCGCCCGAGCCTCCGAGGGTGAACGACGGGCGGAGGATCGCGGGAAAGCCCGTCGACTCCACGATCGCCCTCGCCTCCTCGAGCGAATGCGCGACGCCAGCGCGCGGACACTCGAGGCCGATCTTCTCCATCGCGGCCTTGAACAGCGCGCGATCCTCGGCCTTCGCGATCGACTCCGGGCGCGCTCCGAGGAGCTCGACCTCGAGCCGCGCGAGCGTACCCTTCGCGTGGAGGGCCATCGCGAGGTTCAGCGCCGTCTGGCCCCCGAGCGTGGGGAGGAGCGCGTCGGGGCGCTCGACCTCGAGGATCGCCTCGAGCGTGGCCACGTCGAGCGGCTCGACGTACGTCCGGTGCGCGAGCTCCGGATCGGTCATGATGGTCGCGGGGTTCGAGTTGACGAGCACGACCTCGTAACCTTCGGCGCGGAGGGCCTTCGCCCCCTGCGTCCCCGAGTAGTCGAACTCGCACGCTTGCCCGATGACGATGGGTCCGGCGCCGATGAGGAGGATCTTCCGCAAGTCGTCGCGCCTCGGCATGCGCCCCGGTTAGCAGGCCCTGCGCCGCGCGGCAACGCGCGGCACACCGGACGGCGCGCGATCGGCCGCACGAAAACTTGGCCCGATCGCGCGGAGTTCCATATTCCCGCTCGCATGGGCGAAGCAGCTGTCGCAGAGTCGAAGAGCGGGTTCTCCTCCGGGGTCGTCGCGATCCCCCTTCCGCGGGTGTTCGGGAGGCTCCTGCTCCTACGGCTCCTCGCGCGTGGCGGCATGGGGGACGTCTACCTCGCCGCCACGACGGGCATCGAGGGGGCCGAGCGGCCGTGTGTCGTGAAGACGGTCCGGCGCGACCACATCCACGACGGCTCGTTCCTCGCACGCTTCCTCGACGAGGCGCGCGTGCAGGCCCAGCTCAACCACCCCGGCGTCGTCCAGGTCATCGAGGCCGCGAACGACGACAACGGCGAGCCCTACAACGTGGTCGAGCACGTCGAGGGCCGGAGCCTCTCGGACGTACGCCAGCGCGCCGTCCAGCTCGGCGTCCGCATCGGGTGGGTCGAGGCCGCGGCGATGATCATCGAGATGGGCCAGGCCCTCGCTCACGTGCACGAGCGCGCGAGCGCGGACGGCACGCCGCTCGGCATCGTCCACCGCGACCTGTCCCCCCAGAACGTCATGATTGGCTACGCCGGCGAGCTCAAGTTGATCGACTTCGGCACGGCCCGGGGGCAGAACCGGAGGTGCCACACCGTGGCGGGCGTCGTGTTCGCGAAGCCTGGCTACGTCGCCCCGGAGGTCGCTCGCCAGCAGGTCGGCGACTCGCGCATCGACCTCTACGCGATGGGCGTCATGCTCTGGGAGCTCTGCGCGGGCAAGCGCCTCCTCTCCGGCGACCCTCAGAAGCACCTGCAGGAGGTGGCCGAGGGTCGGTTCGCGATCCCCGCGCTCGCGCCGATCCGCGCCATTCCCGTCGAGCTCGACGACGTCATCGCAAGGCTCTGCGCCAACGATCCCGACGACCGCTACACGACGGCGCACGGCGCGGTCGCCGACCTGTCGAAGATCCTCTCGGCGACGCCTGCCTCGAAGAGCGGTGAGCGCGGCGTGCGTGCGCGGATCGCCGGCCTGATGCGGAGCCTCTGGCCGGACGAGCCGGGCCGCTCGCGCGCCGAGTTCGCGCGCCTCCTCGCCCAGGCGCGAGCCCTCAAGACGGACACCGAGACCCCGTCCGGTGGGATGGCGATGGAGGCCGCGCGCGCGCACATGACGGACGACCCCTCGATGCTGAGCGGCACCCCCTACCGGCTCCTCTCGAAGATCGGCGAGGGCGCGAGCGGGCAGGTGTACGAGGCCGAGCACGTGGAGCTCGGGCGCAGGGTCGCGGTGAAGGTGATGGCCCCCGTGTACGCGTCGGCGCACGACGCGATCGATCGCTTCCGTCGCGAGGCGCGCGTGATCGCGACCCTGTCTCACCCGAGCCTGGCCTTCCTGTACGATTTCGGCAAGTCGCTGGACGGCCGCGTGTTCATCGCGATGGAGCTCCTCAGCGGCCACACGCTCGACAAGCGCCCTCGCCGGATCCTCCCGTACAAGCAGGCGATCGACCTCGCCATCGCGACGACCCACGCCCTCGAGTGCGCGCACGCGGCCGGCGTCGTGCACCGCGATCTGAAGCCGCAGAACCTGTTCTTGACCGACAAGAACGTCCTCAAGCTGCTCGACTTCGGCGTGGCGATGGCCGACAGCGAGATCTCCGGCGAGAAGCGCCAGAAAGGCTTCTGCATCTTCGGCACGCCCGAGTTCATGGCGCCGGAGCAGGTCGCCGGCGAGACGGTGGACCACCGCTGCGACATCTACGCTCTGGGCTGCGTGCTGTACGAGCTCGTCACGGGCGCCCCCCCGTTCGAAGGCGAGTCGAGCGTCGTCGTGATGGGCAAGCAGCTGCGCGAGACGCCCGAGGCACCGCGCCGTCGCGTCGCGTCGATCCCGCAGGAGGTCGAGGCGGTGATCCTGCGCGCCCTCGCCAAGAAGCCCGAGGACCGCTTCGCCGACGTGAAGGCCATGCGGGAGGCGCTCCAGCTCGCCCGCACCACGCCCGACCAGCGCCGTCGCCGTGCGCGGAGCGCCGTCACCGCGGTCGCCGCGCTCTCGTGCGCCATCCTGGCGCTCGCCGGGTACAAGAGCGCGCACCGCGCCGCGAACACGGAGATCCCGACCGTCGCGGTCGAGTCTCTCCCGCTCGCCGCGCCGACGCTTGCGGAGAATGCGACCCCTCCACCCGGGACCATCCAGGCGGCCCCCGCCGGCCCGGAGGAGAACGTGACCGCGCCCGCTGCCACCATCGCGAACGCGGCGACCCCTGCCGCGCCCGAGTCGACCACGGCGACGGCCACCGCGGCCGAGGCGCGGGCGGAGCCGCCGGTGATGAAGGTCTCGATGCGGGAGGGCACGCTCGCCGCGCGGCTCAGCGAGGCACGCGAGCGCGCGAAGACGCACGACGACGCGCGCTCCATCCGCGCCTGGGCGCTCGCCGCCTACCGGGCAGGCGCCCACGCGGAGGCGATCGGGGCCGCCGAACGGTGGTCGGCGCGCGACGCGGGCTCGGATCCCCGCATGCTGCACGCCCTCGCCCTCGACGCCTCGGGCCGCAAGCAGGAGGCGAAGGCGCTCCTCGAGGAGTGGGTGCGATCCCACCCGAACGCCCACGACGCCAGGCGGGTGCTCGCGCGCATCAACGGCACGGGCGAGACGACGCGGAAGTCTGCGAGCGCGAAGTCGCGCTGAGCGCTGCGGGCGCGAAGTCGCGCTGCGTGCGAGCGCGAAGAGGAGCTACCGAACCTCGATGTCGACGCGCCGGTCGTTCGCCCACCCGGCCTCGTCCTGGCCGACGGCGTCGAGCTTCCCGCGCGACGACGTCGCCATGCGCTCGGGCGGCACCCCCGCGCTCGTGAGCATCGCCTTCACGGCCTCCGCGCGGTGCGCGCCCAGGCCCATGTTGAACTCGTACTCGCCACGCGCATCGCAGTGGCCCGTCAACAGGACCTTGCGGCCCTTCAGCGGGCCCGTCGTGAGGCACTTGCTGAGTCGGTCGAGCGTCGCCTTCACCTCGTCGGTGACGTCGGCCGACTCGTACGAGAACCTGGGCGCGGGGAAGTCCTCGCATCCGGGCGCCTTCGGCGGCGCGTAGCAGCGGCCGTTCTGGCACCGCTCGCCGGGGCCCTTGCACGGGCGCTCGTCATCGCACTCGACGGGTGCGTCGCTCGCCTGGAGCTCGGTCTTGCACCGGTGGTCCTTGCCGCAGAGCTTGCCCTCGCCACACGGCTTCTTGTCGTCGCAGTACCCCTCGGTCGCGACGCAGGTGCCCGCGTGGCACTCGCGCCCGTCCCCACACGCCGCGTCCGCGCGGCAGTCGACGCACTTGCCGTTCACGCACACGCCCTTGTGGCCATCCGTGTTGCAGTGCGTGTCGTTCTCGCAGCTCGGGAACTTCGGGTTTCCGCAGCCCGACCCCGCCAGGACCACGCCCACGACCAGGCCCGCACCGAGGCCGACCAGCTTGCCACGCACCGTCACGGCGGTCATGAAAGCCCCAGGGTTGGCACGTTGCAAGGGGTATCTTCCCGCGCGCGCCCCCCGCGGTCCTTGTATTCACGCTGAACGTCGCGTAAGGGTGCGGCAAGATTGAGGTCCGCCTGGTGTGGAACGTTCCCGCCCCGCGGCCTGTTCCGCCCCAACACGATGGCCACCGCCGCGGGACCGCCTGCCGAGATCGACATCCGCGCCCTCACGGGGTCCCCCTACCGTGTGATCTTCCGCCTCGCGCTCCCGACCATCGGGGCGATGCTCCTCCAGAGCCTGGTCAACGAGATCGACGTCGTCTTCTTCTCGCGCCTGCCCTGCCCCGAGTCGTCGAACGCCCAGGCCGCGCTCCTGCCGTCGCTCATCCTGGTGTGGCTCTTCGGCGGGTCGCTCGCCGCGATCAGCGTCGGCACGCAGGCCCTGACCGCGCGCCGCTACGCCGAGAAGAACTTCGAGGATGCGGGGAAGGTCCTGGCGAACGCGGCGTGGTTCTGCCTCATCGCCGGCGCGTGCGCGTCGATCCTCGGCATCTTCACGATCGAGCCGCTCATCAAGCTGATGATCCCGGGCAACCCCGAGGTGCAGGCCATCGCGCTCGCGTACTCGAAGTGGCGCCTCCTCGGCGTGATCTCGATGTCGATGACGATGGGCGTGAAGGCGTTCTTCGACGGGATCGGCAAGACGACGATCCACTTCATCTCGTCGCTCATCATGAACGTGTTCAACGTGCTGTTCTGCTACACGTTCATCTTCGGCAAGTTCGGGGCTCCCCGCATGGGGGCGGAGGGCGCGGGCCTCTCGGCGTTCATGGCGACGTGGATCGGCCTCGGGATCATGCTGGGCTTCGCGGCGAAGGAGCGCGCGCGCTTCAAGCCGGTGCGCTTCTCCAACCTGTCGCGGAAGCTGACGTGGGACATCCTCAAGCTCTCCATCCCCGCCGCGGCCGCGACCGTCATCATGATGGTGGGCTTCGGGATGTTCTCGAAGGTCGCCGGCGAGCTCGACGCGCGCGCGGCGGCCGACACCTTGAAGAAGATCATCGGCGCGTGCGGAGGGGTCGAGGCCGTGAACGGGGCGGCGACGACGAACATCGTCGCGATCATGAAGCTGACCTTCACCGCGTGCATCGCGTTCGGCACGGCCACGGCGACCCTCGTGGGCCAGAGCCTCGGCGCCAAGATGCCCGACCAGGCGACCAAGTTCGGCTGGGCGAGCGTGCGGCTCGGCGTGGCGGTGTTCGGCGTGGTCGGGCTGTGCGAGGGCGTGCTGTTCACGCCGCAGATCGTCGGCTTCATCACGCACTCGGAGGCGGTGCAGGCAGCGACGATGATGCCGATGCGGATGATGGGCGTCGTGACGCCGATCATCGCGGGTGGCATGATCCTGAGCGAGGCCCTCTTCGGCGCCGGGAACACGAAGTTCGTGGCGGCGGCCCAGCTGTGCCTCGTGTTCGGCGTGCTGGTCCCCTTCGCGTGGGTCTTCGCGCTGATCCTGAACCTGGGCCTCATGGGGATGTGGACCGCGGCCGTGTGCTACGCGAGCGTCGCGTCGGTGGTGATGGCCGTGAAGTTCCACGGCGGGAGCTGGAAGAAGATCGCGCTCTGAGGGGGGCGGGCAGCTACCCCTCGCCCCCCTGATCCTCCAGGAGCAGCGTCGTCTGCATCGCCGACAGGACCGTCCACTCCTCCAGCACGCGCGTCACACGCTCGTGCAGCGGATCGTCCAGCATCGGCTCCAGATCGCGGAGCAACTGCAGCACGAGATCCTTCTGCGCCTCCACCTCGTGCGCCTCGATCACGCCGTCCTCGACGGCGGCCTGCCACGTGTCGAGCCCCGGTAGCGTCGTTCCGATCGTGGGCCTCTCGCCTTGCTTCGCGTCGAACCAGGAGCGCCTCGGCATGTCGCGATGTTACCCTCGATGTCGCGAAAGAGGAACCGCATGAAACGCCTCGCCTTGCCGCTGCTAGCCTTCGTCGTGATCGGGTGCCCCGGTCCGAAGCCCGTCGCGCACATCCCCACGCCCCCCGCGGTTGTGGCGCCGCCGTCGGGGCCGGTGAAGTGGAAGATCTCGAAGAGCGGCCTCGGCTTCCGCATCAGCGACGCCGACGAGGACACCGAGCGCCCGCCGAGGGGGACGGCGACGACGACCCCGCTCTCCGAGGCCGACACGAAGCGCCTCCTCGACCGCCTCCCCGCGCTCGCCGAGGAGCCCCTCGCGCAGCCGTTCGCGCTCCGCGAGAAGTCGCCGCCCGCGCCGCGTCCGGGCAAGACGATCCAGGAGTCTTTCCCGCCGCCCCGGCCTCCCGCGGGCGCGCCGCCTGCCGTGAAGGCGGGCCCCCTCAAGGTGCTCCGCTTCGCGCCCGAGGGGAAGGTGGACGTCGCGCCGTACCTCTCGGTCACCTTCTCGGCGCCGATGGTGCCCGTCACGTCGCACGCGGAGCTCGCGAAGATCCCCATCCCCGTCACGCTGACGCCCCCACCGAAGGGCGAGTGGCGGTGGGTGGGCACGCAGAGCGTCGTGTTCCACCCCGATCCGCGCTTCCCGATGGCGACCGACTACGCCGTCGACATCCCCGCCGGCACGAAGGCCGCCAGCGGGGAGACGCTCGCCGAGGCCGTGCGCTTCACCTTCGAGACACCCCCGCCGCGCCTCGTGAACCACCATCCGCGTGGAGGCCCGCAGACCCTCAAGCCCGTCCTGTTCGCCGAGCTCGATCAGGCGATGGATGAGAAGGAGCTGTTCTCGCGCCTCGAGGTGACCGGCGACGGTTCGAAGGTGCCGCTCCGCCTCGCCACGCCCGACGAGATCGAGGAGGAGCCCTCCGTGTCGAACCTGAGCCAGCGCGCCAAGAAGGGCCGCTGGATCGCCGTCGTGGCGGCGGCGGATCTCTCGCCCGCGACGACCTACAAGGTCGTCATCCCGAAGGGCACGCGCGGCGCCGAGGGCCCGAAGCCCACCGCCGCCGACCACGCGTTCCAGTTCCGCACGTACGATCCGTTCCGGATGCGGGAGTCGTCGTGCGGCTGGGGCCACTGCGTGCCGCTGACCCCGTTCACGATCCACCTCAACAACCCGATCGATCGCAAGGCGTTCGAGAAGGGCATCGTCACGGTCACGCCCGCGATCGCCGGCATGAAGGTCACCGCCGCGGGCGACAGCGTCACCGTCTCGGGGAAGACCAAGGGCAAGACGAGGTACACGGTCACCCTGTCCCGCGCCCTCAAGGACGTCTTCGGCCAGAGCCTGGCGCGCGACGAGAAGGCCACGTTCGACGTCAGCCCCGCCCCACCCACGCTGTTCCCCGAGGACAGCGACATGGTCGTGCAGGATCCGGCCTCGATGGGGAAGTACTCCATCTTCTCGGTGAACGATCCCACGGTGAAGGTGCGCATCTTCCAGGTCAAGCCCGAGGACTGGCCGAAGTACCGCGAGTTCCGGGACGCGTGGGATCACGACCGCAAGGTGACGACGCCGCCCGGAAAGCTCGTGTTCGACAGGGTGATCAAGACCACCGACCTCGCCGACGAGCTCACCGAGACAGCGCTCGATCTCTCGAGCGCCCTCGACAAGGCCAACCTCGGCCAGGCGATCGTCGTCGCGGAGACGACCCGACCGCAGCGTGATCGATGGGACAAGGACTGGGTCCGCGCGTGGGTGCAGTCTACACGCATCGGCCTCCACGCGATGGCCGAGGCCGACGGCCTCACCGCGTGGGCGACCGATCTCGCCACGGGCGCGCCCCTCGCCGACGTGGAACTCTTCCACAGCGATCTCACCCGCGGCAAGACGGGCGCAGACGGTCTTGGCCGCATCGATCGCGCGCGGCAGGGGTGGCTCTGGGCCCGCAAGGGGGCCGACACCGCGATGCTCGCGGGCTCGTACCAAAACGGCAACCTCGGGTTTCCGCACGATCCCGGGACGCGCAAGCAGTTCTTCGTCGTCGACGATCGCAAGACGTACAAGCCCGGCGAGGAGGTCCACGTGCTCGGGTGGGTGCGCGAGGTCGGCCTCGGCAAGCGCGGCGACGTCGCGCCGCTCCAGGGCGCGCAGGGCAAGGTGTCGTGGGCCCTCCTCGACAGCCGTGGCGCCGAGTCCGTGAAGGGCGAGGCGGGGGCCAGCCCGAACGGTGGCTTCGACTTCGTGGTCACGCTCCCGAAGACCGCCAACCTCGGCCGCGCCCGCGTTCGCATCGATCACGAGCGCGCCGGGCGGCACGACCACTACCTCTCCATCCAGGAGTTTCGCCGGCCCGAGTTCGAGGTCAAGACGAGCGTGTCCGAGGGACCGCACTTCGTGGGATCCCACGCGATCGTGACGACCGACGCGAAGTACTACGCGGGCGGCGGGCTCGCGAACGCGGACGTCGCGTGGAGCGTCGACCGCGCGGACGGCTCGTTCCACCCGCCGAACCACGCGGGCTGGACCTTCGGCAAGCACGACTGGGGCAGCTCCCCCAGGTGGTCCTGGCACGGCGATCCGCGCGAGAAGAAGAACCGGACCAGCGAGACGTGGAAGGGGACGACCAGCGGGCAGGGAGAGCACCGGATCCGCCTGGACTTCGACGCGCTCGATCCGCCGTACCCCATGTCGCTCTCGATCCACGGGAGCGTGACGGACGTGAACCGGCAGGAGTGGTCGTCGAACGCGAGCGTGCTCGTGCACCCCGCGAACGTGTACGTCGGCCTCAAGGCGGAGAAGTACTTCGTGCGGGCGGGCGAGCCGATCCAGCTCGAGACGCTCGTGGCGGACCTCGACGGGAAGATCACCTCGGGCCGCAAGGTGAAGGTCACGAGCGCGCGCATCGACTTCGAGCAGAAGGGCGACCAGTACGAGGAGAAGGAGCTCGACAAGGCGACGTGCGATCTCGTCTCGGGCGACGCGCCGGCGCGCTGCACGCTCTCGACGCGCGACGGCGGGCGGCACCGCATCACCGGGATCGTGGAGGACGACAGCGGCCGGAGGAGCCAGACCACCATGACCCTGTGGGTGCTCGGCGGCACGGCCAAGCCCGACCGCGACCTCAAGGCCGGCGAGGTCAAGCTGGTGACCGGCAGGACGGAGTACAAGGCGGGCGACACCGCGGAGATCCTCGTCCTGTCTCCGTTCGCGCCCGCGGAGGGGCTCCTCACGCTACGGCGCGGGGGCATCCTCCAGACCGTGCGGTTCTCGATGGCGACGCCCATGGAGACCGTGCGCGTGCCGCTCGACGAGGCCCTGTATCCCGGCGCGACGGCGCACGTGGTCGTCGTGGGCGCCGCGCCGCGCGACGACGAGAGCGGCCAGCCCGATCCCAGGCTCGGGAAGCGGCCCGCGTTCGCCCAGGGGAGCGTCAGCCTGTCCATCCCCCCGGTCACGCGCAAGCTCTCGCTCTCGGTGACGCCGCGCGACGCGAAGGTGGATCCCGGAGGGGTCACGTCGGTCGCGATCGACGTGAAGGATCACAAGGGCAACCCCGTCCCGGGGAGCGACGTCGCGGTGATCGTGGTGGACGAGGCGATCCTCGCGCTCGCGGCGTACCACCACCCCGATCCGATGGGCGTTTTCTACCCTTCGCGGGGCGCCAACGTGCAGGATCACGCGCTGCGCGATCGCGTCCTCCTCGCGCACCCCCAGGAGGCCCGCCAGCGCGAGCTCGCCGAGCGCGGCAGCAGGTACAAGGCCGACGGCGAGCCGAGAGCGGCGAACACCGGCGGCCCCTACGGCGGCTCGATGATGCGCATGAACATGCCGAGCGCGGACGCGCCCGCGCCGCCTCCGCCGCCCGGCTCCCCTGTCGAGATGCCGAAGAAGGCGATGGCGCTCAACGGGAGGTCCGGCGGCGAGGAAGCCGTCGTGGGCAGCGGGCCCGCGCTCGCCGTGCGCACCGACTTCAACGCGCTCGCGGTGTTCTCGCCGCGGCTCGCCACGGACGCGAAGGGCCACGTCGACGTGCCCGTGAAGCTCCCCGACAGCCTCACACGCTACCGCGTGTGGGCGGTCGCGGGCGAGGAGCGTCGCTTCGGGTCGCAGGAGTCCACGATCACCGCGCGCCTCCCGCTCATGGTGCGGCCGAGCGCGCCGAGGTTCCTGAACTTCGGCGACAGGTTCGAGCTCCCCGTCGTGCTCCAGAACCAGACCGACAAGCCGCTCGACGTGGGCTTCGCCGCGCGCGCCATCAACGCGACGATCGAGGGCGGCGGGCGCAAGGTCACCGTTCCCCCGAACGATCGGGTGGAGGTGCGCCTCGCCGCCGCCGCGGTGAAGCCGGGGACCGCCCGCATCCAGGTCGGCGCGGCCTCGGCCAAGCACTCGGACGCGGCTCAGGTCGAGCTCCCGGTGTGGACGCCCGCGACGACGGAGGCGTTCGCGACGTACGGGGTGATCGACCAGGGCGCGATCGCGCAGCGCGTGAAGATGCCGGACGGCGTGGTCACGCAGTTCGGCGGGCTCGAGGTCACCACCTCGTCGACCGCGCTCCAGGCGCTGACGGACGCGGTGCTCTACCTCGTCCGGTATCCCTACGACTGCAACGAGCAGATCGCGTCGCGCGTGATGGCGATCGCCGCGCTCAAGGACGTGCTCGCCGCGTTCAAGGCGGAGGGACTGCCCGCGCCGGAGGTGCTCGTCGCCAACGTCGCCAAGGATCTCGCGCGCCTGAAGACGCGCCAGCACGGGAACGGCGGCTGGGGCTTCTGGTTCACGGAGCCCTGGCCCTTCCTGTCGATCCACGTCACGCACACGCTCGTGCGCGCGAAGGAGAAGGGGTTCGCCATCGACGCCGGCATGCTCCAGCGCGCCCACAGCCACCTGAAGGCGATCGAGAGCCACATCCCGCACCACTACAGCCCCGAGGCGCGTCGCGCGCTCATCGCGTACGCGCTCTACGTGCGCCACCGGCTCGGCGATCCCGACGCGGCGAAGGCGAAGAAGATCCTGCAGGAGGGCGGCGGCGTCGACAAGACCGGGCTCGAGACCGTCGGCTGGGTGTACCCGACCCTGTCGCAGGACAAGGGCTCCGAGGCGGAGACGGCGCAGATCCGGCGGCTCCTCGCCAACCGCGCGACGGAGACCGCGGGCGCGGCGCACTTCACGACCGGGTACGGGGACGGCGATCACCTGCTCCTCCACTCGGACCGGCGCGCGGACGGGATCCTCCTCGAGGGGATGATCGGCGACCAGCCGAGGAGCGACCTCATCCCGAAGCTCGTGGCGGGCCTGCTCGCCCACAAGAAGGCCGGGCGGTGGGCGAGCACCCAGGAGAACGCGTTCGTCCTGCTCGGGCTCGACCGCTACTTCGCGAACTACGAGGGCGTGACGCCGGACCTCGTCGCGAGGGTCTGGCTCGGCGATCGCTACGCGGGGGAACACGCGTTCAAGGGGCGCACCACCGAGCGGAGCCACACGGACGTCCCGATGCAGCTCCTGGCGGAGGTGAAGGACGCGAACCTCATCCTGTCGAAGGAGGGGCCCGGCCGGCTCTACTTCCGGGTGGGGATGCAGTACGCGCCGACGGATCTGCGGCCGCCGCCGATGGATCGCGGGTTCGTGGTCACGCGCCGCTACGAGGCGGTCGACAAGCCCGACGAGGTGAAGCTGGCGTCCGACGGCGTGTGGCACGTGAAGGCTGGCGCGAAGGTGCGCGTGCGCGTCACCATGGTGAACCCGGCGCGCCGGTACCACGTGGCGCTCGTGGACCCGATCCCCGCGGGGATCGAGCCGCTGAACGCGGCGCTGGCCGTCACCGGGCCCATCCCGCACGATCCGAGCGCGAAGGAGAGCACGAGCTGGTGGTCGCGGAGCTGGTACGAGCACCAGAACATGCGCGACGAGCGGGTGGAGGCGTTCGCGTCGCTGCTCTGGGAGGGCGTGCACGAATATGTGTATGTTGCACGCGCCACCACGCCGGGCACCTTCGTGGTGCCGCCGCCGAAGGCCGAGGAGATGTACAGTCCGGAGGTCTTCGGGCGGGGAGGCGGGGATCGGGTGATCGTGGAGTGACGGGGGCAGGCCCTGCGGACCCTTTGCGCAGGTCGTTTTCTATGGGAGGACGATCACCCCTTCCCAGCGCGACCGACGCGTCGCAATCTGGACGCCGCGGGACACGCCACGGAGAGGACGCGCGGTTGGAGAACGGGGGTCGACACCACAAGCTTCGCATTCTCCTCGTGGAGGACAGTCCGACCGACGCCGCCATCGTGGAGATGGCGCTCGCCAGGTGGCCGCACCCGCACGAGCTGACCTGGGTGACGCGCCTGTCCGATGGCGTGGCTGTCGCCGGGCAGACGGACGTCGTCCTGCTCGACCTCAACCTGCCCGATTCGTCCGGCCCGGAGTCCATCGCGGCGCTCTCCTGTGAGTTCGCGGAGGTCCCCGTCGTGATGCTCACCGGTGTGAACGACGCGGCGACGACCCTGAAGGCGATTCACGCCGGTGCGCAGGACTACCTGGTCAAGGGCAGCTTCGACAGGGCGCTGCTCGCGCGAACGCTGCTGCGGGCGCTCGAGCGATTCGACATGCGGCGCGCGCTGTACCGCGGTGGCCCCGGCGCGGGCCGGGAACGCACCTCGGCGCCCCCGCCCGGGATGCCCCCGCCGAGCACCGCCGTCGTGAACCTCTCGGACGGACGAGAGCTCGGCCGCGTGATCGACGTCGCAGCGAACGTCAGCGCCCTTCACACCGTGCTCGCTCGGCCCGGGGAAGTGCTCCACGTCCACGTCGATGCGGAGGCGCTGGTGGTCGGAGAGGGGCTGCCGGCCGTGCCCGGACGCGAGCACGTGCTCATCGTCGCCGAGGGGGCCCACGCGGTGTCGACGCTCGAACGGGCCCGCGCTTCGGCCCGCGAAGCGGGCCTGCGGTTCGGCCTCGGCGCCGGCTGGACCCTGGAGACCGTCGTGCTCCTGGAGCCGGACGTGGTCGTGGTCGACGCGCGCTGGACGCGCGGGCTGGCCGTGTCCGCGGCGAGGCGCCGGGCGCTGCGACGCCTCGTGCGCGCCATCACGTCGCTCGGCGTGGAGCCGATCGCCACGGGCTTCGCCGAGGACGATGGGGAGCACCTCGCGGCGTCGGCGATCGCGATCGGCTTCCGCTGACCTCACAGATCGCGGTACACCCTGCGGAGGAGCTGGAAGAGGGCCCTGCGCATCGAAGCGACCGCGAGCTTCTTCGTGATCCGCGTCTTGTAGTTGTAGAGGGTTCCGAGCGGGATGCCCATGCGCGCGGAGTTCTCCTTGTCCGGGCGACCCTCCACATAGAGCCTGAGATAGGCTGCCTCCTCGTCGGAGAGCGAGCGTTCGTACGCGATCGCGGCGACATCCCCGTCGAGCGACCGGTTCGGCTGTACGAGCCCCCTCGCGAAGGTGGACACGGCCTCCCACGCCTCGTCGCTCGCCTTCCATGCATAGAACACCATGCGTCCGCTGATCTCCGCCGCTATCGTGGACGGCGGCTGTCCGCTGAAGATCAGGATCGGGACGTCGGGATAGCGCGCCCGCACGGCGTCCACGACGTCGAAGCCGGCGCGCTCGGCGTCGCCGAGCTTGCTGTCGATGACGCAGCCGAGGAGGTTGGGTGACTGCGCGAGGACAGCGCGCGCGTGGGCGTCATCGGTCACGGTCACGATGTGGACGTCCTCGCCCGTGAAGCAGTCCCCGAGCTCGCGCGTGAGCGCCCGGGCCACCAAGGGCTCATCCTCCACCACCAGAACCGTCGGACTGCGCGAATTGGGCACTTTGCACGTAACCGGGCTTCACCCCGACCCACCCCAAACGTAATTCGAAGGGGCACTCCAGCGCGAATGAGAACTGGTGGGTCATTGAAAACGACCTCTCGCCTCCCCGTCGCGGCGCGCGCGCTCAGCGAGGCGCGGCCTTTCCCGCCCCCTCGACCAGCCTGGACCGGCGGCCGACCGTCGCGCCGGTGAACGTCTCGGTGGCTCCGGCGGGCCACCGGACGGTCACGGACTCGATCTGCGTCGCCCTCCCGAGGCCGAAGTGCAGGAAGTGCGAGTTGCCGTGGCTCGGCGTGCCGCCACCGCCTCCCTTCACCTCGCGCGTCTGCGTGACACCGCCCGCCTTGACCACGACCTTGGCCCCGACGGCGTCGCGGTTGCACTTCACCCCCTCGAGATCGAAGAACACCCAGGCGTTCTTGCTCCCGATCCTGTTCTCGAACACGTTGACGCTCGGGCTCGGGGGGTTGCCCATGATCACGAGGTCCATGTCGCCGTCCTCGTCGATGTCGGCGGCCGCGACGTAGGCCCCCATGTGGACGGCGATCCGCGCCTCGTACGTCACGTCGACGAACCCCGCCTGTCCGTCGTTCCGGTACAGCTTCGTGTAGTGTGCAGGATACGTGGGCGCGACCACCAGATCGAGATCGCTGTCGTTGTCGTAGTCGACCCACAGCGAGTTCACGTCGCCCTCGTCGAAGATGATCCCCATCTCGCGCCGGAGGTTCTTGAACAGGAAGCCCGGCCCGCCCTGGTTGACGAGGAGCATGCTCGGGTCCGCCCAGGGCTGCGTGCGCGGGTGCGAGATGTTGGGAACGAAGATGTCCATGTCCCCGTCGTTGTCGAAGTCGCCGATGTCACTCCCGTAGCTGTGGCCGCCGGGGTACTGCGGCGCCGTGGTCGGTATGGCGTCGTGGTGGGCGCCGACCTTCGCGGCCACGTCCACGAACTTTCCCCCGCCGAGGTTCTGGAAGAGGGCGTTGTCTCGCAGGTTGTAGTGGCTCACGTAGAGATCGGGGAGGCCGTCGTCGTTCCAGTCGCCCCACATGGCGCCGTACACCGGGCGCGGGGGATCGAGGGCCATACCGGCGGCCTCGAGCACGTCGACGAAGCCGCCCTTGCCGTCGCCCTGGTAGTATCGGCTCTTCACCGTGGGGAAGTCGGGGTAGTGGACGAGCCAGCTCCCCGCGAAGATGTCGAGCTTGCCGTCGAGGTTGCCGTCGCCCATCGCGATCGCGGTGGAGGGTGCGAGGATCTCGACGTCCTTGCTGAAGACACGCGTGAACCTCCCCTTGCCATCGCCGAGCGCGACACGGCTCACGAACGTCTCGTCGGTCTTGCCGTTGCAGTCGTTGTCGCGCGCGTCGAGGAGCTCCGGCGCGCCCGGGAAGACGGCCTTGTTCGTGTCGTCGCAGTCGCCCGCCGCGACGGTGACGCCGTCGCCGTCGCCGTCGCTCGCGTCGGTGCCGTCGTCGACCTTGCCGTCGCAGTCGTCGTCCTTGCCGTTCTTGGTCTCGGCCGCGTTCGGGTGGACCTTGTCGTCGGCGTCGTTGCAGTCGCCCTGCGTCACCGTGTAGCCGTCGCCGTCGCCATCCGACTGCACGTAGACGGAGACGAAGGCGTCCTGCTTGCCGTCGTTGTCGAGATCGCCGAACGCCACGCTGTGCGGCTTCTTCACGTCGGGGAAGGGGTCGAAGCCGACGTCGGTGAACGCTCCCTTGCCGTCGCCCAGGAAGAGCTTGCTCGCCCCGTCGACGATCGCGAACGCGTCGTCGTGGCCGTCCCCGTTCAGGTCGCGCAGCGTGACGAACGAGGACGTCAGGGCCGAGAGGGCGTTGGTCTTCGGGGCGAAGGCGCGGTCCATGTCCGCGATGGCGCAGAAGTAGTGCCCGACGAGCTCGAGCCGATAGTTGCCGGGGACGCCGAACTGGTCTTTCTTGGGCGGCTGGAAGAGGGCCGAGCGGTCCACGTCGTCGGCGGTCTTCTCGGAGAGCGCGAGCCACGGCTCGCCCGCGACGTGCTCGTAGACGATGTCGTAGTGCTGCGTCGGCAAGAGGAACGTCGGCGGGATGTCGACCTCGATCCATGCGTCGGCCTTGCCGTCGGTCACGTCGACGGCGATGGGCTCCACGAGGTCCACGGGCAGCACCATGTCCGGCAGGGTCTTCGGATCGGCGGAGGGGTAGCTGCCGGGGTACGATCTCCCGAAGGTCGTGACCACGCGCAGGCGCGCCTGCCCGTTGCCCACGAGGTTGGCGCGGAGCCTGGTCGCGACGAACGGGTGCTCGGGGATGACCTTGACGACCTCCTGGACCCCGGCCCTCCACGCGGTCTTCGCATCGGGCCCCTTGAGCACGCCCACGTACTTGCCGGCCAGCTTGCCCGGCGTCGCGGGCGTCTTCGTCGCCTCGAGGGTGCGACCCGCGCAGAAGCGATCGAACTCCTTCGGCGCGGCGAGCGACGCGAGCGGCTCGACGTCGGAGCCCGCGTCGCCCGGGGCGGGCTGGCTGCGCGGCGGCGCCGAGTCCGAGGAGCCGCACGCGAGGGCGGCCGTGACGAGGACCCACCCCCCGGCCGCGAGAGACGCTCTGTTTCGTCGCATCGAGGACCTCCTCACTCCTGCAGCGGGCTCGTCGGATCCCCCGTCGTGGTGGGCGGCGGAGTCGGCGGCGCCGTCGCGGCGGCCGTCGCCCCGGAAGCGGGCGGGCCGGCGGAGCCCGCGGGGGCCGCCGCCGATCCCGTGCC
>SXNL01000316.1 GCA_005777185.1 Myxococcales bacterium
CTTGGGAGCGGCCTTCTTGGGAGCGGCCTTCTTGGGAGCGGCCTTCTTGGGAGCGGCCTTCTTGGGAGCGGCCTTCTTGGGAGCGGCCTTCTTGGGAGCGGCCTTCTTGGGAGCGGCCTTCTTGGGAGCGGCCTTCGCGGCCTTCTTCCTCGCGTCCTTCGCGTTCCTCCTGGTGGCGACGGTCTCGGCCTGGCTGGGCACCGCCTTCCTGGCCGCCGGCGCCTTCGCCTCCTCCTTCTCGGAGGTGGCCTTCCTCACAGCCCCCGTCGGCGTCTTCGTGACGGACGAGCGGCTCTTGGGCGCGGGCTTCACCGCGCCTCCGGCGCCGTTGATGGTCGGGCGGACGACGCCCTCGCGCTGCTTCTCTCGATTCTTGAGCGTATCGCGCACCTTGTCGTCGAAGTCCTCGAACTCGAAGGGCTTGTCGATGTACGCGTCCGCGCCGTACAGCGAGCTGGTCATCTGGTTCAGGTTCTCGCCGATGCCCGTGAGCATGACCACGCCCGTGTGCGCGAGGGCCACGTCCTCGCGGATCTTGCGGCACACCTCCCAGCCGCTCATCCCGGGCATCATGACGTCGAGGACGACGAGATCCGGGAGATGCTCGCGGGCGAGGCGCCACGCGTCCTCGCCATCGGAGGCCTGGATGACCTCGAGGCGCGGGTTCGTCATCGTGCGGAGGTGGCGGGCCACGAGCTCGAGCATGGAGGGCTCGTCGTCTGCGACGAGGACGAGCGGCGACGAGGTAGGCATGGCGCGATTGTGTTTGTGAAGCGCGCCGGGGTCAAGCCACAACGGCGCGGAACCGCGTCGCGATCCGCGTCGTCGACTCCACGAGCTGCTTCGATGCGGTGACGAACTTCACCATCGTCGGCATGTGGCCCCTCACGAGGCGGAGCTTGTTCTGCATCATCGCCTTCGTCGGATCGAGGCCCTTCTCGATGACCGTTCGCCACGTCGTGTACGGCGCGACGATGACGAAGCTCGCGCCGTCCGCTTCGCTCGCTGGCAAGAGCTTGCAGTCGCGGCACTTGCCCTGGTGCACGTCGAGCCACATCGCGAGGTCCTCGGGGATGCCGAGCGAGGGATCGGCCTTGACCACCATGGCGACGACGCCGTGCGTCCACTCCTTGCCAGCGGTGGCGTAGGCTTCGTTCGCGTTGATGGCCTCCTTGTAGGCGGCCATCCATTCGACGGAGGGAAAGTCGAGGGGAGCGGTCACGGCGGGCACCGTAGCATGAGCCCGAGCCCGCTGCTCGCTGTCCCTTGCCCCGTGGCGGCGCGACTCCCTCCGCGCCCGCCCTCCGCCGCCCGGCGTCCGCCCGTCCGCCGTCCCGGGCTCGGGCTCGGGCTCGGCTGTGCTACCTGTGAACGCATGCGTCCCCGCACCAAGGTCCACACGCGCGGGAACGCACGCCTCGATGCGGTGCTCGACTTCCTCGCCTTCGCGGCGAAGCCGATGCCGTTCACGACGCTCCTCGACGAGGCGCCGCGGAGGATGACGCAGATATTCTCCGCGGACGTCTGCTCCGTCTACCTCCTCGAGGGCGAGGGCAACGAGCTCGTCATGCGCGCGAACGTCGGCTTCGACCACGCCGCCGTCGGGCAGGTGCGCCTCTCGGTGGGCGAGGGCATCACGGGCGAGGCCGTCGAGTACATGCGCCCGGTCTCGTGCGCGGCGGCGGCAAAACATGCATCCTACAAGCACTTCGACGACCTCGGCGAGGACCGCTACCCCGTCTTCCTCGCCGTCCCCATCCGCGGCCGCTCCGGACCGCTCGGCGCGCTCGTCCTCCAGCGCGCCGCCTCGGCGCACCCCTTTCACGAGCCCGACATCGAGCTCCTCTCCGCGCTCGGCGCGCTCATCGGCGCCGCCGTCCGGCAGGCCGAGCTCATCGACGCCGAGCGCGAGCGGACCCCCAAGCGCGCGCCGAGCGGAGGGACGCGCAAGGTCACGCTGCCCGGGCGGCCGGTCGTGTTCGGTCGAGCTCTCGGGGCGGTGGCCGCGCTGCGGCGCCCAGCGGCGCGGCAGACGGAGCGGCGCGCCTCGGTCCGGGTCACGCACAAGGACGAGGAGCGCACGCTCGAAGGCGCGTTCGACGTCGCCGAGAAGGCGCTCGACGCCCTGCACCGTCGCGCGCGCGCCCTGAAGCTGGGGAGCGAGGCCCTGTTCCTGAACACCTACGTCGAGATCCTCGGGGACATGCGCTTCCGCGGACGCGCGCGCGAGCTGGTGCTCGAGGGGAACGGCATCGCACACTCGATGTCGCGCGTCGCCCGCGAGGTGACGCGCACGGCGGCGTCCTTCACGAAGGACTCGTTCCTGGAGGAGCGCGCCCGCGACGTCGAGGACCTCTGCGACGCCCTCTCGATGCTCGCCGTCTTCGACAAGCGCGCCGAGTTGCCGCAGAAGGCGATCCTCGTCGGGGACGCGCTCACGGTCTTCGATGTCCTCGTCACCTCTCGCGCGCACCCTGTAGGGGCCGCTCTCACCGAGCGCGCGTCCGGCCCCCGCACGCGCGTCCTCTTGCGTCTGCTCGACGTCCCGGCCATCGTTGGGGTGGAAGGTCTGTTTCGCTGGGCGGCCGATGGTGACGTCGCCCTCGTCGACGCCGATCACGGCCTCATGGTCATCAACCCCTCCAAGAGCGAGATCATGGCGGTCCGCGAGTACAAGCGGCAGCTCGGCGAGCGCGAGGAGGAGGGAAATCCTGGAACGTTTCAGTGACGCCCGAAGATGCGGGTCCGCCCAAGGCGACCCGGCGACGCGTGTTTCGAGGGAATGAACGTGACCACACCGACCGAGAGGCCCCACCTGGCAGGCATCATCGAGACGGCGGACGACGACCGACCCTCCATCACCGAGGTCAACGGCACCGTCGCGCGGTTCGAGATGGCGTACTCGACCGTCGCGCCGACGCGGCGCGCGTTCGGACCGCCGACGTGGGTGATGCTCCCTTCGCTCGTCTACGTCGGGTTCGCCTTCGCGGTGCTGGCGACGGTCGTGATGGCCCACACGGGCTCGTCGAACTCGGCGCTGTACCGGTGGGTCGTCGAGGGCGATCGTGGCCGGCCGCTCGGCTCGGTGCCCCTGACGGCGATCATCGTCGTGTCCGCGCTCGCCACCCTGATCCGCTCGCGCATGCGCGGGGTCATCGTGACGCACGACGGCGTGGAGTCACGCACGATCCTCGCGATGGGGATCCCGCAGATCAAGAAGCTCGCCTGGCCGCAGATCGATCGCATGGTCATCGACGACCAGAACGACAGCGTGATCCTCGAGCTGTGGAACGGCGGCTACGAGCGGCTCCCCGCGGTGAAGGACGCGGCCGGTCTCGCGCGGCACCTCGAGGAGATCGCGGCGAGCAAGAAGAAGCAGGTCACGCACCTGGCGAAGCCGCGCGGCTAGCTAGAGGCCACTCGGGACGCCCGAGCATGGCGCCGCCTCGCGCCCGACGCGCGCCTCCGCCGCGAGACGCGGCCTGAGGTGCACACGCATCGGCATGTGACCGCGCGGTCGTAGCGTCGCGCCTGGATCCGGCGTGTCCACGCCGATCGGCTCGAAGCGGGCGTGCCGGAGCAGCTTGGCGAGCACGATCTGCCCCTCCATCATCGCGAACTGGTTGCCGATGCAGACACGCGGGCCGGCCCCGAACGGGAGCCACGAGAGCTTCGGCCGCGCCTGCTCGACCTCGGGGAGGAAACGGTCCGGATCGAACCGCTCCGGCTCGGGGAAGAGATCCGGTCGGCGGTGGAGCGCCCAGGGAGAGAGGATGACCACCGTGTTCTTCTCGATGTCGTAGCCGTCGAGGCTCGTGGCCTGGCAGGCCTGCCGGCTGAACACGTACACGGGCGGGTACAGCCGGAGCGCCTCGCGGAACACACGCAGCGTGAGGCCGAGGCGGGGGAGATCGTCGAAGGTGGGCTCGCGTCCGAGCGCGTCTACCTCGGCCTCGACGCGGGCGTAGATCTCGGGGTGGTTGCACAGGCAATGGAGCGCCCACGCGAGGCCCGTCGCCGTCGTCTCGTGGCCGGCGACGAAGAGGGTGAGGACCTCGTCCCGCACCTGCTTGTCGGTCATGCCGGTACCGTCGTCCTCGTCCCTTGCATGGAGCAGGCGACTGAGCAGGTCGGGCGCCGCCTGGGGGTTGCGGCGGCGGTCGGCGATCATCTTCGCGACCTGCGCATCCAGCAGGGCGATCGCCGCCTTCAGTCGCCGGCCGCCCTCGCCCGGGAAGTGGCGCGGGTACTCGTAGCGACGCGATCCCTCGACCAACCATGGCTGTCGCCACCTCTCGCCGAAGTACAGGCCCGCGCGGCGCGCCGCGACGTGTGCGATGGCGTTCCAGCTCGGCGCGTTCTCGTCCGTCCACGCGAGGGCGACCGTCAGCGCCTCGCCGATGGCGTCCGCGTCGGTGAAGGTCTCCGCGTCGAAGAGCGTCTTCCCGGCGACGCTCATGGTGATGCGCGTGGTCTCCCGCGACAGCTCGACGCGGTCGCCGTCCTTCCAGTCGCGGATCCACCGGTCGGTGCACGCGGCCATGTCGGCGGCGTACCCGCGCATCTGCGAGACGTGGAACATCGGCGCCATGATCTTGCGCTGCTTGCGCCAGAGATCGCCTCGCGAGGTGAACAGCCCCTCGCCCGCGAGCGGATACAGCGCGAAGCGGACCATCTGCGCCTTGTCGAAGTGGCGCGCCTTCTCGACGAGCAGCTCCTGCAACACGTCGGGGTGGTTGACGAGCACCGCGTCGGCCCCCAGCGTCGTGATGCGCTTCGTGCGCTCGACCTCGTCCGCGATGCGCCGGACCCACGCGAGGCGGTCCGCGCGGATCTCCATGACGTGTCCGACCACGGGCCGCCCTCCGGGCAGGAGGGGCATCGCGCTGAGCTTCATGGGCGACCAGGGTAGGTCCGATGACGCAATGCGCAAGGGGCCAGTTTTGCGAGAAATTTGCGTCCACGCTGGACAGGGCCGCCGGCGTGGGGGACACTGCAGGAACGAGAGGTGTCCGGCCGAACGGGGAAAGGGGAGATGACCATGGACGCGTGCGTCGTATGCGGTGGCGATGGCTTCGTGACCTGTCACAACTGCAGCGGTAAGGGGAAGTCGAAGGGCTTCTTCGGCCTCGGGGGCCAGCGCTGCGCGAACTGCGAGGGCAAGGGAAAGGAGACGTGCGTGGCGTGCCACGGCACGAAGGTGGCGAACGCGTCCTTCCCCCGCATCAGCGCGATGCCGGACGTGCCGAGCTCACACGCGCGGATCGCGAACGCGCATCCCTCGAGTGCGGGGACTCCCGCCGCGGAACCTGCGAAGGCGTCCGCCGATCCGGCGGCGCGCGCCGCGGACGCGCCACCGTCGACGGGCGACGCACCGCTAGACGCGACCGCCGCGCCGGTCGAGACGCCCGCCGCGAAGACCGGCTGAGCGCCGACGGCGACCGCCGACCGCGGCCACCGGTCACGCGCTTCCGCCGGGTGCCCGCGTGCACGACGCCGGCACCGGCACGAGCGAGAACCTCCCGATCACCGTCTCGGGCCGATCCACGAGCGCGCAGAGACCCTGGAGTTCTTGCTCGAAGTAGATCACGACGCCGAGCCGCCGCTCGCCCGTGTGGAGGACCGGGTAGATCGCGCCGTGCACGAACGCCGTCGCCGCGACGCGCGCGAACGCGTGCAGGAAGCCGCGCGGCGGCCTGCCGAGCATCCGGGCGAGGGTCAGGCCGACGATCTGGGTGAGGTTGTCGTCGTGGTGGCCGCGCGACATGGACATGAGCCGCGGGTGGAAGGCGAGCTCGTCTTGGAACTGCTCGAGCACCTTGCCGAAGTCGTCCGCCGTGCAGAGCGCGCGGCGGAGCGCGTGGATGCGAGGCGTGGGGTCGGTGTCGGCGAACGGGGACGTGATCTCCTGGATGGTCGTGTTCATGGTGGAACCTCCGGCCCCGCGACGATTGCGACGAGCATGCCCGGACCGCGCGCCAGGGATCCCGCGGGGTTACACCCGGGTGAAGCGACCACGGCCAGATCGACGTGGCCCCTGGACACTTGTGCTACAGAGAGGAGTAGCTCCGGGGAGTCGCACAGTCCGGTAGTGCACAAGCTTTGGGTGCTTGTCGTCGCGGGTTCAAATCCCGCCTCCCCGAC
>SXNL01000317.1 GCA_005777185.1 Myxococcales bacterium
CGCTGTTCCTCGACGAGATCGGCGAGATGGGCCTGCCCACGCAGGCCATCCTCCTACGCACGCTGGAGTCGAAGACCATCCGCCGCGTGGGCGCGGTCGGCGACATCCCCGTCAACGTGCGCGTGGTCTGCGCGACGCACCGGGATCTGCAGGCCGAGGTGCGCGCAGGGCGCTTCCGTGACGATCTCTACTTCCGGCTCGTGGTGTACCCGATCGCCGTGCCCCCGCTCCGGGACAGGCTCGCCGACGTGCCGCTCCTGGTCGCGCACATCATCCGCGATCTGAAGGCCGACGTCGGGCGTGAGGTGGCGGCCGTGTCGCCCGAGGTCCTCGACGCGCTCATGCGGCACGACTGGCCCGGCAACGTGCGCAAGCTCAGAAACGTCGTGCACCGCGCGATGGTCGCCTGCAAGGGGGACACGATCGAGCTCTCGGACCTCCAGCCCAGCATCCGCGACCAGGCGGCGCCGGTGCCGCCTTCGATGCCGAGCTCGCTGGTCGACGGAGATGCGCGGGGCGGCGAGGTGCCGACCCTCCGCGAGATCGAGCGAGAGGCCATCGCGAAGGCGCTCGCGGCGGCGAACGGCAACGTCACGAAGGCAGCCAAGATGCTCGGGCTCGGCCGCGCGACGCTCTACCGGAGGATCGCCGAGCTCCAGCTCACGGTTCACCGCGCACAGTGAGCGAGGCCCCGAGCCCGATGGCAGGCTTCTTGCTTCGAAGGTGGGTACCTGGGGTTGCCCGCCATGAAGTACGCCTCCGACTCGCCCGCTCCATCCCTCGATTCGCTCGAGGACCTCATCGCCACCATGCCCCTCGGGATCGTGGCCACGATCGCCGCGGCTCGTCAGGATACGCGCGACGAGGTGACGAAACTCGTCGATCCCCGTGCCATCACGCGCGCCCCGCGCGCCTCCCACACACGCGCGCGCCGGCGCTCGGAGCACTGACCCGGGCGAGAGGGCGTCTCGTCGGGGGACGGTCATGGGTGACACGGCGATCCAAACCGAGACGAGCCGGTGTCCGTCGGGGTAGTGTGATGTGCGAGGATCGGGGGGCGCCCGGACGGACGCGAGGTCGGGTACGATGAGCCGGGACGACGTGAAGAAGAACCCGCCGGGTGAGCCGAAGCTGCCGTGGCGCATCCTCGGGCAGGCGTTCCCGTTCCACTTCGCTCTGGATCGGAACCACCGCGTGGTCCACACGGGCGCCAGCCTCGCGCGCACCACCGACGTCCGGGTCGGGGCCGACGTGAGGGATGTCCTCTCGATCAAGCGGCCGTCGACGGTGCCGCTCGATTACGAATCCATCCTCGGGTCGGCGGGTCTCCTCTTCGTCATCGCCCGGAAGAACGGCGCGATGATGCTGCGCGGTCAGTTCGTCGAGGTGCCCGAACACGGGATGCTCGTGTTCGTGGGCTCGCCGTGGATCACCAACGTGGGTGAGCTTCAAGCGCTCGGGCTCACGTTCAGCGATCTGGCCCTCCACGACTCGATGGCCGATCTCCTCACGTCGGCCGAGGCGCAGAAGCAGGCTGACGAGGACGTCCACCGCCTCGTCGCCACCCTCGAGCGGCAACGCGAGCAGCTCCGCAAGGCGAACGAGCTCTACAAGCAGAACGAGGAGCACCTCGAGCGGCTGGTCGCCCAGCTCGCCGAGGCCAAGCGGCACGCCGAGGACACGACGGCCGCCAAGAGCTCGTTCGTCGCGACGATGAGCCACGAGCTCCGCACGCCGATGAACGCGGTCATCGGCATGACGAGCCTCCTCCTCGAGACCGAGCTCACGCCCACGCAGCGCGACTACCTCGACACCATCCGCGCGAGCGGAGGCGCGCTCCTCGCCGTCATCAACGACATCCTGGACTTCCAGAAGATCGAGTCCGAGCGCCTCGACCTCGAGCGCGCGCGGTTCGACGTGCTCTCCGTCGTGGAGGAGTCGCTCGACCTCGTCGTCACGGAGGCGACGTCCAAGGGCCTCGACTTCGGCTACCTGGCCGACGACGTGCCCGAGATCGTGGTCGGCGACGCCACGCGCGTACGGCAGGTGCTCGTGAACCTCCTCTCGAACGCCGTGAAGTTCACGGCCGCCGGCCAGGTCTCGATCCACGTCGAGGCCCACGCGGCGAACGACAGCGAGGTCAACCTCGTCTTCTCCGTGCGCGACACGGGCATCGGGATCCCCCTCGATCGCCAGGGCCGCATGTTCGACGCGTTCACGCAGGCCGACGCGTCGACGACGCGGCAGTTCGGCGGCACGGGCCTCGGCCTGGCCATCTCGCGCCGCCTCGCGCGCCTCATGGGCGGCGACGTGACCTTCCGAAGCGTGCCGGGGGAGGGGAGCACGTTCCGCTTCGTCGTGCGCGTCGGCGTCGCGGACACGCCGCAGAAGGGGATTCCCCGCGAGGAGCAGGTACGCCTCCGCGTGGGGGTCGTCGAGGCGTCACCGCTCTCCCGGCAGTCCCTCGTCTCGCTCGTCCGGCGGCTCGGTCACGAGCCCATCGCGGCGGTGCGGCCCGATGGCCTCGGGGGCGAGCGGCTCGACTTCGTCATCCTCGGCGGCCGATCGCGGGAGGACGTGGAGGCCCTGCGTCGCGCCCTCCCCGTGCCCGTCGCGCGCCTCCCGATGGTCGCCGCCGTGCCGCTCGGCGCGGGGGACGTGCCGGGCTTCGCCGTGCGCGTCGAGAAGCCCATCAAGCGCGCCGCGCTCGAGCGCGCCGTCGCGCGCGTCGTCAAGACGATCAACGACGAGGAGCCGGTCTCCGCGCAGCGCATGGTGACGCTCGCCGGGCCGCGCCCGCTCCGGATCCTCGTCGCCGAGGACCACCTCGTGAACCAGCGCGTGGTGGTCCTCTTGCTCCAGAACCTCGGCTACCGCGCCGACGTCGTCTCCAACGGCGCCGAGGCCTTCGAGGCGCTGCGCAGCCGCCCGTACGACCTCGTGCTCATGGACCTCCAGATGCCCGTGATGAGCGGTCTCGAGGCGACGCGCCGCATCCGCGCGGAGCTGCCCGATCGCCAGGGCGTCCGTATCTTCGCGATGACCGCGAGCGCGCTCGAGAGCGACCGCCGGGAGTGCCTCGAGGCCGGCATGAACGGCCACCTGACGAAGCCGCTCCTCGTCGACGAGCTTGCCCACGCGCTCGAGGGCGTGCCCCGGATCCAGGCGTCGCAGCCGCCCCTGCCGCAGGTCCTCGACCGAGACCGGCTCGAGCGCATGGCGATCCCGCGGGCCGTGCTGACCGAGATCGTCGACATCTACGCGCGCGACGCGCAGGACCGCTTCAAGATCCTCTGCGAGTCCGCCGAGCGCCGCGACCACGACCAGGTGAGCCGTGTGGCGCACGCCCTCGCCGGTTCGAGCGCCAACCTGGGCGCCTCGCAGCTCGCGGCGATGCTCCGCGTCATCGAGGACAACGCGAACAAGGGCGTGGCGCCGCGGGGCCTCGAGCGCGTGGAGCAGGTGCTCGCGCGCACCGTCGAGGCGCTCCGTGCGTACGGTGCGGCGGAGCACGGGACCGGGGGGGTCATGTAGATCTGTCGCGCTCCTTCGCAAGCTCGAGGTCGCCGCGCCCGCGAAGCTGCTCGCCGACGGCCCCCGCCGTGCCCGAAAGAGCGGGCCGGCGCCCAGCAGCCTGCCGAAAGAGGGCGCGGCAGGAGTTGAGCCAACTGGCGAGAACCCTTGGGAAAAGCGTGCTTACTGGCCACTTTTCTGCCGACGGACCGGGCGCACCCGTCCATGCCCGCCAGTCGGCACGAACCGCGGGTTCGTTGCGCAGGAATCGGGCTCGGGCTCGGGCTCGGGCTCGAAAATGAGGGGATTCCTCAGC
>SXNL01000318.1 GCA_005777185.1 Myxococcales bacterium
CTCCCCCCGCACCACCACCTCCGCCCGCCCCATCATGTGCATCCCGCACGTCCCGACCCCCTCCTCGGAGACCACCCTCCGCACGAACGCCGCCGCCAGCGCCGCCTCCACCTCCTCCTTCCCTCCCCTCCTCGTCCTCAGCTCCAGCTCGAGCCACTGCGCCCTCGTGTGCTCCACGTGCGCGCTCCCCGAGGTCATCCCCGTCCCCCCCGCCATCAGCAGCCGCGCCCCCACCGCGAGCGCCGCGCGCGACGTCATGATCGCGCCGCCCGTCCCGAACGCGCGGCTCTCCACGCGGAGCAGGCTCTCGCTGCGGCCAGCCTCGCCGTCGACGATGGCCCACGCCATCCCCCCGACGATCGCGCCCACCGCGCGCGCATCCCAGCGCGGAGCGACGACAAGCAGCACGTGCCTCGCAAGCGCCTCGCCCACCGCCCCACCATAGCGCAACGTCTGCGCCTCGGTGCACCCACCGCGCGTTCGTGGTGGCCGGAGACCGGCGGTCGACGGACGGCACTCGCCGACCGGCGATCGGCCGACAAGCCGACCGCCGGCAGCGGATCCCCTCGCGCCGTCCTCTCTACGCCGGCGGCGCTACACCGGCGGCGCTACACCGGCCGCGGCACGCCCCGCGACCCGCCCCCGGCCGCGGCACGGTCGGCCGCTGCACGCCCGACCGCGGGCACCCAGCCCCGGCCCCGCTCCCACGCCCTGGCCCAGTTCTTCCATCCCCTCCGCGTGGAGCCCCCCCGCATGAAGTGGTCCATCAAGCTCGCCCGCATCCTCGGCATCGACGTCTACATCCACCTCACCTTCGTCCTCCTCCTCGGCTGGATCGCCCTCGGCCACTACACGCGCACCGGGTCCGTCCGCGACGCCGTCTCCGGCGTCCTCTTCGTCCTCGCGATCTTCGCGACGGTGATCCTGCACGAGTTCGGCCACGCCCTCGTCGCGCGCCGCTTCGGGATCCGGACCAAGGACATCACCCTCCTCCCGATCGGCGGCGTCGCCCGCCTCGAGAGGATGCCGGAGAAGCCCTCCGAGGAGCTGCTCGTCGCGCTCGCCGGGCCCGCCGTGAACGTCCTCCTCGCGATCCTCCTCGCCGCCTACGTCTCCCTCGCCGGCCTCCCGCTCGCCAGCGGCGACGGCGCGCTCATGGAGCAGGCGCCGTTCACGACGCGCCTTCTGTGGGTCAACGTCTCGCTCGCGATCTTCAACATGATCCCCGCCTTCCCCATGGACGGCGGGCGCGCGCTCCGAGCCCTGCTCGCGATCCGGGGCGACTACGTGAAGGCGACGCAGACCGCCGCGCACGTCGGCCAGGCCCTCGCGCTCGTGCTCGGCATCATCGGCCTCTTCTCGAGCCCCCTCCTCGTCTTCATCGCCTTCTTCGTCTGGATCGGGGCTGCCGGCGAGGCGGGCGCCGTGCAAGCGAAGGCGTCGCTGCTCGGCGTCCCCGTCCACGCGGGGATGGTCACCGAATTCCATGCACTCTACACGAACGACACCCTGGACACGGCGACGCGCGCCCTCCTCGGCGGCTCGCAGGTCGACTTCCCCGTGATCGACCCGTCGGGTCAGCTCGCCGGCGTGCTGACGCACACGAACCTCATCGAGGGTCTGTCCCGCGACGGCCCCTCGGCGATCGTGGGCTCCGTGATGGAGCGTCGCTTCGCGATCGCCGATCCCTACGAGCCCCTCGACGGCGCGATCGCGCGCCTCTCCGAGCACGGGTCGCGCTCGATGCCGGTCGTCCAGGACGGCCGCGTCGTCGGCCTCGTCACGATGGAGAACGTGGGCGAGCTCCTCCTCGTGCGCGACGCGCTCCGCACGTCGGCCGCGAGGACGAGGCTCCTCCGCGAAGTCCACCCCTGATCACGGGACGACGCCCGGCCGACGCCCACCTCTCCTCTCCCGTCACCCCCGCTCTAGCCGACCACGAGGCTCGCCCGCACCCGCTCCAGACGCCGCCTGATCTCGTCCTTCGTGCGCTGGATCGCCGCGTACTGCTCGACCACCAGCGTCCGCACCGCGGCGGCCGGCATCTCGACCCGGTGAAGCGCCGCGAGCGCCTCCTCGTAGACCCCGAGCGCCGCACCTTCTCCGCGGATGCACTCCTCGAGCACGATGCGATCGTCCCTCCCCTCGAGGCCCAGCCGCACGCTCGTCCAGTTCCGGTGCACGGCGCCCCGCACGGTGCCGTGGTTCTCGGGGAGGCCGCCGAGCGACACGATCGTGTCCTGCAGGGCGTGGACGAAGCCGGCCCGCTGGCGCGCGCACTCGAAGAACAGCGACTTCAGCACCGGATCGCGCACGTCGGCGGACGCGTTCGCGTAGCCCTTCTCGCCGTCCACGCAGGCCTCGATGCACTGGTTGAGCGCCGCCACGATCTGGCTCGGTTCCTCGTGACGCAAGGCTGCCTCCGACATCGTCTCCTCCGTGTTCGCACCAGCCTTGCAGGGTCGATGCCACGCGCCTCACGCGGAGGCGCGCTGCTGATCCTCGGCCCCCCCGGGCGGATCCGTGCACACGCGGTTCCGCCCGCCCGCCTTCGCAGCGAAGAGCGCGGCGTCGGCGCGACGAAGCCACCGGTCGAGCGACTCGTCCTCGACCCCGAGCTCGGCGATCCCCACGCTGATCGTCACCACCCCGCTCTCCGCGGGGGTGTCGATCCCGAGGCTGGCGACCGCCTCTCGCACACGTTCCATCGCGTGCACGGCCTCGGACAGCGTCTGCTCGGGCAAGATCACCAGGAACTCCTCGCCGCCGTACCGGTACAGCCCGTCGCCCTGCCGGAGCGAACGCCGCACGGCGTGTGCCACCCTCCGCAGGACGTCATCGCCGGCGAGATGCCCGCGCTCGTCGTTGTACCGCTTGAACCAGTCGATGTCGATCAGCGCAGCCGAGTAGGCGTGCCTGTAGCGCTGCGCCTGGGACCAGATGACGTCGAGATCTTCGTCCATGCGCAGACGGTTCGCGACGCCCGTCAGCGCGTCGATCCGCGCGACGTGGAACGAGCGCCGGCTGTCGCGCCGGAGGAGGAGCAGGGTCTCCGCGAGCCGGCGGTGGAGCGCGACCACCCGCCCCGCCGACACCAGGCGCGCCGCGAGCTCGTCGAGGTCGATCGGCTTGCCGTGGTAGTCGTCCGCTCCCGCCTCCATGCCGCGGATGTAGTGGTCCTTGTCGTCGCGTGACGTCATCAGGATGAAGTAGGTGTACCCGGCCTCGCCGTCCCCGGACCGCACGCGGCGGCACAGCTCGACGCCGTCGACGCGGGGCATGCACCAGTCGCTCAGGATCACGTCCGCGTGCTGCGCGCGGTGCAGCTCCCACGCCTCCTGTCCGTCGCTGGCCGTCCTGCACCTGTGCCCGAGCAGGGCGAGGGCCTTCTGCAGGCCCGACCGCGTCGCCGCGTCATCGTCCACGACGAGCACGTCGAGGCCATTCGCTTCGCGCATCATGGCCCCGCCGCTGCAAGAAGCCGACCCACGGAGATTGCCGCAACCCGTGCGCAGGCCCCCCCGAATCGTGCGCCGCGCCGCCGCGTGTGGTATCCAGCCCGGCGATGTCCGCGAGCGCCGTGGCCGAGCCGGGCCATCCGGAGACCGTCCTGGTCGTCGACGACAACGACGACAACCTCGCGCTCGCGCGCCACACCCTCGAGGACGAGGGGTACAAGGTCGTCCTCGCGACGAGCGGCCAGGCGGGGCTCGACACGTTCGCCGCGCGACGCCCCGACTGCGTCGTCCTCGACATCCGCATGCCGGGCATGGACGGGTTCTCGGTCTGCGAGCGTATCCGCAAGCTCCCGGGAGGGGCGGACGTGCCGATCCTCTTCTTGACGGCCCTGCGAGACGTCGACACCTTCGATCACGCCCAGCGGGCGGGAGGCGACGACTTCCTCACCAAGCCCGTCCGCCCCGCCGAGCTCGTCGTGCGCGTCACGACGGCGCTTCAGCTGCGCCGCTTGCGCAGCGAGCTCCACGGGCACTACGAGCTCCTGAAGCGCCAGCGCGACGACCTCATGAGGCTCGGCCTCCAGAAGGAGCGCCTCATGGCCTTCGTCGTGCACGACCTCAAGAACCCGGTGAACTCCATGGACCTCCACGCCCAGCTCGTGCTCCGCGATCCCGCCCTGCCGGAGGATGCGCGTCAATCCGTCGCGCAGATCCGAACCGAGGCGCGCCAGCTCAACAGGATGATCCTGAACCTCCTCGACATCAGCAAGGCCGACGAGGGCCGACTCACCGCCGAGCGATCGGACGTCGACCTCGCCGGCCTCCACGCCGAGGTCGCCGCCGAGCTCGAGGCGAACGCGCGCGCGCGCGCAGTCACGCTCCAGGCCCGCCTCGAGGCCACCTCGCTGCGCGCGGACGTGGATCTCCTCCGACGCGCGCTGACGAACCTCGTCGAGAACGCGGTCCGCCACGCCCCCGCCGGGACCTCCGTGACCGTGTCGAGCGCGCGCGTGGACGGCGGCACGGAGATCCACGTGAGCGACGCGGGCCCCGGCGTGGCGCCGGACATGCGCGACACGATCTTCGAGCCGTTTGTGCAGCTCTCGGGGGCGGACCTCCCGCCCACGCGCGCGGGGCGCGGCCTCGGGCTCGCCTTCTGCAAGCTCGCGGTCGAGGCCCACGGCGGACGCCTGTGGGTCGGCGACGCGTCGCCGGGCGCGCGCTTCTCCGTGCGGATCCCCGACGAGGGTGCGCGATGAGTGACGCCCCCCCCTCCAGCCTCTCCGGCCTCGCGAACGGCGACGCGCGGTTCCGCCAGATCCTCGACACCGCCCCCGACGCGATGATCGTCGTCGGGCCGGACGGGACGATCGCGCTCGTGAACCTTCAGGCCGAGCGCCTCTTCGGTTACCAGCGCGCCGAGCTCCTCGGCAAGCCGCTCGACGCGCTCATCCCCGAGCGCTTCCGGGCCGCACACGGGGGGCACTTCGCGCGGTTCCTCCGCGCGCCCACCGCCCGCGAGATGGGGTCGAGCCTCGAGCTCGTCGCGCGGCGGGCCGACGGCAGCGAGGTGCCCGTCGAGGTCAGCCTCGGGCCGCTCCGGACGGAGCACGGGGTCTCCGTCTCGGCGGCCATCCGCGATGTCACCGATCGCAGGCGCATCGAGGCCACCGCGCGCCTCGCCGCCGAGCGGCTCTCCAGCGCCGTGGAGAGCATGCAGGACGCCTTCGCGCTCTTCGACGCCGACGAGAAGCTCGTGCTCTGCAACAGCGCCTACCGCGCGCTCTTCACGACCGCGGTCTCCGGCCCGCTGGTCGGGTGCTCGCTCGAGCTCCTCCACTCGGCGCTGCTCGACCAGGTCGAGTTCCCGAGCCCGGAGGACCGCGCGAGCTTCGAGCAGGACCGGCGCGTCCGCCGCCGCGAGCTCATTTGCACGTTCGACGTGATGACGCGCGACGGGCGCGGCCTCCGCGTCATCGACCGGCGCACGCCCGAGGGCGGGGTCGTGAAGACCATCTGGGACCTCACCGAGGACATGAAGATGGCCTCGGAGCTCCGCGAGGCGCGCCGCGCCGCCGACGCGGGGAGCGCGGCGAAGAGCGAGTTCCTGTCGTCCATGAGCCACGAGCTCCGGACGCCGCTGAACGCAGTCCTCGGGTTCGCGCAGCTCCTCCAGCGCGACAAGAAGGAGCCGCTGTCCTCGCGCCACCAGGAGCGCGTCGCGCAGATCCTGAAGGGCGGCGAGCACCTGCTCCACCTCATCGACGACATCCTCGATCTCACGCGCATCGAGGCGGGGGGCGTCTCCATCTCGGCGGAGCCGATGAGCGTCGAGGACGTGCTCGGCGAGGTCCACGCGGCGCTCGGTCCGGCCGCCGACCGGGCGGGCGTGCACGTCCACGTCGAGCCGGTCGCGCCAGGCGGCCTCCCGATGATCCACGCGGACCGCACGCGGTTCGCGCAGATCCTCATGAACTTCGCCTCGAACGCGATCAAGTACAACCGCCGCGGCGGATCTGTGCGGCTCGCAGCGCGCGCCACGGCCTCCCACGTCCGCGTCACCGTCTCGGACACGGGCATGGGCATCCCGGCCGACAAGCAGGACAAGCTCTTCCAGCCCTTCCAGCGCGCCGGGCAGGAGACGGGCCCGATCGAGGGGACGGGCATCGGCCTCACGATCGCCCGCCGCCTCGCGCACCTCCTCGGGGGCGAGGTCGGCTTCGAGAGCACGCCCTCCGTGGGGTCGGAGTTCTGGGTCGAGATGTCGGCCCTCGTCGCGCCCAACGCCGGGAGCGTCGCGCCGCGACCTTCGAGCTCGCCGCGCCCCGGCCAGGAGGCCCGCGGCCTCGTCCTCTACGTCGAGGACAACCCCGCGAACGTTCGCTTCATGGTCGACCTGCTCGCGGACTTCGACGGCGTCGAGCTCCTCACGGCCCCCACCGCCGAGGTCGGTATCGAACTCGCCCGCACACGCACGCCCGACATGATCATCATGGACATCAACCTGCCAGGCATGAGCGGCATCGAGGCGCTGGCCGTCCTGCAGGGCCTCGAGGAGACGAAGGCCATCCCCGTGATCGCGCTCACGGCGGCCGCCTCCGAGCGGGATCGCGAGCGCGGGGAGAAGGCCGGCTTCTTCCGGTACCTCGCAAAACCGATCAAGGTCGACGAGCTCGAGGCCGCCCTCCAGGCCCTCCTGCCCGCGGTCAAACCCTGACCGGCTCGGGGAGGCGCGGAGGTTGCATGACCCTGCGCAGGGAGGTCCCCCCATGCGAGTCGGAGACATCTGCAGCCGCAACCCCAGCTACGTGACCCGAGATGTCCGGATCCTCGAAGCCGCGCGGCGCATGCGCAGCGATCACGTCGGAGATCTCATCGTGGTCGAGGAGAAGAACGGTCGGCCGTTCCCCATCGGGGTCCTCACCGATCGCGACGTCGTCGTGGGCGTGCTCGCCCACGATCCGAAGACCGATCCCGCGCGATCGGGCCTCCTCGACGTGGGCGACGTGATCGACGGCACGCTCGTCAGCGCCGCCGAGGACGAGGATCTCGCGCCGGTTCTGCGGCGCATGCGCTCGTTCGGCGTGCGCAGGGTGCCCATCGTGGACGCCGAGGGTGCCCTGGTCGGCGTGCTGTCGGTGGACGACGTGATCCCCGCGATCTCCGACGAGCTCGCCGAGATCGGAGCGCTGGTGTCACGGCAGGCGGAGTGGGAGAAGACCAGCCGGCAATGACGGCGCGCGCGCGCAGGACCTGCGCGTCCGACCGAAACCTGGCATGATGGATCCCATGCGGGGCAACCTCGTCGTCGCGGGTCTCGTCGGCGCGATCCTGCTCGTGTGCGCCTTGATCTTCTGGGTCGGGGTCCATGGCGGGAGCAAGCACGAGCCGCCGTCCGCGCCCGGCGTGGGGTTCGTGAAAGCGCCGGTCTCCGGGGACGGCGGCGTCACCCGTTGACGGGCGCACTGGCCGTTTTCTGTCCCCCGGCGGTGACGGCTCCTATCCTCAGCGCGCATGACGCGCATCCTCCTCGTGGGCCTCGCCGGATCGCTCGGCACCGTCACGAGGTACCTGGTCGGCCTGGCGGCCAGCCGCGCGTTCGGCGAGTCGTTCCCGTACGGGACCTTGATCGTGAACCTCCTCGGGTGCTTCCTCATCGCGGCCGTCGCG
Source organism: Myxococcales bacterium (assembly GCA_005777185.1). Classification (GTDB taxonomy): domain Bacteria; phylum Myxococcota_A; class Polyangia; order Polyangiales; family Polyangiaceae; genus SXNL01. The sequence goes on from SXNL01000318.1 coordinate 7,629, forward strand.
GAGGCGGCGCTCACGCCCACGCTGATCTCGCCGACGCTCCGCCTCGCGCTCACGACGGGCTTCCTCGGTGGCCTCACGACCTACTCCAGCTTCAACCTCGAGACGACGCGCCTCTTCCAGGACCGCGCGTGGGCCGCCGGGCTCGTCAACCTGCTCGTCACGGCCACGGGGTGCTTCCTCGCCGGGCTCCTCGGCGCGGCGACGGCGCGGCGCTTCGTCCACTGAAGGTGTCGAACCTACTTCCGGAGCATCTTGAACGCGTGCACCCAGTCGTTCCGGAGGAAGCCCGGGATGCACCAGAGGATGCAGAGGGGCTCGATCGCGCGCGCGGCGACGGCGCGGCCCATGTCCTCCGCCTCCCACCCGACCTCCGCGAGGATCGCGGTCGCCTCCTGGCGGGCGCCCTCGTCGTCGCCGCAGATGAACATCGTGGGCCGCGTGGCGAGGTCGGGATCGATCATCAGCGCCGCGCCGACCGACGAGAACGCCTTCACGAAGCGCGCGCGGGGCGCCTTCGCCTGGAGGCGCTCCATCAGCGACTCGTTGCCCGACGTGAAGAACGAGATGACGCCGTTCGTGGGCGGCGCATCCGCGATGGGGTTCGTCGCGTCGAGCACCGTCTTGCCCGACAGGCCGTCGCCGGCGAGCGCGACGGCCTCCTCGGCCGCCGTGCCCTTGACCGCGAGGACGATCACCTCGCCGAACGCGGCCGTCTCCGCGAACGTCCCGACCTTCGCGTCCGCGCCGGCCTTCGCCTGCCAATCCGCGAGCTTCGCCGGATCGCGCGAGCCCCGCATGACCGCGTGGCCGTGCTTCAGGAAGCCGTCCGCGAGCGTCTGCCCGACCTGCCCGGAACCGATGACACCGATCGTCTTCTTCATGGTCGCCGATGGTGCCACATCACGCGACGCGCTGCACCTCTACCTTGCAGTGCGGGCAGGCGAAGCGTGGCCTGCCCTCCGGAGGCGCGAGCGGGGCGCCGCACCCCTTGCACGAGAGCCTCGCGCCACCGACGTCGAGCCTGTGACCGCACTTCTCGCACACCACGACGCGCGCGCCCGCGAGCACCGTCATCGGAGCGCCACAGCACGCGCACGCGGCCTTGTCGCCCTGCGGGGGATCCGCCTCGATGTACTCGGCGCCGAGCCCGGTGCGAAGGATGAGGTCCTTCGCCTGCGCCTCCTCGAGCATCGGGAGCCACCCCTGCACGAACAGCGAGAACCCCACGCGACGCTGGAGCTCGCGCGACGCGCGGTCGGGTTGCAGGTCGTAGATGCCGCGCTGCTGGTACACGTGGTCGTGGTAGTCCTGCTGCGCGAAGACGGCGCTCGCCATCGCCTGGAACGCCTGCGGCTGAACCCGCATGACGCCAGGCCGCGGCTGGTAGAACGCCAGGGTGCGCGTCGCGTTCGTCACCGCGCCGTCGAACTCCGCGGCGCGCGGATCGAACGCGATCACGGTGGCGGCCTCCGCCATGTACGCGGTCCACGCGGCGCGGTACGCCGGATCGCCGACCCGCGGCGGGCACGACAGGGGAACGTGCTCGCAGAACGCGGCGAAGAGCTGCCGCTGGAGCTGGCGGTAGGCCTCGACGTTTCTTTGCATCTTGCACGTATCGAGGCCGGGCTGGAGCTGCGCGAGCATGCTCTCGTAGGCGGGGCCCGGCCGGAGATCGGGGCGGATGTCGCACGCCCGCTGGAAGTCATAGTCCGAGAGGGCGCCGCAGAAGTCGCAGTACACGTACGCCGTCGCGCTCGGGCGTGACTTCGGCGCGCCGCAGGAGGGGCACGTCGATCGCTTGAAGCGCGGCTTCGCACCGCCCGGGGCGACGCCGTGCGCCGCCTGGGCGCTGTCGAGGTTCGTGCGCCAGGGGACCGACCGCCAGGGGCTGGTGGGGAGCGAGAGGAGCTTGGCGATCGCGATGTCGGTCTTGTCGTGCCGCTTGCCGTCGGCCCAGAAGAGGCGACCGACCTCGTACGCCCTGGCGTACGCCTGCCAGGAGTCGTACGCGGCCTGGGCGCGCTTGCCGGCCGCGAAGAGCAGCTCCCACGCCTTGTCCTCGGTGACGAAGCCCGCCCAGTAGCCCCAGCCGAGGACGGCCGCGGCCCGGCCGAGGTCCCACGCGCAGAGGCCGACGCGCTGGATCTCCGCGGCGTTCGCGCGCGCGACGACCTGCTTCGGCGTGTCGAGGTGCGGCGCGCCCAGCGTGGAGAGCGTGTCGCGCGCCGAGGTGGAGTGCCCGTCGCCGAGGAGCCAGGCCACCGTCTCGTCGAAGCTCGCCTGGTCCTCCGCGCCGTAGAAGTCGCGGAGGGTGTTCTTGCACCAGTTGCGCGTGTGCTCGTTCTCGCCCCAGCTCCCGAGCTCGTCGTGGTGAGCGCCGTTCAGCTCGGTCATGACGCCGCACAGCGCGAGGACGAACCTCTGCCGCTCCTCCTTGTAGGCCATGCGGCTAGTCTACAACGATCTACTTCTCGCGCCGCTTCCCGTTGAGCCCGTGCGCCCTGAACGCCGCGGCGACGCGCCGGAGCGGCCGATCCGTCCTCCCCGTGCGCTTCGTGAGCCGTACGCGGTACACGACCACCTTCGCGGGCTCCGAGACCTGCGTGGCGACGCGCCGGAAGATCTCGTCGCCGAAGCGGAGCGCGAAGAGGTCGAGCGCCGCGAGCGCCAGGTCGCCCTCGATCTCCTCGAACTTGCCCCACGCCACGACGCTCCGGATGTCGCCGTTCTTGAGGTGCTCCTCGACCTCGACGCACACGCTCGGCTGCGCGCGCATCGTGCGGAGCTTGAGGCCGTCCCACGAGCAGCCGTACACATGCTCGCCGTCGTAGGCGTACGAGATGGGGATGATGTACACGCGCCCGTGATCCGCGCACGCGATGCGGCCGAGGGTCACGCGGCCAAGGACGCCCTCGATCTCCTCACCGGAGAGCGCCGAGCCGGAGGTGACGATGTTCCTGGTCGAGCCTTCCCGAGTGTCCATGCTCTTCTCCCTTCGGCGCGCAGCAGGGCGCCTCGCTCCTCGTCTCCGAAAACACCGCGTCGAGTCCGCCAGCCACACCCGCCGCTCCACACCCGAAGACGAGGACCCCGGCCGCACGCCGCGGCCACGTCCCCCACCGGGAGAACGCGCCCGCGAGCGCGCCGAGGCTCACCATCGCGGGCGACGTGCCCGCACCGAAGCCCAGCATCACGATGGCGCCCGCCGCCGCGGATCCCGACGACGCCGCGAGGACGAGGGTTGCATACAGCATGCCGCACGGCACGAACCCCCAGAGCGCGCCCGCGCCGAGCAGATGAAGCGCCGCGCCGCGTCGGACGGGAGCGAGCAGGCGGCCGAGGAGCGGCGCCGTCGCTCGCGCAAGCGGTTTTCCGAGGCGCTCCAGCGCCCCGATCCCGGACGGCAAGCCCAGGATCTGGAGGCCCACGAACAGCATGCAGATCGCAGCCATCGCGCGGAGCGCGACGACCGTCGGCCCCGCGGGGAGGAGCGCACGAACTGCGCCCCCCGACGCACCGAACGCGGCGCCGAGCGCCACGTAGGACGCGACGCGACCCGCGTTGAAGGCGGCGGAGCGACCCCACGGCCCGCCGTCCGCCGTCTGGCGAGCGCACACCGCCGAGACGATGCCCCCGCACATCCCTGCGCAGTGCACGCTCCCGAACACCCCCATCAGGATCGCCGCGACCGGCAGGGGGAGGCCTTCCATCACCGTCACCTCGCCCCCAGGAACGTCGCGCTCAGGACCCTCTTCTCGGGGCGCGGGCCGCCGCGCGCGATGACGAGGCGGATCGGGTGGTCGTGCGTGAAGTCCGCCTGCGGCACGGTGACGAACACCGGGAGGCGCTGGCTCGCGAGCGGTTCGAGCGTCACGTCGGCGATCGGCACGATGAACGTCTCCTTCGCGCCCTCCTCGGGCGCGACGTGGAAGCTCTCGGGGCGCGCGCTCTTGTTCACCAGGTGGATCTCGAAGCCATTCCGGATCCGCCCCTCGTCGCGCGTGAAGGGCGCGCCGGGGAGGCGGAGGAGGTTCGCCTCGAACGCCTCGTGCTTGCGGAAGCCGAGGGTGGCCGCGACGATCCCGGCGATCAGGAAGCCGGTGTACACGACCATCCGCGGCCGGAGGATCCGCCGCGCTTCGCCACGGAGTCCCCTGAGCGAATCGTAACGCACGAGCCCGGGCGCCCGGCCGAGCTTGTCCATGATCTCGTCGCACGCGTCGACGCACTGCGCGCAGGCGATGCAGTCGATCTGCAGGCCGTTCCGGATGTCGATCCCCGTCGGACACACCACGACGCAGCGACCGCAGTCCACGCAGTCGCCCCTCCCCGCCGCCTTCGTCTTGCCCTTCCCTCGCGGCTCGCCCCGGGCGTCGTCGTACCCCACGACGAGGGAGTCGTCGTCGAGGAGCACGGACTGTAGGCGCCCGTAGGGACACAGCACGACGCAGAACTGCTCGCGAAAGATCCCGAAGTCGACGTAGAACAGGAGCGAGAGCGCGAGCATCCACGCGAACGTCGTGGCGTGCGCGCCGGGGTGCTCGTGCATCATCGCCCACAGCTTCGGGAGCGAGACGAAGTACCCGACGAAGATGTGCGCCACGACGACGGACGCCACGCCGTACAGCGCGTGCGTCAGCAGCCGGCGCGCGAACACGGCCGGACCGCCGCGGGCGCGCAGGCGGAGGCGGGCCTCGCGCGGCCCCATCACGAGGCGCTGGATGGGCCGGTAGAACGACTCCAGGAACACGGTCTGCGGGCAGGCCCAGCCGCACCACCACCGGCCGAGGAGCGCCGTCGTGTAGACGAGCCCGAAGCCGGCGCCCGTGACGAGGAAGAACACGAGCCACGTGTCCTGCGCGTTGAAGACCTGCCCCAGGACGTAGAAGCGACGCGTGTCGACGTCGAGGAACAGGGCCGGGTGGCCGCCGATCGGGATCAGCGGGAGGAGGATCCACGCCACGATCAGGATCACGAACACCACGCGACGCGCGCGGATGAAGCGGCCGCGCGTGTCGGCGGGATCCACGCGCACGCGCTGTCCGTCGGTGCGGATCGAGCTCCTCGCGACCCGCCCGTTGATCACGGGCAGGTGCCGGAGCTCGTCCTTCGCCTCCGGACCGTGCGTCATGTCAGTCCCTCGTCGTGAAGGACTCACGCTCCCCCTGCGGGGCCTTGCCTCCGGGCGCGTGCGTGTTCTTCATCGTCAGGACGTACGCCGTGACCGACTGGACCCTCACGATCCCGAGCTGGGGGCGCCACGCGGGCATCCCCTTCGCGGCGAAGCCGTCGGCCACGGTCTTGAAGATGGCCTCCGGCCCACCGCCGTGGAGCCAGAACTCGTCCGTGAGGTTCGGGCCCACGCTGCCGCCACCGTCGGCACGGTGACACGCGACGCACGAGGCCTGGAAGATCTCCTTGCCCTGGGCCACCTTCGCGGGATCCTTCGACGCGAGGATCAGCTTCTCCGCCGTGATGGGGCCAGAGCGCCGGGCCTCCTCCTCGGCGAAGCGATCCATCTCGTTCTGGTACTCCGCGCGAGGCAGGTCGCCGAACTTCGTCTGGTGGTAGAGGAACCAGTACAGGACGGCGAACACGATCGTCCCGTACAGGGTGTAGAGCCACCAGTTCGGGAGCTTGTTGTCGTACTCTTGGATGCCGTCCACCTCGTGGATGACGCGCCCTCCGTCCTCGTCGTCGCGGTCACTCATGGGGGTCCTCCTCGAGCGGGAGCCGGGCGATGGCCTCGTACGCGAGCGCGCCCCTCACCGCGAGGTGCACGATCGCGCCGAGGAACACCCCCACAAAGAGGAACAGCGCGATCAGCGGGAACGCGAGGAGCGGGCTCCTGGACACGAATTCGTGGAGCATGGTTCACCTCGTCAGGCCGGACACGGCCGGGTTCTTGTCGGGTTCGGTGACGCCCTTCTGCCGGCCGACGCGCTGCAGGTAGGCGATGATCGCGATCATCTGCGTCTCGGGGGCGGCCTTGACGCCGTCGGCCTCGAGCTCCTTCACGACAGCCGCCGCCTGCGCGCGGAGGTCGTCCGGCGCGCGGTCGATGTCGCGATCCGTGTAGGGCACACCGACCGTCCGCATCGCGCGGAGCTTGTCGGCCGTGCGGGCCACGTCGAGCGGCTCGTGCTCGAGGTGGGCGAAGGACGGCATGTTCGATCCCTCGGTGATGGCACGCGGGTCGACCATGTGCTTGTAGTGCCAGAGGCTCGGATACCTCCCGCCCTCGCGCGCCAGATCCGGGCCCGTCCGCTTCGAGCCCCACTGGAAGGGGTGGTCGAACGCCGAGTCCGCGAGCTTGGAGACCTCGCCGTACCGCGCCGTCTCCGAGCGCATCGGCCGGATCATCTGCGAGTGACAGGTGTAGCAGCCCTCCCTGAGGTACACGTCGCGGCCCTCGAGCTCGAGCGGGCGGTACGGGAGCACGTTCGCAGCCGCGGCGAGCTCCGCGGGCTTCGTGAGGAGCACTGGCACGAGCTCCGCGATCCCGCCCGCGAGGACGGAGATCGCCGCGAGCACGGTGAACAGGAGTGCGCGGCCCTCGAGGATCCGGTGCCAGGCGGGCGCGAGGCCCTCCCGCCGCGCGGACCTGAGCGCGAGGCCGCCGAGGAGGGCCGTCAGGACCGCGGCCGCGGTGAGGAGCGGGCCCGCGAACATGTTGAGGAGGGCTCCGCCCGTCGCGAGTACGAGCACCGCGACGATGAGGAGGATCGGATCCGAGAACACGATCTCGCGCCACGGGACCTCGGCCTCGCGGGCGGGCGTCGCCACGCGGACGGTCACCGCCACCACCTTCGCCCCCGCCATGGTGCGAAGGAGGTTGTACGCCATGACGACCATGCCGGCGAGGTAGAGGGTGCCGCCGATGACGCGCATCCAGTACAGGGTGCGGATCGCGAGCAGCGTCTCGACGAAGGTCGGGTACATGAGGGACCCGTCCGGGTTCTGGGCGCGAAGCATCAGGCTCTGGTTCACGCCGGCGACCCACATCGCTGCGACGTAGAGCAGGATGCCGATCGTGCTGATCCAGAAGTGGAGATCCGCGAGGCGCGTCGAGTGCAGCTTCTTGCCGTGGAGGGCCGGGATCATCCAGTAGAACATCCCCGCCGCCATGAACCCGTTCCAGCCGAGCGCGCCCGAGTGGACGTGCGCGATGATCCAGTCGGTGTAGTGCGCGATCGCGCTCACGCTCTTGATCGAGAGCAGCGGGCCCTCGAAGGTGGCCATGCCGTAGAACGTGATGCCGGCCGCGAAGAACTTCAGCACGGGGTTCGTGCGCACGTCCTGCCAGCCGCCGCGCAGCGTGAGGAGGCCGTTCAGCATGCCACCCCAGCTCGGCGCCCACAGCATGAGGCTGAAGACCAGCCCGAGCGAATGCGCCCTGGCCGGCAGAGCCGTGTTGAGCAGGTGGTGCGGACCCTCCCAGATGTAGACGAAGATGAGCTCCCAGAAGTGGACGATCGAGAGCCGGTACGAGAACACCGGC
>SXNL01000319.1 GCA_005777185.1 Myxococcales bacterium
CGGCGACCATGGTCACCGCCGGCATCTACCTCGTGTGCCGGCTCAACTTCGTATTCGTCCTGGCCCCGGGCGTCATGATGATCATCGCGATCACCGGCGCGGTGACCGCGCTCTTCGCGGCGACCATCGCGCTCGTGCAGAACGACATCAAGAAGGTGCTCGCCTACTCCACGGTGAGTCAGCTCGGCTTCATGTTCCTCGGCGTCGGCGTCGGGGCGTTCACGGCAGGGTTCTTCCACGTCTTCACCCACGCGTTCTTCAAGGCGTGCCTCTTCCTCGGAGCGGGCAGCGTCATCCACGCGATGCACGCGCGCATCCACGACGACGTGAAGTCGCAGGACATCCGGCTCATGGGCGGCCTGAAGAAGTACATGCCGCTCACCCACTGGACGTTCGCGGCGGCGACGCTCGCGATCATCGGCTTCCCCCTGACGAGCGGGTTCTTCTCGAAGGACGAGATCCTCTTCAAGGCGTGGGTCAACCACACGGTGAGCCCGTTCTCCGACAAGCTGAAGGGCGCGCTCTACGAGCCCCCCACGTGGATCGGCCCGATGCTGTACTTCATCGGCATCGCGGCCGCGACGCTCACGGCGTTCTACATGTCGCGGCTGTTCATCCTCACGTTCCTGGGGGACTTCCGCGGGTGGAAGATCGGGCGCGGACGGGGGTCGCGGCCCAGCGTTCCACCGCACGACCACGACGATCACCACCACGAGGAGGACCTCACCCAGCCGGGCCCGGCGCCGCACGAGTCGCCGTGGCAGATGACGGTGCCGCTCATCATCCTGGGCACCGCCTCCCTCTTCGCGGGCGTGCTCAACCCCGCGCTCCTGAAGGACGTTCTCCACCTCAGCGCCCTCCCGATGGACCACTGGATGGAGCCGGCGTTCGAGGAGTCCCTCAAGGGAGGCGTCAAGGAAGCGGCCAACGCGCACCACATCGAGTGGTTCCTCACGCTCGGTGCGTTCGCGGCGTTCGCGATCGGCACGGGAGCCGCGTACTGGGTCTACATCAAGGAGAAGGGCGAGCCGGCGCGGAAGGCGGCGGAGGCCTATCCGCCCCTGTACCGGCTCGTTCTGGACAAGTGGCGCATCGACGAGCTCTACGACGCGACCGTCCTCAACGGCGTGGACGCGCTCGGAGACACGGCCGCGTCGGTGGACCAGAGCGTCGTCGACGGCATCCTCGCACGCCTCACCGCCCTCGTGGTGGCCGCTCTCGGCACGGTCCTCCGCGCGCTGCAGACCGGTGTGGTGCACGTGTACGGGGCCGTGATGGTGGTCGGATTGGCGGCCATGGGGTGGTTCTTCGTCGTTCCCCACGCCGACGCCACGGTGAGGCAGACCGACGCGGGGATGTTCGTGATCGAGGCGGCGCCGGGCCCCGGGTACACGTACCGCTGGTTCCCCAACGTCGTCGGCAACGACAGGGGCAAGCCGTTGAACGAGGAGTTCACGAGCGACTCCAAGCGCCCGTTCCAGGTCGAGCCCGACAAGAAGCAGACCATCCGGGTCGAGATCCGCAACGCCTTCGGCTTCACGAGCGGGCGCGAGTTCATGCTCGAACGCCCCAACAAGGCCGAGATCGTGGGTGACAACCGATGACGACCGCGCGACCTGCCGCTGGTACCCCGGAGTGGGTGACTCCGGCGTTCGTGACGCTGATCCTCGGGGTCGGCGTCCTCTCCGCCCTCAAGCTCGTCGGCAAGCTCGACCTCGTCGGCGCGATCGTCCCGTTCGCGCTCCCGGCGGTCGTCGCCGCCCTCGTTCCCTCCGCCCACGGGTGGAAGGTCCGCGGCCCGCTCGCGATCATGGCGGGGATGTTCGCGCTGTTCCTCGCGCACACGTGGCCGGGCGCGACCGACGCCGTGCAGGAGGGGGCTGCGCCCGCCGAGCCGAAGCACCTTCTATCCTGGCTGCTCGCCCTCCCGCTCGGCGGCGCCGTCGCCGTGCTGTTCCTCCCGCGCCAGGCGCCCCGGCTCCTCAAGGCGACCACGCTGATCCTCATGCTGGTCACGCTCGCCGCGTGCGCGCCGCTCCTCTCCGTCCCCATGGGCCGGGAGTTCCACTTCAACGAGGACGTCGTGTGGATCGAGCGGTTCGGGATCCACTACCACGTCGCGCTCGACGGGATCTCGCTCTGGCTCGTGATCCTGACGACCTTCATCGTCCCCATCGCGGCGTACGCCTCCTTCGGGTCCATCGAGAAGCGCGTGAAGGACTGGTGCTTCGCCCTCCTCCTCCTCGAGGGCGCGCTCATCGGCGCGTTCGTGGCGATGGACCTGTTCCTGTTCTACGTGTTCTGGGAGCTGATGCTCATCCCGATGTTCGTGATGATCGGCGTCTGGGGAGGCTCCAACCGGATCAAGAGCGCGATCAAGTTCTTCCTCTACACGATGGCCGGGTCGGTCGTGATGCTCGCCGCCATCCTGTACCTCGTCTACGCGTACCAGAAGGTCACCGGGACGCCGTCCTTCGACTACTTCGAGCTCCAGCGCGTGATGACGCCGCGGCGCGTCCAGTTCTGGCTGTTCTGTGGGTTCGCGCTGTCGTTCTTCATCAAGGTCCCGATGTTCCCGGTGCACACGTGGCTGCCCGACGCCCACACCGAGGCGCCGACGGGCGGCTCGGTGATCCTGGCGGCCGTCATGCTGAAGATGGGGACCTACGGGTACCTGCGCTTCTGCATGGGGCTCTTCCCCGAGGCGTGCGCCGAGTACGCCGCCACGCTCGCGGGCGTGGCCGTCCTCGGTGGCATCGTGTACGGCGCGCTCTGCGCGTGGCGGCAGGACGACGTGAAGCGCCTCGTGGCGTACTCGTCGGTCGCGCACCTCGGGTACGTCATGCTCGGGCTGTTCGCGGCGACGCAGAGCTCGATCGAGGGGGCCGTCCTGCAGATGGTCAACCACGGGATCTCGACCGGCGCGCTCTTCCTCCTGGTCGGCGTCATCTACGACCGGCGCCACACGCGCATGCTCGACGACTTCGGCGGGCTCGCGAAGGTCATGCCGGTGTACGCGACCCTCTTCATCATCGCGACGCTCGCCAGCGTCGGCCTGCCGGGGACCAACGGGTTCGTCGGCGAGTTCCTCGTCATCACGGGCACGTTCGTCTCGAACAAGCTCGGCCACGTGAACGGCATCCAGGCCGTCGGGGCGGCGATCGGCGTCATCCTGGGCGCCCTCTACATGCTGACGGCCGTGCAGAAGATGTTCTTCGGCCCCATCACGCGCCCGGAGAACGAGCACCTCGAGGACGTGAACGGGCGCGAGATCGTGGCCCTGGCACCCCTCGTCGTGGCGATCTTCCTCATCGGGTTCTTCCCCAACGTGTTCCTCTCGCGCATGCACGACGCCGTCGCGCGCGTGAGCAGCGACTACCAGTCCCGCATCGAGCGCAGCCCCGCGCCGAAGTACTACGAGGGACCCATCCGCGTGGTCCCGCGCAAGAGCGAGGCACCGAAGCCGGTGGCCCCACACACCGCTGACACGGAGGTGAAGTGATGCTCCACGTCGCCTTCGCCCTCTCGCCGCTCCTCGTGGTCGCGCTCGGAGCGTGCCTCCTCATGATGGCGGAGGCGTTCTCGAATGTGAAGGCCGGCCTGGCGATCGGCACCGCGATCACGTTCGCGGCCGGGCTGTCGTTCTCGGCCGCCGTGTGGTGGATGGGACCGGCGAACCTCGAGGGCCTCGACGTCCTCGCGCCGTGGCTGGTCGTCGACCGCTTCACCGTGTTCTTCGACGCGGTGCTCTGCCTCGGAGGCGTCCTCGCCTCGCTTCTCGCGGGGGGCTACCTCCCGGAGCACAAGCTCGACCGCGGCGAGTTCTACTCGCTCCTCCTCTTCGCCACGTTCGGCGCGATGATGCTCGCGGGCTCGGGGGATCTCCTGACCGTGTTCCTCGGCCTCGAGACGATGTCCATCGGCGCGTACGCCATGACGGCCTTCCGGCGCGCGTCGCCGCGATCGGCGGAGGGTGCCCTCAAGTACTTCCTGCTCGGCTCGTTTGCCGCGGCGATCCTGCTCTATGGGTTCGCGCTCCTCTACGGCGCGACGGGTCACACGGATCTCGCGGGCATCGGCGCGGCCGTGAAGGCCGGCGGCCGGTCGCCCATGATCGTGATCGCGCTCGTCCTGGTGCTCGTCGGGCTGCTCTTCAAGGTGAGCGCGGTGCCGTTCCACATGTGTACGCCCGACGCGTACGAGGGCGCGCCCACCCCTGGCACGACGTACATGGCCATCGTGGTGAAGGCCGGAGGGTTCGCCATGATGCTCCGCGTCCTCCTCACGTGCTTCGGCGACGCCGGATCCATGTCGTGGTCGGCCGGGTGGCCGCCCGCCGTGGCGTGGGTCGCCGTCCTCACGATGACGGTGGCGAACCTCATCGCGGGCCGGCAGGAGTCGGTCAAGCGCATGCTGGCGTACTCCAGCATCGCGCACGCGGGGTACATCCTCGTCGCCCTCGTCGCGACGATGCGTTCGCCCCAGCAGGCGACGGCGAGCGTGCTGTTCTACCTGGTCACCTACACGGTCTCGACGGCGGGCGCGTTCGGCTGCCTCATCCTCTGCGGGAGCCGAGGCAAGGAGGCCGTGAGCTACGAGGACCTCGCCGGGATCGGCCGTCGGCACCCGGCCGCGGCGCTGGCGTTCGGGCTCTTCCTTTTCTCGCTGGCGGGCGTGCCGCCCACGGCCGGGTTCTTCGGGAAGTGGTTCATCTTCCGCGCCGCCATGGAAAGCGGCCTTTACTGGCTGACCCTGATCGCGTTCGTGAACAGCGTCATCGGCGCGTATTACTACCTGCGCGTCCTCGTCTACATGTACATGCGCGAGCCTGCGGCGGGCGCGCCCGTGGCGGTTCCCATGCGGAGCGGGTACGTGACGGCGGCGCTGCTCGTCAGCGCGCTGCTCGTCATCGCGCTCGGGATCTCGCCCAACAAATCGCTCGACGTGGCGATCGAGGCCGCGAAGGTCTTCGCAGCCGGGGCGGGTACGTGACGCGAACGGGGGTCGTCCTCAGGACGATCCTCGGCGCGCTGGTCTGCGGCGGCTGCAAGAGCCCGCCTCCCCAGGGCGGCGAGCCGAGCGCGTCCGCGACGGCGTCCTCCCCTGTCGTGCCGCAGCCGTCCGCGCCGACGATCGCGATCCCCGCGCCCAGCGCGAGCGTCGTGGCGAAGCTCAACCCGGACGGCCTGCCGCCGTACAAAGGGGACACGGGCAGCGTGGAGGGCGTGGTGACCGTGAAGGGGCCGCCCGCGCCCGACGCGCCGCACGAGGACTTCACGCCCTGCCCCGACGCGGCGAAGACCTACGGCAAGCTGTTCCGCGAGGGGGGCGTGAGCCCCGACGGAGGACGCGCGCTCGCCGACGCCGTCGTCGCGGTGACGGGGTACTCGGGGTTCTACCTGCCGGATGCGCGGGAGAGCGTCACTGTGACCGCGAGGGGTTGCGCGCTGTCGACACGCACGATCACGATGACGTACGGGCAGCGCCTCGACTTCGCGAACGAGTCGGCCGCGCTCATGCTCGCGCCGGCGCTCGCCGACGTGCCGGCGGGCGCGCTCATGGTGGCGTCGCCGAAGGGAGGGCCGGTCAAGCTCTATCCGCCGAGGCCGGGGCGGTACTGGCTGGTCCAGAGGATGGACTGGCGCTTCCTGACCGCGGACCTGTTCGCGTTCCTGCACCCGCTGCACACCGCGACGGACGTGGAGGGGCACTACAGGATCGACGGCGTGCCGGTGGGGAAGCTCACGGTGAACACGCGGCACCCGGCGTTCGGGGGGGAGACGTCGCGGGAGATCGAGGTCAAGAAGGGGATGGTCCACAGGGTGGACCTCACCCTCACCTTCAAGCCGGACACGGCGACGTCGCGGTCCGACGCGGGGGCGCGCGTCATCCTGAGGTGACGACGGACACCCCCTCCACTCCGCACCCGAGCACGGGGCTCATCTTCACCTGGGGCACCCGGGGCTGACCTTGACGCCCGCGCGGCGGAGAGCCAGCGCTTTGACACGCACCCGAGGCGGACCCCGCGCGCGCTCGCGGGATGGCGCGCCGGGTCACGCGGGCGAGCCGCGGCCCAGGGCTTGCTTGATGTCGGCGTCGTGGCTCATGGCTTCGGGGTCGATCTGGGTTCCGCGCGCGTCCGTTCGGCATGGATGACGAGCGGGATCCCAGATCTCGTGCGCGCGAGCGACGGCTCGTGCGGGATCCCCGTGGTCGCGGTTCCCGTGCGCGCGAGCGTGACGGGAGCGCACCTCGTCGGCGAGGCGGCCGCGATCATGGCGCGGATGGAGCCAGAGGCGCTCGTTCACGGCTTCACGCGCCAGCTCGGCCGGTCCCATGGCTCTCCCGAGCCAGAGCATCTCACCGGACTCCTCCTCGAACACCTGGCCGACTCCGCTGCGACGCTCGCGGGCGCGCGGCCCCGGCGTGCGGTCTTCGCGGTCCCGGACGGGTTCGACATGCGCGCGCCGGGCGCGCTCGTTCGCGCCGCGGTGCGAGGGGGCTTGTCCCTCCAGTCCACGATCTGCGACGCCACCGCGAGGGCGCTCGTCGTTCCGGAGGCGCGAACCCGGCGCCGCCGGCAGGTGGTCATCGTGGATCTCGGCGCTGGCGCGATCCGGGCGTCGGTCCTGCTCGTGTCGTCGGGCGAGGTCATCCTCCAGGGCCGAGGAGGCGATCCGATGGGGGGCGACGAGGTGGACCGCGTGCTCGCGGAGCTGACCTTGATCGACCTCGGCGACGACGGGAGGACCATCTCGGGGCGCCCTCGCTCGCGTTGTCTGCTGCGCAGAGCGGTCGACGAGATGAGGCGGGAGCTGGCCGATCCATCGGTGGATCGGGCCCGAGCGGCGTTTGACCACGATGGCCGACGCGTGAAGATCGCCCTCACGCGCGATCGACTCGCCGCGGTGCTCGAGGACTGCGGGGACAGGATCGCCGCGGCCGTGCGTCGTGCGCTCGCGGAGGCCAACGTGCGCACCGCGCAGGTGGAAGCCGCCTACGTCGCGGGAGGGATGAACGCGCAGCTGAGGGGGGCGGTCGCGAGGATCTTCCCGCGCGCGAGGGTGGCCGCCCTCCACGAAGACAGCGCGGCGATGGGCGCCGCCGTGCAGTCGGCCGCGCTCCTCGGCGAGGCACCGCCCGTTGAAATCGTGGACGCCCGCGGGCTCCCCGGGCTCGCGGGGCGGTGCGGCCGGCCCGGGGGCGCGACGGTCGTGCGCGAAACGACGGACGCGAGGAGGCCGCTGACGGATGGGCGCGTCGACGGGGCGATCGGGCATCACGCGACGCCGGCTCCATTGCGCGGCGCCGCGGAGAGCGCGCGGACCCTGGAGGGGGATCCTCCGACGCTCCGCCGGCCGCCACGCATCGCGCGACGCCCGCCCATGTGCGATGGCGTGCTGGAGGTCGTCCGCGTTCAGCTGCCCGCCCCACCTGCCACGCCTCCAACGACCCCGGATCCACCCACGCGGCGGAGACACGTCGCGCACCCGCCCCCGAGGGCTCGGCTGGCACCGGAGCCGTTCCTTCCGTGGCGAGCCCCTGCGGCCGTGAACCCTCCTGCTGCCCGACCCTCACGCTCCGGCTCGATGCGGGCGGCGCGCCCTCCGACGCCGCCGGCGAGCGGCGAGCACCCCGTCGTCGCGGTGTCCTCTCCTCCGCCGACGCTGCGATCCGCTTCACGGCCACCCGCCGCGCAGTCGATCGCGGGGGCACCTCCACCGGTCCTCGCGCAAGCGGCGTCGGGTGAGCTCGTCAGGCCTCCGGACGCGGCGGCGCTCGTCGCGCTGCCCTGCGCGGACACCTGCGCGCTCCCCGATCCGTCTCGCGTGGCGCTGCCCGTCCTCCTCGCTCGCCTGCTGGCCGACGTGGCGGTCACGGGGACGCTCACGCTCGAGCGCCGGGGCAGCGGCCTGGCCGAGATGCGCATCGAGGAAGGCCACGCCGTCATGTCCGCCTGGCAGCACAGGTTGCTGCTCGACGCGTTCGCGTGGCCGGACGGCGTCTACCGCTTCGAGCCTTGTGCGACCGGCAAGCTCCCGAGGCGCGGCCCGAGGCCCGTGTCGTTGATGAGCTTCGTGGTCGAGGGCCTCCGGACGCTCACGCGGACGTACGAGGTCGAGGCGATCGAGGGCGCCCTCGGCGATCGGCTCGATCTCGCGCCCGTCGTGGCTCCGGAGCGGGAGCCCGTGCTCGGGCACCTGGGGCTCACGGGGCTCGAGCGCCGTCTCATGGAGATCAGCCTCGACGGGTCCACACCCGGCCGCGCGCTCATCGAATTGGGCCGGCTCGGACGGGAGACCGTGGTCGGGCTCTTCGTGATCCTCACCGTGTTCGATGCGATCGCGTGGACGGAGGTGAGAGCGGCGCCGCAGGTCTCGCAGGACGACGAGCTCGCCCGGAGGGCCGCAAAGATGGACGGTCTCAACCACTTCCTCGCGATGGGCCTGCACTGGAGCTCCCTGTCGGAGGAGATCGACGCGCGCTACGAAGCGCTGATGGGCGAGCTGGTCGCGCCGAACGACGCGTCGCCGGCCGCCCAGGTGTCCGTCGCGAGGATGCGCAGTCGAGTGGAGGCCGCGTACGCGATCCTCGCGGATCCCTCGCGGCGCAAGGAGTACCGCCTCCGGGTCTACCCGCTCGACTACGAGGCGATCGCGGGCGTGGCCACGGAGCGGGCGAAGCACCGGGCGCTGCGGGCGGATGCCGGCGACGCGTCCTGGTGCCAGGCCGTCGCGACCGAGCTCGTGGGCAGCCCGGACCCCGCGCCCGACGCTCCGACAGCGCGTTCGTGGTCGGTTCACGCGGATCTGAAGCCGGCTGGTCCCGCGGCCCGACGCTCCCGCTCGGGCTCCTGAAACCGGGGGTATCCCATGGTCGCGGTGCCGGCGCCCGCGATGAGACCACCGGTAGGCCCGCCCTCACCTCCTGAACACCACGCTCCCCCCCAACTTCCCCAGCCTCCTCGCCTCCAGGCACGCCTCTGACCCCGGCTCCACGATCCGGCAATCCTCTGGCCGCACCTCGTACACCTTGCACGGGAACCTCCCCTCGACCGAGACGTCGAGCCCCGCGCACCGGCTCCCCTCGTTCTTCATGAACCGCCACCCGGGCGGCTTCACCTCGAGGTCCGTGTACATCTCGAGCAACCGCGGTCCCATTCGCGCCTCGTCGGCTTCCAGGAAGTGCACCGTGCGCGGCCCGTGGTGGCAGCACCTCCCGCAACCCACGCAGTCCGCGCCGCCCGGATCCGGCTCTCCCGCCACCGGCGCGAGCCCGCCCGCCGCCGCGCTCACGCCGGGCCCGCGACGAGCGGCCACCTCAGCGCGGCCAGATCCGGCTGCAGATCCGCGAGACGCTCCTTGATCTCACGCACGTCGATGCGCTCCTTCGGATCGCGACGGAGCATCCCGTAGAACAGCTTGCCCAGGCCGGGCTGCCGCGACACGCGGACGATCGCGTCGAGCTCGGACGTCCAGCCGTCGTGCTTCAGGTGCGCCGCGATCTGCGCGGTCTCGTTCGTGCCGTGGAAGAGCACCTTGCCGGTGAGCACCTCGAAGGCCAGGCACGCGAAGGCGTAGACATCCGCGGGCGCCGGTCCGGCGTCGGGGACCGCCCCCCAGACCTCGGGGCTGCCGTACGGTCCCGTGCAGCAGCCCCGGCGCACGTGCCTCCCCGCGAGGCCGAAGTCGACCAGCACGGCGGCGCCGCTCTCCTTCCGGAGGACGACGTTGGTCGGCTTGAGATCGAGGTGACCGAGCCCCACCCCGTGCATCACCGCGAGCCCGTCGAGGAGTCCGTCGAGCACCCCGAGGCAGCGCGGCACGTCCAGCGTGCGCGTCCCGATGGCGTGCTCCAGCGTCGTGCCCTCGACGAGCTCCATCACCAGGATCGGCTTGGGCTTGGACGCGACGTCGAAGCTCACGAACCGCGCGAGGTTCGCGTGCGGCGGGAGGCCCATGAGCGCGGACGCCTCCTGGCGGAACAAGGTCAGGAACTCGGCCTCCGACAGGCTCGCCGCGGCGGTCGCCGAGTAGTCGGGGACCTTGAGCGCGAGGCGTTCCGCGCCGGGCTCGTGGCGCTCGTCGGCCCGCACGACGACGAAGACCGTGCCCGAACCGCCGGCGCCGAGTGAGCGCTGGACGTAGAAGCCGCCGATCGTGCGCCGGGGCGGGAGCCACGCGGGGAGACGCTCCACGAGGGACATCGGGATCTCGATGTCGACCGCGTCGAACACAGGCAGGTCGAGCAGGCTCCAGAGCAGCCCCGCGAGGAGCCGCGCCACGGCGATGGGGATGTCCCGGAGGAGCTCGTCGATGCAGCGCGAGAGGACGTCCTCCGCCAGCGCCGCGTCGCCTCCGGCCACGACGCGCGCCACCGCCACGGAGAGCGCACGCGACGGGGCGAGCGTTGGCGCCGTCTGGCCGGGGACGATGCGCCCGCGGGCCCCGGCGCACATCTGGAGGATGGCGAACACGCCGTTCTCGACCGCCACCAGCGCGTCCGAGTCCGGAGAGCCCGATCCCAGGCCCGAGAGAGAGGTCGCGCGGAGCGCCACGGAGAGCGCGGCGGAGAGACGCATGAACATGGTGCGCAACGCCTCGCTGCGAATGGACGCCTGCGGGGCGAGCGCCTCCGTGAGCGCGTCGAACGCCTTCAGGCGGTCGAGCTGTCGGTCGATACCCCCGACCATCCGCTCGGACGCGGGGAACAACGAGGTGCCCTGCTCGGGCAGGACGATCTTCGGCTCCGAGATGCGCAGGAAGCGCGTGTACGCGGCGAGCACGTGGCAGAGGTCGGGGTCCATCGACGCCTCGGAGAGCACGTCGAAGTCGCTAGCCCGCGAGAGGCGATCGGCGAGGACGAGGAGCGCGTCCGCGACGTCACACGCCCCGCTGCGGATGAGCCCGTCGAGCGCGCGGGCGATCGTCGCGAGGAGGGACCGCCGCAGCACCGCGGGCGGCTCGGCGTCGAACGGGACGAGCAGGCCCCCGACGACCTTCTGCCACCGGTCGCGCTGATGGGCGGTCCTCGGCGCGCCCTCGCCCTCGCCCGGATCCCCGTCGACCGCGTGCAGGAGCGCGCGGAGACGCCGGAGGCGGATCGTGGGGTGCGGCGGCCGACGGCCGTCGGTGTCTTCGCGCGCCGCCTGGCGCTCTCGGTCGAGGATCCACTGTCCGAGCCGCTCCCGAAGCCCGTCGAGCTCCTCCTCCTGCGCGCGGACGTGATCGGCCTTGGGGCCCATCCGGAGGAGATCGAGGAGGACGTTGTGCTCAAGCAGCGACAGATCGAGATCGCGGAGGCTCGCGAGCGCGGACCTCCGCGCCAGCCCGCCGCCGGACGTCGCCTCCTGCTCCTGCGTGAGGTCGAACAGCACCGCGAGCTCCCCCTTGGCGGCCTCGAGGACCTGCTCGCCGAGGGCGTGCGCCGCGCGGGGCCCGCTCGTGACCCATGCCGCGAGCGCCCGGCGCACCTCGTGTCGCAGGGGCCCGCCCTCCTGGCTCGTCGGCGGGCGTGTGAGATCGCGCGCGAGCTCGTGCGACAGCGCCACGGCGCCGTCGTCGGCGTCCGCGGAGAGCGGCGGGTGACGGGAGAGGAACGCCTCGGCCGCGCGCTCGACGAAGCCCATGTCGCCGAGGTCCATGCGGAGCTCGGTCAACGCCTCGCCGAGCTCCCGACCCGCGAGGCCGATGATCTCGTGGAGCAGGCCCTCGGCCGCGTCGGGCTCCTGCTCGGCCGCGCGCGCGAGGCCCCACACGAAGGCCTGGCTCGCCCCCGGATCGCGCTCGAGGACGCCTCGCCTGAGGGCAGAGTGCGCGAGCTTCAGGCCGAGGTCGGGCGAGGTCGCGATGAGCGCGGTCGCGCTCGTGACCGCGCGCCGCCACTCGGTGATGTTCGTGGTGAAGGCCTTCTCGATCGCGGCGGTATCCGCCCACGGCAGGAGGAGCCCGCGCGCCACGGCGACGTGACGCCACACCAGCGACTCTCGATCCCCGAGGAGCCGCTCCCAGGCCGGGCGGATCCCCTCCGACATCAGCGTCTTCATCGGGAAGAGGTCGCCGCCCGCGGCGCGTCGGGCGGCCTCTCGCGCGGCGCGCTCGAGCACCCGGGCCGCGAGCCGGCGAGCGGGTAGCGACCGCGTCGACGGGGTGGAGATCCACTCTCGCGCGTACTCCCTCCGGGTCACGAGCGCCAGCGCGAGGGGCCCGTCCGGGATCCCGACGGAGATGGGGAGCTCCATGACCAGCGACACGCGGGACCGCACCGTAGGCGCACCGAGGCCCCGTCCCGCCGTCTGCGCCATGCGCGACGCCATCGCCACGAACGTCTCCGCGTCACCCGTCAACAGACGCGCGAGCACGCGACGCCCCAGCTCGCGCTGCGCGGGACCGGGCGGGAGGGCGCTGGCCAGCGCGAAGACCGCCACGCCGGCCGCGGGCGGAGAGAGCCAGTCGAGATCGTCGAAGAGGTTCGCGCTCAGCGCCGCCTGCACGCCGCGAAGCAGGGCCTCGGGGTGGAGCCCCTCGAGAGGACCGGGCCCTGGCTCGGCGCTGGCCCGCGCGAGCGCGACGAGCGCCTGGCGGAAGCGCGTCCGCCGCGCGTCGCCCGATACGGTGGCAAGCTCGAGGAGGCTGTTGACGTAGACGCTCGGATCGCGCAAGCACCGCGAGGCTAGCCAAGATCCGCGGCGTTTGCGAGGGTGCGCCGTCGTGTGGTACGAGGCGACCGTGATCGTCCTCGAAAAAGTCACCAAGCGGTTCGGACCGAAGATCCTCTTCGAGAACGTGACCATGCAGTTCGATCCCGAGAAGCGCTACGGCCTCACGGGCGCGAACGGCGCCGGGAAGAGCACCCTCATCAAGATGCTCGGCGGCGAGGAGGACACCGATCAGGGCTCGATCACGATCCCCGGCAGCCTCCGCCTCGGCGTGCTGAGGCAGAACCACTTCGAGTACGACGAGCAGCGCATCGTCGATGCAGTCCTCATGGGCAACAAGGCGCTGTGGGAGGCGATGCAGGAGAAGGACCGCCTCCTCGCCGGCGAGATCACGGACGAGATCGGCGTCCGGCTCGGCGAGCTCGAGGGCACCATCGCCGAGGAGAACGGCTACGTGGCCGAGTCCGAGTCGGCAGAGCTCCTGGTGGGTCTCGGCATCCCCGCCGAGAGCCACGAGAAGAGGATGAGCACCCTCGCGTCCGGCTACAAGCTGCGCGTCCTCATCGCCCAGGTGCTCTTCGGCAAGCCTGACGTGCTCCTCCTCGACGAGCCGACGAACCACCTGGATCTCGAGTCGATCCGCTGGCTCGAGCAGTTCCTCGTGGACTACCGCGGCACGCTCGTCGTCATCTCCCACGACCGGCACTTCCTGAACTCGGTGGCCACCCACATCGCCGACGTCGACTACCGGACGATCACCGTCTACACGGGCGACTACGACGACTTCGTCGCCCAGAAGTACGAGAACCAGCAGCGCGCCGGGCAGCAGGCCGCGGTGACCAAGAAGAAGATCGGGGAGCTGCAGGACTTCGTCCAGCGCTTCGGATCCCACGCGTCGAAGTCCGCCCAGGCCCAGTCGCGCGTGAAGCAGATCGAGCGCCTCAAGGAGGACCTCGAGGCCAAGGGCCCCAAGCGATCGAGCCTCGTCCGCCCCTTCGTGCGCTTCGAGGTGCAGAAGCCGTCGGGGCGGGACGTGCTGCGCATGGAGGGCGTGAACAAGGCTTTCCCCCGTGAGGACGGCAGGGAGCCCAACGTCGTGTTCGCGGGCGTCTCCCTCAACCTCAACCGCGGCGACCGGATCGCGGTCACGGGCCCGAACGGGGTCGGCAAATCCACGCTGCTCAAGCTGATGGTCGGCGCGTACGCCGGCCTCGACCTCGACACGCGGCCATACGCGTACACGCCGGATCAGGGCGAGATCCGATGGGGTCACGACACCAGCGTGGGGTACTTCGCCCAGGACCACCACGAGTCGCTCGGGCGTTCCGGCGCGGGGATGAACGCGTTCCAGTGGCTGTACGCCTTCGACAAGAACGCCCCGCAGGAGACGGTGCGCGGAGTCCTCGGGCGCCTCTTGTTCACGGGCGATCAGGCGCTGAAGCCGGTCGAGGCGCTCTCGGGCGGCGAGTGCGCGCGCCTGCTCCTCGCCAAGCTCCTCCTCCTCAAGCACAACGTGCTCGTCCTCGACGAGCCCACCAACCCCCTCGACTTCGATTCGATCGAGGGCCTCCTCGACGGGATCCGCCTCTTCCAGGGCACGGTCGTGGTCGTCAGCCACGACCGCCACTTCGTCTCCGAGGTCGCGACGCGGGTGCTCGAGCTCGAGCCGGGCGCCAAGGGGGCGCGCATCGTCGACTACAGCGGCACGTACGAGGAGTTCCTCGAGCGGCGCGAGCGGCCCCGCAAGTAGGACGGACCGCCGTTACGCCAGCACGAGATCCGGGCGGATCTGGCCCACGACCTTCGAGATCGCCTCGCGGTCGTTGGCCGCCTCGAGGGCGATCTCGGGTGAGATCCGACCGAGGGTCAACAGCCGCTCCAGGGCGACCTCGATCGTCTGCATGCCGGCCGACTGCCCTGCGCGCATGACCGCGCCGAGCTCCGCCGTGTCCCGCTCGCGGATGAGCGCCCCGGCTGCGGCGCTGCACAGGAGGATCTCGAACACCGCGACGCGCGACGAGCCGTCGGCCGTGCGCAGGAGCTGCTGCGTGACGACCCCGACGAGCGTCACGGACAGGAGCGCGCGAGCCTCCTCCTCCTCGCTGGCGGGAAGCCGCGCGATCAGGCCCTCCACCGCGGCCGCCGCGCCCGTCGCCAGCGAGGTCGCGAGGACGAGGACGCCCGATCCCGCGAGCTCGAGGGCCGCGCGGATCGCGCGCGCGTCGCGGAGGTCTCCGACCACGACGACGTCCGCATCCTCCCGGCGGGCGCCGGCGATCGCGGCGGCGAAGCTCGGCGCGTCGCGACCGATCTCGCGGTGGGTCACGTGGGAGCGCAACGGCTCGTGCAGGATCTCGACCGGCTGCTCGATCGTCAGGATGTTGCAGGCCCGGGTCTTGTTCACGTGGTCGATCATCGCGCCCACGGTGGTCGTCCGGCCCGAGCCGGCCGCGCCCGACACGAGGACGAGGCCCGCCTTGCGATCGGCGAGGCGCCAGAGCACCTCCGGGCAACCGAGCTCCGCCAGGGCGAGGGCGCGCGGCGGGAGCGGCCGGAGCGCCATGGCGATCCCCGCTGCTCCCCGCGACGCCGAGACCCTGAGGCGCAGGGTGCGCGCGGCCCCTCCCGCTCCGGGAGCCTGCGCGTGCTCGTGGATGAAGTCGAGCCCCGTGTCGTCCAGCGTGCGCGCGCGGTCCCGGGCGGGCAGGACCTCCTCGAGCATCCGCGCCGCCTCCGCGTCCGTGAAGGCTTGATCCCGGAGCGGGACGAGCTCGCCCTTCACCCGCACCATCGGGGGCGCGCCAGCGACGACGTGCAGATCGCTCCCGCCCCGCTGGGCGAGGTCTTCGATCAGGGGGCTGAGGGTCGGCGTCTTCATCGCGTCGGCACGGGGTTGCTCCAGGATCCGTCGCGCCGGGTATCTCCGGCCACCAGCGTGTCGAGCTCGGCGGGTGTCTCCGCGTAGAGCTTCGCCATGTCCAGGGTCACCTTGCCCTGCCGCGCCAGGTCGGCGAGCGACTCGTCCAGCCGGAGCGCGCCCACGGCCTTGCCGCGCTGCTGGAGCGCCCCCACGTCCGACGTCCTCCCGTCGCGGAGGAGCGCGTGGAGCGAAGGCGAGGCGGGCAGTATCTCGCAGGCAGCGTGCACGCGGGTCCGGTTCGCGCTCGGCACGAGGCGCTGGCCGATCAGGAGGCGCAGGTTGCTCGCGAGGGCCGCGCGGACGAAGGCCTGCTCCCCGCGCGGGGCGAGGTCGATCATGGCCACGATGGCCCCCGCCACGCTCGGCGCGCTCAGGGCCGCGAGGACCAGCCGGCCCGACTCGGCCACGTGGAGCGCGGCGCGGACGGCGGCCACATCCGGCAGGTCCCCGAGGACGACGACGTCGGCGTCCGCGCGCGTCGCGGCGTCGGCGGCCCGCGCGAGGGCCTGGGACGCCGTGCCGATCTCGCGCTGGTTGATGATGGCGCGCTTGCGCGGGTGGACGTGCTCGATCGGCGCCTCCAGCGTGAGCACGTGGGCCGAGGTCACGCGGTTGATCACGTCCACCAGCGCGGCGACGGTCGCGGTCTTGCCGTGCCCTGCGGGCCCGGTCACCAGCACGAGCCCTCGTCGCTGCGCCGCCATCCCAGCGAGCGTCTCGGGGAGGCCGAGTGAGGAGAGCGTGGGGATGTCCTTCGAGACCATGCGAAGGGCCACCTTCCACCCGGATCGCTGGCGGGAGACGTTCACGCGGAAGCGTCCGTGGAGCGCGTGCTGCAAGGCGAAGTCGCACATCCCGTCGCGCTCCAGCGCCGTGGCGCGTCGCGCGGGCACGATGTCGCCCACGATGCGCGCGAGCGCGTCCGCCGGCACGGCCACGCCACGGGGCATGACGTCCGTCGCCACGCGAAAGACGGGCGAACGATCGGAGAGCAGGTAGAGATCGCTCGCGCCGAGCTGCCGGGCCAGGAACAGGTGCGTCTCGAGCAGCGTGGGATCCGTGGGCGGGGCCGGTCCGACGATCAGCGCGTGCTCGACGACGCTGACCATCTCCCCGTCGGCCCCTGGTGCGCGATCGGTCGAGAGGGGCAGCGACATGGGGCTCCCCGCGAGGGGGGTGACCGACGCTGGGGGGGGGGCGATGACGAGGGGAGCCCCGGGTGGAACGGGCGCGGGCGAGCCGACGCCAATCTTCGTCGCCGACGTCGGCGAGCGGGAGGGTCGCTCGGCGGGCTCGCCCACGTGCCGCGTCGAGGCCACGACGATGTCGACCGTCGGATCCGTCGCGTCGGCCTCGGATGTCTCCTCCGACGGATTGACGACGACCGGTCCCCTGGCCGCCGGGGCCTCCGCGCCACCCACGTTCGCGAGGGCGACCCCTCCGGGCATCCCGATGAGCCGCGTGGGTGTCGGGATGCGCTGCGTGTCCTTGGCCGAGAAGACGCGCCTCTCCTGCGCGTCCATGCGCGGCGGCGGGGGATTCGCCGGGACGACGACACCCGCTGCGTCCGTCCAGGGTGCCTCGGCTGGCCTCGCCGCGGGGGCGTCGGCCGGCGCAGCCCGCCGCGCGGGCAGGGGCTGCGGCGAGGGTCCAAAGGCGTGGACCGTGGTCAGCGACAACGGAGCCAACTGAACGGCGGAGGGTGGCACGGGAGGCAACGCAACCTGCGCCGTCACCGCGGATGGAGGCCGGGGCGCGTCGTCTTCCTGGGGTGGGACCGGCGCCGGCGGGTGCGGCGCCGGGGCGACGTGCACGGGCGGTACGGCCTGGATGTTGGTGACGGAAGGTGGTCGCTCCGGGGATCGCGGGGGCTTCGGCCGGGGGACCTCCGGGGGGAGCGGCTCCTGGATCGTGGGGGGACCCGCTGGCTCACTCGGGGCGCCCGAAGCCGTGGAGGGCGTCATCGTCTGCACGGTGAGCTCGTCGTCGTCGTCGAAGTCGTCGTCGAGGGGCGGAGACGGGGCGGGTGGCGCCGGACGCGGGACCGGTGGCGGCACGCTGCGGACCACCCCTGACGCCGCGGCGCGGAACGCTCCAACCGGCGGCACGGCGGACGCTTGTGGAACCGGGGGGGCAGCCACGACGGGGTGCGGCACAGGCGGTGGCGGCGCGGGCGGTGGCGGCGCGGGCGGTGGCGGCGGCGGGCCGCTGGTGGCGGCGGCCGGCCTCGGGGTTTCCTACTCGACCCCGGACCAGTTGAACGCCCGAGGCGGCCTCGGAGGCGAGGGCGGCGTGAC
>SXNL01000320.1 GCA_005777185.1 Myxococcales bacterium
GCTCGATGCTCGCACGGTAGACGTCGAGTCGCTCATGTTCGAACCCGTCCATGCCCGCCAGTCGGCACGAACCGCGGGTTCGTTGCGCAGGAATCGGGCTCGGGCTCGGGCTCGGGCTCGAAAATGAGGGGATTCCTCGGGCCGGCCCCCTGACCTACGCCTCGTGCTCCTCCTCGAGGTGCGCCTCGTCGTCGATCTTGGCGCGCTTCGGGATGATCACGAAGCCCTTCTTCGTGACGAAGAAGCGCTTCCGGTCCGCCTCGACGTCGAAGCCGATCTCGGTGCCGGAGGGGATCTCGACGTCCTTGTCGATGACGCAGCGCCGTATGCGCGCGTGGCGGCCGATCCTCACGCGCTCGAAGAGGACGCTCTCCTCGACCTCGCTGAAAGAGTTGATGCGGCACCCGACCGAGAGCACGCTGCGGTGGATGCGGCCTCCCGAGATGATGCACCCGTGCGACACGAGCGAGTCGGTCGCGATGCCGACGCGCGCGTGGACCTCGTCACGGAACACGAACTTGGCCGGCGGGTCGTGCGTCGCGCCGGTCCGGATGGGCCACGCCTGGTTGTAGAGGTTGAAGAGCGGGTGGATCTCGATGAGGTCCATCTGCGCCTCCCAGTAGGCCTCGATGGTGCCGATGTCGCGCCAGTAGCCGCGGCCCCGCTCGTCCTCCCCGGGGACCTGGTTCGTGGCGAAGTCGTACGCGAACACGCCCTGGCCCTCGCGCACCATGCGCGGCAGGATGTCGTGCCCGAAGTCGTGCTTGCTGCCGTCGAGCGGGGCGTCCTGGTTGAGCTCGCGGAGGAGGACGTCGGTGCGGAAGATATAGTTCCCCATCGACGCGAGGCACATGTCCGGGCGGCCGGGCATCGACGGCGGATCGGCCACCTTCTCGTGGAAGGCGACGACCTTGCCGAGGGGGTCCACCTCGAGGACGCCGAAGTCGCTGGCCTGCGCCTTCGGGACCGGGATCGCCGCCACCGTCGCGGCGGCGTCCGTCTCCATGTGCGCCGCGATCATCTGGCGCACGTCCATCTTGTAGATGTGGTCGCCGCCGAAGATGACGACGATCTCCGGGCGCTCGTCCGCGATGACGTGCTGGCACTGGAAGACGGCGTCGGCCGACCCGCGGTACCAGGAGAGGCCCGTGCGCTGCTGCGCGGGGATGGCCTCGATGAACTGGTCGAGGATGGGGGCCAGGCGCCACGTTCGGGCGATGTGCTCCTCGAGCGACGCGCTCTTGTACTGGGTGAGGATCTTGATCTTCGCGAGGCCCGAGTTGACGAAGTTCGACAGGACGATGTCGATGATGCGGTAGCGCCCCCCGAACGGCACGGCTGGCTTGGCGCGGTCCACGGTGAGCGGGTAGAGGCGCTTGCCCTCCCCCCCCGCGAGGATCATCACGAGCACCTGGCTCGGGTGAACGGCCAGGTTTCGGGTCCAATCGCTCGGTTGGCGCACGCGGCGAGGATAGCCGAAGAGGCGGGGGCCCGGGGAAGCATCGCGTGGTAGGATCGTGGGCGCCATGCCGCGCAGGCTCGAGATCGTCCGACGTGCGGAGGCATCGCTCGAGCGGGGCCTGCCTGTGCCGGAGCCCGCCGACGCGCCGCGTGTACTCGAGATCGCGGCGGCGAAGGCCCGGGCGGGGCAGGGCGGCGTGCTGGTCACCGTCGTCGCGAGGCACGGATCGGCGCCCTCCACGCCGGGCCAGAAGCTGTTCCTCGCCGCCGACGGCACCTGCGTCGGCACGGTCGGCGGCGGCGCGATCGAGCGGGAGATCCTCGGCGAGATCGCCGGCCTCGTCGCGCGACAGCCCGGCGAGGTCCGCCACGTCGTCCGCGAGTACAAGCTCGGCGCCGAGCTGGGCATGTGCTGCGGGGGCCGGGCCGAGGTGCTGATCGAGCCCATCGAGGGCCTCGTGCCGTGCCTTGTGGTGGGGGGCGGTCACGTGGCGACAGCGACGGCCCCCCTCCTGGCGAAGGTGGGCTTCGCCGTCACGGTCTGCGACGCGCGGGACGCGTGGGCGGCGGAGGGCCGCATCACCGGTGTGAGGTGCGAGGTCGGCGAGCACGACGAGGTGGGACGCGACCTGCCCGAGCGCGCCGCCGTCCTCGTCATGACCCACGATCACGCCCTGGACCAGGCGGCGATCGAGTGGGCGCTCCGCCGGGGCTTCGCGTACGTCGGCGGCGTCGGCAGCCGCGCGAAGGCTGCACGCACCCGCGAGCGCCTGGAGCACAAGGGCTTCAGCGCGGACCAGTGCGCGCGGGTCCGGATGCCACTCGGCGTGTCGATCGGCGCGCGCCTGCCCGACGAGATCGCCGTCGCGATCGTCGCCGAGCTGGTCGGGTGGAGGCGCGGACGCTGACGCGGCGGAAGCGCACGATCGCAGCCCACGGGGATAGCGGGCGATGTGTGTGTCTGTGCGCATGGAGTGCTGCGCGGCCGCGCCGTCCGGCGGACCCGCGGGGCGCGGCCCCGTTTTCGTGCGCTTCCACGATCGAGTAGGCTGACCGCGATGGGCTTCTCCTTCGTGCTCGACGGCGAGCGTGTGCACGTCTCGGACGTTGGCGCCAACACGACCTTGCTCCAGTTCCTTCGGCGGTCGGGGCGGACCGGGACGAAGGAAGGGTGCGCCGAAGGAGACTGCGGCGCTTGCACCGTGGCCCTCGCGGACACGAACGCGGGCGGCGAGCGCACGTGGCGCGCGCTCAACAGCTGCATCGCGCTCTTGCCGATGTTCGCGGACCGGGAGGTCGTCACCGTCGAGGGTCTGCGTGATGGCGGCGCCCTCCATCCGGTCCAGGTCGCGATGGTGGAGCACTACGGCTCGCAGTGCGGGTACTGCACGCCCGGGTTCGTGATGAGCATGTTCGAGGCGTACTACCGGGAGGATCTGACCTCGGGGACGAGCACGAACGCGAAGATCGGCGATCAGCTCAACGGCAACCTGTGCCGCTGTACCGGGTACCGCCCCATCCGCGACGCCATGCGGACGGCGCTCGCGCGGAAGCCCGGAGGCGACGACCTGTTCCAGCTCCGCCTCCGCAAGCCGGCGGCGCCGCTCGGCGCGCTCGATCACGCGGCGCGCGGCGAGCGCTTCCTCCGGCCCACGACGCTGGACGAGCTCCTCGACATCAAGGCCGCGCATCCCGAGGCGGAGATCGTCGCGGGGGCCACGGAGATCGGCGTCTACATCAACAAGAGGTTCTCGCGGTACCCCCTGCTCGTCTCGACCGAGGGCGTCGAGGTGCTGCGCGCGATCACGAAGGTCGACGGGACGTGGCGCGTCGGCGGGGCCGCGACCATCACGGCGCTGGAGGAGGCGCTCGCCGGCGAGCTGCCGATGGTGGACAAGATGCTCTGGGCGTTCGCGTCGCGGCAGATCCGCAACCGCGCGACGCTCGCGGGCAACCTGGTGACGGCGTCGCCCATCGGGGACATGCCCCCGGTCCTCCTCGCGCTCGACGCGCGCGTGGTGCTCGCGCGGAAGGGGTCGACGCGCACGCTTCCGCTCTCGGACTTCTTCCTCGCGTATCGCAAGACCGCGCTCGAGCCGGCCGAGGTCCTCCTCGCCGTCGAGATCCCCCCCGCGCCCGCCGGGGTGCGGCGGCTCGCGGGCTCCTACAAGGTCTCGAAGCGCCGCGAGCTCGACATCGCGATCGTCGCGGCCGGCTTCGTGATCGACCTCGACGGGACCACCGTGAAGGACGCGCGGCTCGCGTTCGGCGGCGTCGCAGGTACCCCCGTCCGCGCGAGGCGGACGGAGGCTTTTCTGCGCGGAAAGCCGTGGACCGCCGAGACGGTGCGGGGCGCATGCGAGCTCCTCGCCGGAGAGTTCAGCCCCATCGACGACGTGCGGTCGGGCAAGGTGTTCCGGCGCGAGCTCGTCTCCAGCCTGTTCGAGAAGTTCTTCTCGGGGGACGAGAGCCTGGCGCAGGACAGGCCCCTCGAGTTCACGGAGAACGCCGTCGGGGGCGCCGCGTCAGAGGGGGATCCGAGCCGCGCGCTCGCCCACGAGAGCGCCGCCCTGCACGTGACCGGCGCCGCCCTCTACGTCGACGACGAGGCGTGCCACCAGCCCATGCTCGAGCTGTGGCCGGTGACGAGCCCCCACGCGCGCGCGCGGATCGTCTCCATCGACACGACGCTCGCCGCGCGCGAGGCTGGTGTCGCGTGCGTGCTCACCGCCCGCGACATCCCCGGAGACAACGACGTCGGCGCCGTCCGGAAGGACGAGACGTTGCTGGCGGAGGGCGAGGTGCTCTTCCACGGTCATGTCGTCGCGGTCGTCGTCGGCGAGTCGTACGACGCGTGCCGGAGGGCCGCCGCGAAGGTACGTGTGGAGTACGAGCCGCTCCCGCCGATCCTCTCGATCCGACAGGCGATCGCCGAGCGCAGCTTCCACTCCGGCCCCAACGTCATCCGGCGCGGGGACGCGGCGGTGGCCATCGCGAACGCGCCGCACCGCCTGTCCGGCGAGCTCGCCATCGGTGGGCAGGAGCATTTCTACCTGGAGTCCCACGCCGCCTGGGCTTCGTACACGGAGGACGACGGTGTCTTCGTCGCGTCGTCCACGCAGCACCCGTCCGAGATCCAGACGGTCGTCTCGCACGTCCTCCACGTGCCGCAGAGCAAGGTCGTCGTGCAGGCGCCGCGCATGGGCGGCGGGTTCGGCGGGAAGGAGACCCAGGGCAACACGTGGGCCGCGCTGTGCGCGCTCGCGGCGATGAAGACCCGGCGGCCCGTCCGCGTGCAGCTCGATCGCGATCTCGACATGACGCTCACGGGCAAGCGGCACCCCTTCCTGGCCGAGTGGTCGGTCGGCTTCGACGACGACGGGCGCCTCCTCGGGATGAAGGTCGACCTCGTGAGCGACGGGGGCTGGGCGCTCGACCTGTCGGAGTCGATCCTGGATCGCGGTCTCTTTCACCTCGACAACGCCTACTACGTCCCGGCCGTGGACTTCGTCGGGTACGTCGCAAGGACGAATCACGTCTCCCACACGGCGTTTCGCGGGTTCGGCGGGCCGCAGGGCATGGTCGTCATGGAGGAGATCCAGGACCGCGTCGCGCGATCGCTCGGCCTCCGCCCCGAGGTCGTCCGCGGGCGGAACCTCTACCACGGCGAGGGAGAGACGAACCGCACGCACTACGGACAGGACCTCGGGGACGACCGCCTCGTGCGCATCTGGTCCGCGCTCCGGGACAGCTCCGCCCTGGAGGACCGACGGCGCGAGATCGAGACGTTCAACGCCAGGCACGCACGCATCAAGCGTGGCATCGCGATGACGCCGGTGAAGTTCGGGATCTCGTTCACGGCGACGTGGCTGAACCAGGCTGGCGCGCTCGTCCTCATCTACCGCGGGGGGACGATCCAGGTGAACCACGCCGGCACCGAGATGGGGCAGGGCCTCTACACGAAGCTCCAGGGCGTCGCGATGCGCGAGCTCGGCGTGTCGGCCGCGCGCGTCCGCATGATGAAGACGCGCACGGACAAGGTCCCCAACACCTCCGCGACGGCGGCCTCTGCGGGCTCGGACCTCAACGGCCAGGCCGTGCGCGCCGCGTGCGTGGAGCTCCGCGATCGCCTCGCACCGGTGGCGGCGGCGATGCTCGGCGCGGATCCGGGGAGCGTCGTGTTCGAGGACGACCACGTGTTCTCGACGAAGGATCGCGCGACGCGGCTCCCGTTCGAGGCGGTCGTCGAGGCGGCCTACATGCGGCAGGTCCACCTCTCGGCGACGGGATTCTACCGGACGCCGACCATCAGCTGGGACAAGAAGGCGGGGAAGGGCAAGCCGTTCTACTACTTCGCGTACGGCGCGGCGGTGTCGGAGGTCGAGGTCGACGGCTGGTCCGGGATGAAGCGCGTCCTGCGCGTGGACATCCTGCACGACGTCGGCGACACGCTGAACCCCGGCGTGGACCGCGGCCAGATCGAGGGCGCCTTCGTGCAGGGGATGGGGTGGCTCACCGGCGAGGAGCTGAAGTGGGACGCGAGCGGTCGGCTCATGTCGCACTCCGCGAGCACGTACCAGATCCCGTCGATCGGCGACGCACCCGCCGACCTGCGCGTGACCCTGCTGGAGAAGGCGCACCAGGAGGGCGTGATCCACGGCAGCAAGGCCGTGGGCGAGCCCCCCCTCATGCTCGCGATCAGCGTGCGCGAGGCTCTGCGAGAAGCGATCGGGGCGTTCGGGCGGCCCGGCGGCGAGGTGGCGCTCGCGTGCCCGGCGACGCACGAGGCCATCTTCGCGAGCGTCCAGGCGAGGCTGGCGCGCGGGTAGCCCGCGACCGCGCGGGAAGCTCTCGATGAACGACCCCATGACGGGAAAGCTCGCGTACACGCGCAGCCCGTGAGGCATGACCGGATCGCGGGGAACTTGGCCCCCCCGATCGCGCTCCGGTATGCGCGAGGCATGACGCTCCGAACCTGTCTCCTCGGCTCGCTCCTCGTGACCCTCGGCTGCGGCGGCGCGGCCGCGGACGCGCCCCGCGATCCAGCGCCGTCGCCCGGCGAGCCGTCGATCGGCGTCCCACCGGAGTCGGATCGCGCGTCCAACGAGGATCCCGCGTGGGGTTGCCTCGCCGCGGCGAAGACGACGGGGCTGCCCGCCGCGCAGATCCAGATCGACCTCGCGGTGCGCGACATGCTCGGGTTCCCCGTCGGGGGGGTCCCGGTCCGCGCGTGCGTGGCGGCCGACGACGCGGCGTGCGGTGAGGCCCGGACCGGACAGACCAGCCGTGAGGGTCGCGTCCTTCTCCAGGTACCGGCGGGGAGTCACGGATTCGCCGGATACTTCGAGATCGCGCGGCCCGGCGACCTCATGAACCTCGTCTTCGCCTCGCCGCCCATCGCGCGGGATGTTGCAGAGTACACACGTTCGTACTGGAGCCAGGAGGATCTCGCGCAGATGTCCGCCCTCGCCGGCGTCGTCCGGGTCGGCGGGCGCGGAAGCGTCATCCTGGGCACGACCGACTGCCGGAACGACGGCTCTGCGGGGGTCGGCGTGGGGATGACCGTGACGCCGTGGCCGGCCGGGGCAGAGGTCGCCTACACCCGCCAGCAGGGCGGCGGCGTCGGCGTCACGACCACCGAGACCCGCACCGACGCGACGGGCACGGCCGCGATCTTCAACCTGCCCGAGGGCCGCTACGAGATCACGGGGAAGCTCGTCGGCGGTCGCGTCGTCGGTCGGGCGACCCTCCACGTCCGCCAGGACGCCCTCTCCACCCTCACGATCGGGCCGGCGCGGTAGCGGTCCACGCCGTCCTGTGTTCTCATCGGTGGCCATGGCGGAAGCGTGGTTCGCCGGGGATCGCGTGCTCGTCGACGGCGCCCTCGCGCCGCGCGCGATCCGGGTGCAGGACGGCAAGATCCGGCAGGTCGTGGAGCGCGCCGCCGTCCCCGCGGGCGCGGAGCTGATCGACGCGGGCAGCCTCGTCGTGCTTCCCGGCCTGGTCGACTCGCACGTCCACATCAACGATCCCGGGCGGGCCGAGTGGGAGGGGTTCGAGACGGCCACGCGCGCGGCGATCGCGGGCGGCGTGACGACTGTGCTCGACATGCCGCTCAACAGCGTCCCCTCGACGGTCACGCTGAGGGGCCTCTCGGCGAAGCTGCGCGCGATGGAGGGCCACGCGTGGTGTGACGTCGGCCTCGCGGGGGGCCTCGTGCCCGGTAACGATCCCGAGATCACGACGCTGTTCCGGGAGGGCGTGCTCGCGTTCAAATGCTTCCTCGCGGAGAGCGGCGTGGCCGAGTTCTCCCACGTCGCCGAGCCCGAGCTGGCGCGTGGCATGCGCATCCTGCACGAGGCCGGCGCGACGCTCCTCGTTCACGCCGAGCTGCCGCCCCCGCTCGCGGCTGCCGAGGCCGAGGTGCGCGAGCTCGACCCGCGTCGGTACGAGACCTACCTGCGTTCGCGCCCGATGGCGGCCGAGGAGCAAGCGGTCGAGCTCGTCCTGCGGTTGTCGACGACGCTCGGCGCTCGTGCGCACATCGTCCACCTGTCCGCGGCCTCGGCGCTCCGCCTGCTCTCGCGCGCCCGCGACGCGAAGGCGCCCCTCACCGCGGAGACGTGCCCCCACTACCTCACCTTCGCCGCCGAGGACATCCCCGACGGCGCGACGGAGTACAAGTGCGCCCCGCCCATCCGCGGACGCGAGAACCGCGACGCCTTGTGGGACGGCCTGCGTGAGGGGCTCATCGCGCAGGTGGTGACCGACCACTCCCCGTCCGACGCGGCGATGAAGTGCTCGGGGTCGGGCGACTTCATGCGGGCGTGGGGAGGGATCTCGAGCCTCGAGCTCGGGCTCCGCGCCGTGTTCACCGAGGCCCGGGAGCGTGGTCTCGGGCTCGCCGACGTGTCGCGCTGGATGAGCGCCGCGCCCGCCCGGCTGTGCGGGATCGACCACAAGAAGGGCGCGATCAAGGCCGGGCTCGACGCCGATCTCGTGTTCTTCGACGACGCCGCCGTCCTCGAGGTCGACGCGGCGAAGCTCCAGCACCGGCACAAGATCACGCCCTACGCGAGGCGCCTGCTCCGGGGCCGCGTCGTGCGCACGATCCTCCGCGGGGAGACCGTGTATCACGAGGGGACCTTCACCGGCCCGAGGGGCCTCTGGCAGAGATAGGACGCGCGCATGAGCGACTTCGAGGATCTCGTCAACCTGGCCGACAGGAAGTTCGGCGCCACGGTGCTGTACGCGAACGACGACTTCTTCGCGTCGAAGGACAACCTCCTCGCCCCGCAGGCGGCCGTCTTCATCGACGGCAAGTACACCGATCGCGGCAAGTGGATGGACGGCTGGGAGTCGAAGCGCAAGCGTGAGCCCGAGCTCTCGCGCCAGCCCTTCGATTTCGCGATCGTGCGGCTCGGCCTGCCGGGCCGGGTCCGCGGCGTGGTCGTCGACACGGCGTTCTTCAAGGGCAATTATCCCGAGAGCTGCGCGCTCGAGGGCGCCGCGATCCCGGGATATCCGGAGACGGCGGCGCTCCTCGGGGACGACGTCGTGTGGACGCCGCTGTTGCCCAGGACCGGGCTCGCGGGTGACGCGAAGAACCGCTTCGCCGTCGAGGGCGCGCACCGGGTCACGCACCTCAGGCTCCGGATCTTCCCGGACGGCGGCGTGGCGCGCCTCCGCGTACACGGCGACGTCATGGCCGACCCGAGGTGGCGAGGCCGCCGAGGCGCGGTCGTCGACCTCGCCGCGGCCGAGCACGGCGCCGTCGTCACGAGCGCGAGCGACATGTTCTTCGGATCACGGCACAACCTCGTGATGCCTGGCCGCGCCGTCAACATGGGCGACGGGTGGGAGACGAAGCGGAGCCGGCGAGAGGGGCCGGACTGGGTCGTCGTCGCGCTCGCGGCCTCCGGCACGATCGAGCGGGTGGTGCTGGATACGCTGCACTTCAAGGGGAACTCGCCCGAGAGCGCCGCGGTCTGCGTGTCGCGCTCGGCAAGCGCAGCGGACGACGCGTGGACGCCGCTCCTCGGACGCACGCGCCTCCTCCCCCACACGGAGCACGTGTTCGACGACGTCCTCCTCGCGCCGGCCACGCAGCTCGGCGCCACGCACGCGCGCCTCCGGATCTGGCCCGACGGGGGCGTGAGCCGGATGCGGCTGTTCGGCCAGCTCGACGCCGCGGGCCGGGAGACTTCCGGCCTCGCGTGGCTCGACGCCCTCACCGACGAGGATCTGTCCACGCGCCTGCTCGGATGCTGCGGCTCGCGCGCGTGGGCGGCGCGCCTGCTCGGGGCGCGGCCGTTCGGGACCCTGGCGTCGCTGAAGGCGCTCGCCACCGCGACGTGGCTGGCGCTTCCCGCCTCGGATCACGAGGAGGCCTTCCGCGCACATCCCCGCATCGGCGAGAAGAAGGCGGCAGGCGGGCAGAGCGCGCAGGCCGCGGCGTGGTCCGGCGGGGAACAGGCGGGGGTCGCGGTGGCGGACGCGGGGACGCTCGCCGAGCTCGCCCGGACCAACGCGGCGTACGAGCAGAAGTTCGGGCGGATCTACATCGTGTGCGCCACGGGAAGGACGGCGGAGGAGATGCTGGAGATCGCGAGGAGACGGCTCGAG
Organism: Myxococcales bacterium; assembly: GCA_005777185.1. Lineage (GTDB taxonomy): Bacteria > Myxococcota_A > Polyangia > Polyangiales > Polyangiaceae > SXNL01. The sequence continues at coordinate 10,087 of SXNL01000320.1, forward strand.
AACGACCCGGTCGCCGAGGCGCGGGAGGCGGCGCTCGCGCAGGACGCCATCACCCTCCTTCGCCTGGCGAAGCTCGTGCTGGGGGACGCATGACCAGCCCCATCACGACCCACGTGCTCGACACCACGCGCGGGCGCCCCGCGGAGGGCGTCGCGATCACGCTGGAGCGGAGGGGCGACGACGGCGGGTGGTCCGTCCTCGGACGCGGCGCGACGGACGCCGACGGCCGCCTGCGGGATCTCTTGCCGGCGGGATCGCTCGTGGCGGGTACGTACCGCATCACCTTCGACACCGGGGGGTACCACGCGCGCACCGGCGTGAAGGGCTTCTATCCCGAGGCGAGCGTCGTGTTCACGGTCGAGGACACCGACGGGCACTACCACGTGCCCTTGCTGCTGAACCCGTTCGGGTACGCGACGTACCGGGGAAGCTGAGCGAACGGTCGCGCGACGCTACGCGCGCCGCCGCCGCACGCCCAGGAGCACCGTCAGACCGAGCGCGCCGAACCCAGCGAGCCCGCTCGCGGGAGCGCGCGAGCCCGCCGCGCTGCAGCCGGCCGCGCCCGCCGATCCGTCCTCGTCGGCCTCTCCGCCCGCGGCGCCCGCCTTCCCGGGCACGGCGCCGTTCGCGGCGAGCTTGATGGTCTGGACGGGGTGGTCCGGATCCGTCGAGGTGACGGTGATCTCCGTGGAAGCGGGGCCCATCGCCGACGGCCGGAAGGTCACGCGCATCTCGTACTTGCCCTTGGCCGGGACCTTCACCTTGCCCGTCGGGACGGTGAACTCCGGGTCCTTGCTCGCGAAGGACATCTCGGCGGCGAGCTCGCCCGTGTTCTCCAGGGTGACGGTCTTCTCGACCTCGGTGCCTACCGGCACGCTCTTCAGGTCGGCGGCCTCGGGCGCGTGCACGTTCGGGAGCGGGATGTGGATGATCTGCTGCGCGTACGCCACCTTCAGCGGAGGCGTCGAGTAGGCGGTCTGCGCCATCGTGCCGACGGGCACGCCGATGTTGAGGCCGCCGAAGCCGTAGACGCGCGTGATGTTGACGTACGGCTTCACGTCCATCTGGCCCGCCACGGTCATCTCGCCCTCCACCATGGCGTAGAGCTCGGCGTAGTCGCCGTCGTTCCAGTCGACCTGGGCCTCGTCCGTCGCGCTCGCGAGCACCTTGGAGCCGCCGGAGAGCGTGACCTTCGTGGTCCGGTAGGTGAACGTCGGGCGCGTCGTCGCGTTCAGCGCGAGCGAGCCGTCCACGTACTCCGTGATGGCGTCGGACAGGATGTCGAACCCGACGGAGAACAGGCGCGACGCGTCGAGGGTCGGCCCCTCGACCGGCGTCGCCACGGGCGCGAGGCCCCACGGCTGGAACGACTTCTGGCCCGCCGAATCGTAGTTGAACTTCGCGCCCGGCAGCCGGTTCACGAGGGTCGTGGCGGGGAAATTCATGGTGGACGGGAGGCCGAAGAGGTCGAGCTTCACCTGTACGGTCGGCGTGAGCGTGTGACGGACCCTCACGACGCCGTCGGTCTGCACGGCCGTCACGGGGCGCACCGTGAGCTTGCCCTTGGTGCCCCATGTCGCGTCGAGCACCGCGCCGCGCGCCATGTCGACCGAGAAGAGCGGGCCGCCGTTCTTCACGGGATCGACCTTCAAGGACGCCTTCACCTGCACGGAGCCCGTGCTGGGCATCCAGGGGGTCTCGATCGTCGTCGGGAGGCCCTCGGGCCGGTCGGCCGTCAGGTGCGTCGTGCCGCGCGAGCACGCGCTCGAGAGATCCGGATCGCACTTCGTACCGGCCCGAGCCTCGGTCGTCGCGAACGACAGCGCGCCGAGGGCGGTCGCAAGGAACCCGACGACGCGGGCGGAGCGGTGCATCGTGTGAGAGCGCATGATGTAGGTGTATTCACGACCCGTGCCACGGCACGGGTCCATGAGGATCATGCACTTGCGGGTGATCGTTCCGCTCGTGGGGTCATTCTTCAGGGTCGATGGGGGATCGTCGTCGATCCGGGTCTGCCCGGCGGTGCGAGCCCTCGAAGCTACTTCGCTCCGGGCATGCTCTCGGCGTCGATCGCCCCGCACGCGATCCCCCGCCTGAAGAACCCACGGAGGCCGGCCCCCGTCGCGGCGTCGTCGAAGGTCTCGCCCACGCGCGTCGCCCGCTCCTCCGCGGCGAGGAAGTTGGACAGGCGCGCGGTCATCCGGGGGAGCGCCTCCGCGTAGAACGCCATGAGCGCGGCGTACCGGGCGACGAGCTGCGCGGGGTGCAGATCCCACCCCTGGTGGATGCCGAGCGCGAGCGCCGCCCGGACGTTGCGCGCGTGCAACCGCAGCGCGCCCTGGATCACCTCGTCGTTCTCTCGGGCCTCGCCCTCGCTCGCCGGCGCGCGGTGCCGCGCCACCGGCAACACGGTCGTCGCTCCGTCCGACACGTGCACCCCCGTGCCCGCGAGGGCCAGCTTCGCGTGGATGCGTGCGAGGTCGCACGCCGCATGGCTCGCCTCCTGGTCCGGCGCGGCGACGTCGAGGGCCGCCGTGAGATCGTAGCTCCCGAGGTGGACCCCCACGAGGCGTCCTTCGAGCAGCTCCACCCACCGGGGGAGGGGAGACCCGCCGCGTGCGTCGACGATCGCGCGCGGCGTCTCGAGCATCAGCTCCGCCCCGAGCGATCGACGCGCCCACCCCAGCCGCTGCTCGGTCGCCGCCAGGACGCGCCCGAGCAGCACGACCTCCTCGTCGCCGCGGACCTTCGGCAGCGTGACCACGAACCCTGGCGGCGGCGCCCCGCGCCCGGCCAGCGTCGAGAAGAACAGATCGAGCGTCCGGACCGACCGCGCGAACGCGGAGCGGGTGAACGCCCTCGGGCGGACGCCGAGCCGTCGCGGTGCGACGCCGGCTTCCCACGCCGCCGCCGCCTCCGTCGCCGTGCGCGTCGCGTCGCGATCCTCCTCGTCGTCTGGCCGCACGCCATATCCGTCCTCGAAGTCGATCCGCATGTCCTCGACGGGGCAGGTCTGCAGCTTCTCCGCGAGCCTCCCGTGAATGCGAGCCGCGTCCACATCCCGCCACCCCATCACGCGCGCGAGCGTCGCGCCGTCCGGCGCGTGCCGCTCGAGGACCGCGCACGCGACGCGGCCGACCTTCTCCACCGCGGCGCGCCCGAACAGGTGCGCCCCGCCGTACAGCGTGGAGGACGGCTGCCAAGAATCCGGCGCCGCCTCGTCGGACGGCATCTCTCCCGCGAGCCCGGCGATCTCCTCCGCGGAGAAGAGCAACTCAGCTCCCGGCTGCGAGCGCCGGGTGCATCGGCGCGGTGGTCCCCGGGCGGGCCTCGAGGAGCTTGAACAGCGTCTGCAGCTCGGGCCGCGCGCGGAGCGGCCGCGTGAACTGGCCCGTGAGATCGAGGAGCTCGTCCTCGAGCGCGGCGCTTCCCTTCCCGATGTCGCCCAGGCGCTGCGAGATGCGCGCGCGCTCGGCGTCGACCTCCTGCTCCTGCCGCGCGAGCCCGCCGCGGAGCTCGCGGATCTGGAAGTCCAGATCGTTGATGTCCTGCTCGGCCCTCTCGAGGCTCCTTCGCGCCTCGCGCTCGGTGGCCTTCGCGACGACCCAGCCGTCCGTGGCGTCGGCCGCGCTCCGGTAAGCCTCCGCCAGCTCGCGGTACGGCTCCATGAGCGCCGAGCGACCCTCCCAGAAGATGATGGCGTGCTGCGTCTCCTCGAGCTGCTTCACCACGGCCAGGGTGGCTTGCTCGGCGCCCTGGAGCGCCGCCGCGTGCCGCCGGGCGTCCTCCTTGGCGCGGGAGAGATCGAGCCCGAGCTGATCGACGGCGTGCCCGCGCATCGTGCGGCTCTCGCGCCCCTTCTGCTCGATCGCCTCGAGGGCGTTCTGCGCCTCCAGCCCCTCTCGCCTCAGCGCGCGCACGTCGCCGACGATGTCCTGCACGCGCGCGAGCGTGTCGACGAGCTCGCGCGGCGCGCGCCCCTGCCCGTACGCGGTGGCGAGCATCTGCTCGAGCACCATGCATCGCTTGGCCCACTCGTCGATCTCGCTCGTGGGGAGCGCGATCTCCTCGTAAGGACGCTCCGAGACGGTGCGCGGGATCGCCTCGAGCTGGCGGTGCTCCATCATGCTCTCGAGGTCGATCTGCACGCGGTGCGCGTCGACGGGTCGGTCCTTCGGATCCTTCGCGAGCAACGACAGGACCAGCTCGTCGAGCTCCGGCGTGATGCGCGGATCCTTCGCGCGGAGGCTCCTCGGCGCCTCGGTCATGTGCTTCACGAAGAAGGTCGCGATGTCGGGCGCGTTGAACGGGAGCTCGCCGGCCAGCATCTCGTAGAAGACCACGCCGAGCGAGTAGAGGTCGCTGGCGGCCTGCGTCTCGATGCCGCCGGAGATACGCTCCGGGGCCATGTACTGCGGCGTGCCGAAGAGCTCGCCCTGGTTCGTGAGGCGGGCGTCGTAGCGCGACTTGGCGATGCCGAAGTCGAGGAGCTTCACCACCTCGCCGCCGTCCTCGTGCCTGCACAGGAAGATGTTCTCCGGCTTGAGATCGCGGTGGATCACGCCGAGATCGTGCGCGCGCGCGATCCCGCGCGTCACCTGGGTCATGATCGGGAGCGCGCGGTTGATCTCGATGGGGCCCTTCAGGATGGCCTCCGCGAGCGAGGTTCCGTGCAGGCGCTCCATCGCGATGTAGGCGGTGCCGTCGTCGGTGTCGCCCTGGTCGTAGATCTCGATGATGTTGGGGTGGGCGAGCTTCTCCGCGCTCTTGGCCTCCCGGCGGAAGCGCTCGCGCACGACCGTGTCGGTCGCGAGCATCGGGTTCATGATCTTGATGGCGACGGGTCGGTCGCTCATCTTGTAGCGGCCGCCGTACACGGTGGCCATGCCGCCCTCGCCGATGATCTCGTCGATGACGTACCTGCCGGCGAGCAGCGTGCCGATGCGCGGATCGTGGAGCGCGGCCAGATCGGCACCCTCGACGAAGCAATAGGTCGCCTCGTTGGGGTAGCGCATCTTGCACTTCGTGCAGATCTTCACGGGCCCACAGGCGAGGCTAACAGGGATCTCCTCAACCCTTCACCCGTTCTGCGCGCCCGCACCTACAGTGTCGTACCGGTCGACCTCGGTTTCTCGCCCGCGGCGTGGATGAGCGATACTGTCGGCGAGCGTTCGAGATGGCGACGTCATGACCCCCCTACGCGCCGGTGTCTTCGTGGTGTACGTGCTCGGGATCGCGGGCGGGCTGTGGAGCGCCGACCGGAGCCTGCTGCCGGACGTGGACATCCTGCCGGGCCTCAAGGTCGGGGGCGTTCCCGCCGCGGACGCGAGCGAGGCGCGGGCCATCATCCTCCGGGCGAAGGACGCCGTCGAGAAGCGTCGGGTGCGGGTGGTGCTCGCCTCGGATGCGTCGCGCGTGCTCGCGGAGCGGACGCTGTCGGAGTGGGGCGTCACGGTGGACGAGCAGGCCACGTTCGCGCGGGCGAAGGCGCTCGGCAAGCAGGGCGATCTCCTCGGCCGCGTGGAGGCGACGCTCGCCGCCCGCAAGGGGGCGCTCGATGTGCCGCTCGTCGTGCGTGCCGACGCTGCGCGCGCGCTCCCCGCGCTCGTGGCGCTCAAGGAGGCCGAGGACGTCCAGCCGGTGTCGGCGCGCCTCGACCTCGACAAGCACGCCGTCATCCCCGAGAAGGAGGGCGCCTACATCGACGCGTGGAGCGCGATCGCGCTCCTCGAGCGGGCGGCAACGTCCGCGGAGGACACCGTCGCCCTGCCGACGCAGGCCTTCCCGCCCAGGATGTCGAGCGAGTTCGTGACGTCGCTCGACATCGGCACGGTCCTCGGCGAGTTCGAGACATTCTTCTCGCGCGGCGGCGACCAGGCGAAGCGTGGGAAGAACATCGACATGGCGTCGAGCAAGCTCGACGGCCTCATCCTCTCGCCGGGCGAGTTCGTCAGCTTCAACGCGGTGGTGGGCGAGCGGAGCGAGGCGAACGGGTTCCAGAAGTCCTGGGAGATCTTCAAGGGCGAGATGGTCGAGGGCGTCGGCGGAGGGACGTGCCAGGTCGCCTCGACGTTCCACGCCGCCACGTTCTTCGCCGGGCTCGACGTGCTCGAGCGGCTGCCTCACTCGCGGCCGAGCGCGTACATCCCCATGGGGCTCGACTCCACGGTCGTGTTCCCGGGCGTGGACCTCAAGGTGCGGAACCCCCACCCGTTTCCGGTCGTCGTGCATGCGCGCACCGAGGGCAACAAGCTCAAGGTGGAGCTCCTCGGGAGGGCCAAGCCCGTGACTGTGACCTTCGGGCGCGACGTCGTCGAGACGGTCCCCTACACGCGCAAGGTCATGGAGGAGACCTGGCTCTCCGGCAAGAAGGTCATCGTCAAGCAACACGGCATCAAGGGCTACCGGATCCGCCGCTCGCGCGTGCTCACGTACGCCGACGGGACCCGCAAGGTCGAATCGACGAACGATTTCTACCCGCCGACGACGGAGATCTACCAGGTGCCCGCGGGCTTCGACGAGGCGCTCCTGCCACCCGTGCCGGCGCCGGGAGCGGACGAGGACGAGAAGCCGAAGGAGGCCCCCTGCGCCGGCGACGCCTGCCCGAAGAAGGAAGAGCCGAAGGCGAGCGACCTCGTGCTCGTCGAGGCGCCGGGCACGCACGCGCCGAACGGCCACCAGAAGAACCCCGCGAAGAGCCTCTCCGTGCGGCGGTGAGCCGGTCGGTCGCCCGCCCGATCCTGGACCGACCGACACGGCTCCCACGCACCTGAGCGACAGGCGACAACCCGGCGAAGGCGGACGGGCTACCTCGCGCGACACCACGCGGGCGGCGCGCTGCAGAGCGGATCCCCGTCCGCGCAGCACGCGCTCGAGGCGGACCTCGGCTGCCACCCCCGACGGAGCGCCTCGCAGCGCCTCGCGTTCGCGTCATCGACGTGCTCGGTCCTCGCGAGGTCGACGCATCGCGCGGCGAGCCCGAGTCCCTCGGCCTTCCACTGCTGCTCGGGGCCGTGCACCACCTCCTCGTAGGTGAGGGCCGACCCCGGATCGGTCCGCCACGCGCGTGGTAGCGTCCCGAGCGCGAGGAGCCGGTTCGCGAGGACGACGTGGAGATCGGCCGCCTCGCTCATCGCGCTGATCCTCTCTCGCGGGCCCGCGTCCCTCGCGCGGGACGCGCGGGCATAGGCGGCGCTCGCGACGTCGAGGAGGCCATGCACGGACTGGAACCACGCCTTGCCGTCCTTCGCGACGAACGCGACGTGCGCCGCCAGCGTCATCGGTCCGGTGTACGTGGGGAGGGGTGCGGCGAGCGCGCGGTCACGCAACCCGCGGGCGCCCCTCATCGCGTCGGCGAACGGGAGCGACGCCTCGATCGTGGCGGACCAGGCGTCGCGGTCGGGGACCTCCAGGCGGGCGGTCGGGGGCGGCTCGTCCTCGGGTGGCTCGGGGTCGCGAGGTGGCGGTGCCTCGGGCTCCCCCGCGCGCGCACGGTCGGGGGAGGCGATCACCACCTCCACGGACGGCGACCGGGCGGCGCCGGGCGGGGCGCAGCCCGTGACGGCGACCAGCAGGATCCAGCGGGTTTTCGCGATCATCCGGGCTGTGACACCCGTCCCGCCCCGGGGTTCCGAGTCGAAGAGTTTGACCAGCCGCTTTTCGCTGTGGGAAGAAGGAGCTGATGCAGCTCCGGCGGTGCCTGCTCCTCGTGGCCCTGGCCAGCGTCTGCCCTGCGGTCGCCGTCGCCGATCCGCCCAAGGCCCAGCCCGCGAAGCCCGACGCGAGTCCCTCGAAGCCAACCGCGAAGCCTCAGAACGCGTCGCACGCGCCCACCCCGAGCACGCCCTCCGCGCACGGTTCGCACAAGCCCGCGCCTCCGAAGGCCGCCCCGCCGAAGCCTCCGACCGAGCCCGCACGCAGGCCCGCCCCGGCGCCGCCCACCGACGACGCCGCCCTCGGCGCCGAGACGCCCGAGCTACGCGCCCTCGCGATGGCGGAGCGCGAGCTGTTCCCCGCCGCGTCTCCGTCGAGCGGCAACCCCTGGCCCCACGAGCAGCTCCCCGCCACGGGCGACGAGCTACTCCCGCGTGTCCACGCGTCGGGGCTGCCGCCCGCGCCTCCCCCCCGATCGACGGGCCCCGCCGAGGGTGGTCGAGATCTCTCCTGGCTGCAGAAGCTCCAGATGCCCGACCTCCCCGTGCGCCTCGAGGCACGCGTGGTCCGCTACCTCGAGTTCTTCAAGGACGACCCGCGCGGTCGCGCCCTCCTCTCCACGTGGATGAAGCGATCCGGTCGCTATCGCGCTGCGATCCGCCGCACGCTCAAGCGGAAGGGGATGCCCGAGGATCTCGTCTACCTCGCGATGATCGAGAGCGGCTTCGAGCCCGTCGCGCGCTCGCCAGCCGGCGCCGTGGGGCTCTGGCAATTCATGCCCGAGACGGGGAAGACCTACGGCCTCTCGGTCGATCGCTGGGCCGACGGCCGCATGAACGTGACACTCTCCACCGAGGCCGCGGCCGATTACCTCGCGGATCTCCACCGCCGCTTCGGAACGTGGGAGCTCGCGATGGCAGGCTACAACATGGGCTACGGCGGCGTCGTGAGCGTCGTGCGCCGCTACAACACGAACGACTACTGGGTCCTCTCGCGCCTGGAGGGGAGCCTCCCCTGGGAGACCACCCTGTACGTGCCCAAGATGATGGCCTGCGCCATCGTCGGCAACAACCTCGGGATCTTCGGCATGCAGGATCTGGTGTTCGATCCCCCGCTCGACGGCGACGAGGTCATGGTGCCGCCGGCGACGTCGCTCGCCACCGTCGCGACCGCCGCGGGCTCGTCGCAGAAGGAGATCGAGGCGCTGAACCCGGAGCTCCGTGCGGGGCGCACGCCTCCCGGCGCCGCCGATTACCCGATGCGCGTCCCCGCGGGGAAGGGCCCGCTCGTCGCGCAGAGCATGGCCCGGCTGAAGCGCGAGCCCGAGGACCGCCTGCGCCACGTCGTCCGCTTCGGCGAGTCCCTCGATCAGATCGCGGCGCTCTACAAGGTGCCGGTTGCGCGGATCGTCGCGGAGAACGGCATCGCCTCCGGCGAGATCGTCCGCGGCGGCACCACCCTCCTCGTGCCGAAGGGCGGGGCGCAGGCGGGGGCTCTCCCGGGCGGCGAGATCGCAGCCGCGAAGGACAAGCCCGTGGTCGTCGTCCCGGAGGACGTGTTCGTGTATGCCGACCGGCGTCGCATCTTCTACCGCGTCCTCGGAGGCGACACGCTCCCGAACATCGCGAACCAGTTCAAGGTCACGACGGACGAGATCCGCCGCTGGAACGAGATCGACCCGGCGGGACGGCTCCTCGATGGAATGACGTTGCAGCTCTTCGTGAAGGAAGACGTGGATCTGTCGAAGAGCGTGGTGCTCTCCGAGCGTGAAGTCGTGCCCGTCTCCCCCGGCACCGATGACTTCTTCCGTCACGTGGAGGAGAGGGGTCGAAGACGCACCGTGCTCACCGCGAAGGCGGGCGAGACCGTCGAGCAGATCGGCCGGAAGCACAACGTCCCCCCCGGCACGATGGAGCGCATCAACCGCCGCCCGCGGAGCGACGTGCTGAAGGAGGGCGAGACCGTGGTCGTCTACGTGGCCCAGCCAGGCGCCCCGCCGCACGCGGCGAACGGCAAGCACGTCGCGACGCAGTGGCCCGCGCTGCCGCCGCGGACCGCGCCCAGCGCGGAGGCCCCGCCGCTGCCGTGAGGATGGCGACTCAGAACTTGTAGTTCATCCCGAGCCCGAACACGTTCGCGCTGATCTCGTACAGGCCGCCGTTGACGGCCTCCGTCCGGGTCGGGTTGCCCTTGACCGGGTTCACGCGGGGGACCTTGGCGGTGTCCGGCGGCACGACCACGTCGGCCGACACGACGCGCGCGTACACGAAGTCGAGGCGGAGCTTGTTCTTCTCCATCAAGAAGATGCTGCCGCCGATCGCGAGCGTGATCTTGTCCGTGTCGACGGCCCCCAGCGGCGACACGTAGTCGGGCGGGACGGCGGTCTCCGAGTAGTTCAGTCCCAGGCGACCCACGACGTCGTACTTGCTCAGCTTGTAGCCGAGCTCGCCGCCCAGCGCGAACGTGTTCGCGTCCACGAAGTTGCGCGGGATCGTGATGGGCGCCACGCCGAAGGGGCTCGGGAAGCCGGTGATGCCGATCAGCTTCACGTCCTCGGAGCGGATCTCTATCGTCTCGTGGAGGCTCCAGAACTCGCGCGCGTAGGTGGCTTCCACCTTCAGGTTCGTCTCGGCGTTGAACGCGTGCCGCACCTCGACGCCCGCGCCGAGGGTCGGAGGCAGCTTGAAGCGGACGCGCGCGTTGACGCCGTCCTGGTAGGCCTTGTCGAACGGCGCGGCCACGGGCAGGCGCGTCTTGATCGTCGCCGGTGAGTTCACGGAGAACGGCGCCTGCGCGATGATGCCGATCGCCACCTTCTTGTGAGGGACGAACGTCATCCCCGCGTTCCCGCTCGGGGCGAAGATGGGGCCGACCTTGAGCTCGGAGGTGGTGTCCCACGTCGGATCCTCGGGCGCCCCGATCAGGCGATCGGCCGGGTTCGCGTTGAACACGACCGTGCTCTGGAACGATCCCGTGAGGAGCTGGAGGCCCGCGCCGACGCGGAACCACTCGACCGGCTTGTACGCGAAGAAGCCTCCCAGGATGACGAGCGCCGAGCCGTCGAGCGACAAGAGCGAGTAGCGGCTCGGCGAGGGCTGTCCGTTGATCGTCGCCGGGTAGCTCGTCACGGCGACGTAGGGCGCGAGCGCGCCGACCGCCACGGTGTACTGCTTCTTGTCGCCGAAGTTGTAGGAGCCGCCGATCGTCGGGATCGGCAGGACGGGGGTCGTGCCCTCGACCTGCGGGAAGTCGAACCGCCGCACCGTGCCGCCGGCGTCCGTGACCTGCGTCTTGCGCGTGTAGCGGTTCGAGAAGTTGAGCCACGCCATGTCGAACAGGAAGCTCGACCCTGCGTCGGCGAGGCCCGCCGGGTTGTACCAGATGGCGCCGATGTCGTTCGCGCCCGCCACGAACGCGCCGCCGCGCCCGAGCGGCCGGACGCCACGCTCGGCGTAGTAGAAGCCGCTTCCGTGCGCGTCCGGGGCCGCGAGGGCGCAGGCCGCCGCGGCGAGCGAGAAGACGACACCCTTGCGCATGCCCGCGCTCATTCTCTCACGTTTCCCCGCGCGCCAGCGCCGCTATTTCGGCGTTCCCTGGCGGATGACCTCGTAGAACTGCTCGAGTCCGCGCTCCTTGTTCAGGAGGAAGTCGGCGACGTTGTCCGAGATGGACTGGTAGTCCGCCGGGGTCAGCTTCTCGAGCGGCTTCTCCGGGGACGCCTTGTTCACGTCCGCGATCACCTCGATCAGCACCTCGAGCGGCGTCTGGGTGGGCTTGTTGGGGGCGGTGGGCGCGGGCGGCGTCACGAGGTTCGCGAGCATGATCGAGAGGATCTGGTTCGGATCGAGCTCCCGCGAGCACACCTCGTTGCCGTCCTTGTCGAAGGCCTTCCCGCTGATGCGCGCGAGGAGCGCCGTGTTCGCGTCGACGAGGCCCTTCTGGGTCACCTTGCCGGACGCGTCGGTCTTCGAGGCCGCGAGCGCCTCGGCGACGATCGCGTAGAACGGCACCAGGTTCGTGTCGTCGCGGAGGACCATCACCGCGTCGTTCATGGACGCGAGGACAGCGGGCAGCGCCTCGTTGCCGGACGCCGAGTTGAGCAGGTAGTCGAGCAGCTGCTCGAGCTCGCGCCGGGCCTCCGGATCGCGCCGCACGGCATCCCCGAGGTCGAGCGCGCCGGCGAAGGCGGGCCCCTTCACGACCGCGTTCATGCGCGTCGTGAGCTCCTCCGTCGCCCACTTGCACCGGTCGTACGGCGGTACGAACGAGGTCGGACACCGTGACCACAGCTGGGCGCGGAGGAGCTCGACCAGCACGGGCGTCATCCTGGGGAGCGTCGGGTTCTTGAACTTGGATCCCGAGCCCGAGCCGGCGACGCCGAGGAACTGATCGGCCAGCTGCGATCGCGCGCGCCGCCACTGCACCAGGCGCTCCTTGTCCTCGGGGTGCGTGGCGCCGTACTGCTCGAAGGCCTCGTCGATGTCGGAGAGCGCGTTGGTGAGGAGGTACGCGATCGACGCCTGCGGGTTCGTCGTCCCATCGTTGCGCCTTCCCGTGGCGACGCCGCGGCGGTTCTTGAGGCCGATCGACCGCGCGTAGTCCGGATCGAGCGCGGCGCGGGTCGCGCGCGCGGCGACGTCGATGCCGGAGAGCGTCGTCGTCTTGGTGCACAGTCCCTTCGCGTCGACCGCGTCGCAGTGCTTGATCGAGATCCCGTCGAGGATCTTGGAGACGTTCACGAGCGCCGGGAGCACGTCCGTCGCGAGCACCTCCGCGACGATGGGCTCGTACGCGACCATGCCCGTGCGCGGGCACTGGCCGCCGGGCCCGATGGCGCACTCGCTCGGGGTCGCGCTGCCGTCGGACCAGTGCTTGCTCGTGGCCGCCGCCAGCTCCAGGAACAGATCCTCCCGGTTGCGGTTCGTGAACGCCCGCAGCATGGGCGTCATGGCCTCGAAGAAGCCGAACTGCTCCCACGTGAAGATCGTGTTCTTCGACCGCTGGTGGAGCCAGTCCCCCTCGCGGCAGTTCCTCAGGCCGTGCACCCTGCCGTCGGGAGCGATCTTCACCTTGTCGGCCGGCCCGCAGCTCCTGTCGTTGTTCACGCACGGATCCGGGATGGTGCGCTCGGGGCAGACCGAGGTCCCGATGTAGGCGCCGTTGAGATCCGCGAGGAAGCGCTGGGTGAGAGGGTTCTGCAGGTTGAGGGGGAGCTTCGGGTCGCCGGTGACGTCGAAGAACACGAGTCGGTTCAGCCACTCGGGCTTCGGCTGGAGCGACGTGCTGCCGCCGGACGTCCAGAACCCCTTGATGCCGCTCGACTCCTCCATCACGCTCACGGTGGCCTCCCCGAGGCCTCCCACGCCGTTCCGCATGAACGACGAGCGGATCCAGAGCTGGCCCTTGGGATCGTTGACCATGGCGTCCAGGTAGAACGCGGCCATGTTGTCGATCTTGAAGACCTCGCACTCGCTGAACGTGCCTCCGAGGAGGGGCACCTCGACCTTGATCCCGCCCGGCCCGATCGCGTGCGCGACGGCGCCGTCCTTGTTGCACGTCGTGACGCCGATCGTGTCGACGATGAGCGAGAGGAACCGCTGGAGGGCGCTGCGGTTGTTGCCCGTGGCCGGCTTGCTCCGGTCGACGGGCGTCTTCATCCACTCGGCCTTGCCCGTGGTCAGGTTGAGCGCGGGGCCGTTCAGGTTCTTGGGATCGTAGCTGATGAGGTCGTTGAACTTGGCGTACCGCGAGTACACCTGCCCGAGCTCCGCGCTCCTGGGATCGCCCATCGCGCGGAGGAGATCCTCGAGCAGGCCCGGCTCCTTCGCGACCTTCGCGAGCGCGTCCAGGTTCTCGTCCCAGAACGTCGCCTTCGCGGGCAGCTTGACCTGGGCGTACTCGGCCTTGTTCGAGATGTCCTTCGCGCGGAGCATCTCGCCGACGAGACGCGCCGTGTCGGCGTGCTTGTCCGTCATGAGGACCTTGGTCATCGCCAGGACGTCGTCCGCGTTCCGGTCTCCGAGGAGCTGCAGGACGGCGTACACGAGGTCGAGGAGCGGCGACTGGTCGCCCTTGAACTGGTTGTAGTCGACGGAGCCCGTCTTGTAGGCGCGCTGGGTCGCGTTCGACCCGTCGCGCGGCCCGAAGAGGACGTACGCGCCCGCGAGCGAGTCCATCAGGGTCTCGTGCTTCTGGTCGACGTTGGGGTTCACGAGCGGGCGGAGATCGTTGATGACCTGCGCCGCGAAGGTGTGCGAGGTGTCGAGGTAGTCGTACACGAGCGTCGCCGAGGCGCCGCTGCCCTGCACGGCGCGGTTGAACTGATCGCGCGTGGCCGCCGCGCCGCCGTAGTAGTCGAAGGGCGCCGCGGCGAGCTGGCCGTTGGTGGTCACGAAGCGGCCGAGGTCGTCCACGTCGGGGAGGCCGTCCTTGTTCGCGTCGACGAACGGGGCGCCGACCGGGCCGGACAGGAGCGCATATCCGCGCGCGTCCCGCTTGACGATGTACCGCTCCTTGCCCCCGCCGAAGAGCGGATCCTGCGTGAAGAGGGCGGTCTGCATCACCTCCAGGTTGTCGCGCGGCCGGGACAGGACGGTGCGGCCCGTGGTCGGGTCCGTGGTGATCGTGAGCAGGCCAGGGACCGGATCGGCCTTCACGTCCTTGAGCTCGAGGTTCCCCACCTCGAGGAGCTTCGCGAACGCGTCGTAGGCGATGCCCTTCACGGGGATCCGCTGGCCGCTCCCGTCGTACTTGGGCGTCAGCTCGTACGGGTTCGAATCCGCGCTCATGACGCGCAGGGTGGCGTTCGAGAGGTCGCGGAGGCGCGGGTACGCGATGATCGGGCGCACGGCGCCGAGGGCCGTCGAGTAGGGCCGGTACCCCTGCCGCGAGTCGAAGCGCGCCCACGCCTTCTGCGCCTCCTCGCTGCCCTGGAAGGCCTTGACGATGCGGGCGAGAGACTGGGTGGACTGCGGGATCGTGCCGTCGTTGTAGAGGTCGATGAAGCGGCCGAGCATCGCTGCGACCTGGTTCGGAAGCGTGTCCTCGCCGAGGCCGTCGCAGGACTTCGCGCCGCCCGCCTTCAGGTTCTTCACGCCGACCTTGGTCGCGGGGATGACGGCGTCGATGGCGTCGATGAGGTCCTGACGCCGTCGGGCCATCGCCTCGACGCGGCCCTTCGCCCGCGCCCGATCGGCCTCTTGCTTCTCGAGGGCGACCGTCCGTCCCTTCTCGTCCTTCGCCCTCGGGTCGAGCTTCGGCAGCCTCGACTCGTCGACCGTGTCGCGGTACACGCCCCCCTTCGGCTTGTGGCACATGTCGCGGAAGGAGCCGCCGGTCATGTCCTCGCGGAGGGCCTGGGCCCCGACGCGATCGCACAGGATGGCGAACACCTCCTCGCCGACCGTCCCGCGCGCCGGCACGGCGCGAGACTGATCGAAGTCGTGGCACGCGAACGCCAGCAGCACGATCCCGGAGAGGCCGATCGTGTGGAAACCCGCCGTCGCCCTGCTACGCATGCATCCTCCGAAGCGTGACCGTTGGGCGAGGGGGCCCCGAACCGTCCGACGATCAGTCTACCTTCGGCCTTACGCCCGAGGAAGGGCGGTGGCTCCGTTTGTGCTCACAGATCCTGGAAAATCGAGTAAGTTCGCAAGCATGGCACTCTCAACGACGACCGCTTTGATCCTCGCGGCGGGCCAAGGGACCCGGATGAAGAGCTCCACCCCGAAGGTGCTGCACCCGATATCGGGTCGGCCGCTCGTGTATTTCCCGGTGAAGGCCGCGCTCGACGCGGGGTGCGCCGAGGTCGTGGTGGTCGTGGGGCACGGCCGCGAGGAGGTGGAGGCGTTCCTGAAGTCCGCGTTCGGCGACAAGGTGAAGATCGCCCTCCAGAAGGAGCAGCGCGGCACCGGCGACGCCGCCGCCGCGGGCATGGAGGCCGTGGGGGCGGGCGCGGCGCGCGTGCTCGTGTACTACGGGGACGTCCCGCTCCTGGAGGCGGACGACGTGCGTCGGGTCGCGGCGAAGCTCGACGAGGATCCCCTCGCTGCCGTGGGTCTCGCGACCTGCGAGCTCGACGACCCCTTCGGCTACGGGCGCATCCTGCGCGACGCCTCCGGGGAGATCGTCGAGGTTCGCGAGCAGAAGGACCTGCGCTCCGACGACGAGCGCCGGATCCGCGAGATCAACCCCGGCATCTACGCGGCGGGCGCCGCCTTCATGCGCGATGCGCTCGCGTCGCTGACACCGAACAACGCGCAGGGCGAGTACTATCTGACGGACATCGTGTCGTTCGCCGCGAGGCAGGGCAAGCGCGTCGTGGCGGTGCCGTCGCGCGCGTCGGTGATGGACGGGATCAACGATCGCGAGCAGCTCGCCGAGCTGGAGGCGAGGATGCAGGCCCGCATCGTGAAGAAGTGGCGCCTCGCGGGGGTGACCATCCGCGCGGGCGCGCGAATCGAGGAGGGTGTGGTGATCGAGCCGGATGCGACGATCGAGACGGGATGCGTCCTCCGCGGCAAGACGGTCATCGGCGGCGGCGCGTTCGTCGACGTCGGCTGCGTGCTCACCGACGTGACCGTCGCGGAGGGCGCGAGGCTCAAGCCGTACACTGTGGGCGAGGCGTCGAGGATCGGGAGGGCGGCCCAGGTCGGCCCGTTCTCCCACCTGCGGCCGGAGAGCGACGTCGGCGAGGACGCCCACGTCGGCAACTTCGTCGAGACCAAGAAGACCCGCCTCGGGAAGGGCGCGAAGGCGAACCACCTCGCGTACCTCGGCGACGGGATCATCGGCGCGGGCGCGAACGTCGGCGCGGGCACGATCTTCTGCAACTACGACGGCTTCCAGAAGCACACGACCGTCATCGAGGACGGCGCGTTCATCGGGAGCGACTCCCAGCTCGTCGCGCCGGTCACGGTCGGCAAGGGCGCCTACGTCGCGACCGGCACGACCGTCACGCGCGACGTGCCGGCCGACGCGATGGCGATCGCGCGGATCAAGCAGGAGAACAAGGAGGGGTATGCGAGCCGCCTCCGGGGGCGGCTGAAGGCCGCGAAGGACGCGAAGAAGTAGGCCTCCCGATCTAGAGGGAGACTTCCTTCACCTGGATCTTCGCCCGATCGAAGATCCCGAGCCCCAGATCCGCCGCGGCCTGGATGTACGCGGGCGAGCGCTTGTCCGCCGCCAGGGTCTTCAGCCCGAAGTCCGCGCGGTACTTCTCGACCACGTCCCACCCGATCGCGTCGATCGCGACCGGGTCCGTCGACGCGTACACCGCGCTGTGCAGCTTCACGTGGTTCGGGCTGTTGAACAGCGGTCCGCCGTGCGCCATGACCTTGAAGCCGTCGAGGATGTTGAGCCGCACGCGCGACTTGATGACGTCCTGCCCGAACATCACCGCGATCTGCGGGCTGGCGTTGTGGGCGTGGAAGTCGTGCGGGTTGATGCTGCACCCGTGGGTCATGTTCTTCAGCGCGCCGGTGAAGCCGCAGATCGAGTGGTCCTTGATCAGGGCGAAGTTGATGGCGCACGTCGCGTCGGTGAGCGGCTTCACGAACTTGGTGCTCGTGCCCGTGCCGGGGATGAGCCGGTAGGCCATCGGCGCCATGGCCGGGTTGTCCTTCGCGTTCTGGTGGACCGCGATCTTCACGCCCTTCGGGACGTTCTGCGCGTTCACGCGCGTGCCCGCGAGGAAGCCCCCGTACTGCTCGAGGACGGTGATGTTCTCGGGCTTCACGCCCGCGGCGATCATGGCCTCGAGGAACGGCAGGACGAGCTCCTTGTTGGTGCCCATCTTCTCGCGCGCGATGCCGTTGACCTTGACGCAGACGATGTCGTCCTTGTGGACGAACTGGCCGACGGCCGTGACGAGGTCTGGCTTCCCCGTCAGCTCGGTGAGCGCCTTCGTGAGCATCGCCTTGGCGTCGTCCGGCTTCGGGTAGACCTGGTTCTCCTGCATGCAATCGGCCTTGGAGACCTTGATGATCCGGCCAGGCGCGGAGAACGGCGTGAACCCGGCGGGGGGCGTCGCCGCGAGCGAGACGGCCTCGGCCGCGCCCGCGGACGAGGACGTCCCGAGCACGGCGGCTGCCGCTGCGGCGCCGGCGGCGCCGGCCATGAAC
>SXNL01000041.1 GCA_005777185.1 Myxococcales bacterium
CGCCGTCGCCGTCAACGTCAACGCTCACGTCAACGTCAACGTCAACGAAGGGCAGCCCCGGGCAATTGTTGGACAGCTCTTGAGCGCGCGTAGCGCGCGATTTGGGGGAGACCGACGCGCGCAGCGCGGCGAGTGGGGGCACCCCTTCTTTTTCGCTGGATCGCGCCTAACCGAACGGCATTGGCTCTAGGACAACCGGGCGAGGCGATCGGCCATCTTGCCCTCCAGGGTCACGAGGGCCTTGCTGAAGCCCTCGATGCCCTCGGCAAGCTTGTCGTTCGCCATGCGGTCCTCCTCGTGCATCCGGCGGAAGGCGGCCTCGGTCATGTCGATGCGCGGGATATCCATCCCACGCGCCCCGTCGGGATCGAGCTTGCGCGGCAGGGTGCCCTGCGTGCTCTCGAGCTCGCCGAGGAGCTGCGGTGAGATGGTGAGGAGGTCACACCCCGCGAGCTCGGTGATCTCGCCTGCGTTGCGGAAGCTCGCGCCCATGACCTCGGTCTTGTGACCATGGCGCTTGTAGTAGTTGTAGATCTTCGTGACGCTGACCACGCCCGGATCCTCGGGCGCCGGGAAGCTGTCGCGACCGGTCGCCTTCTTGTGCCAGTCGAGGATACGACCGACGAACGGCGAGATGAGCGTGACCTTCGCCTCGGCGCACGCCACCGCCTGGTGCATGCCGAACAGGAGGGTGAGGTTGCAGTGGATCCCCTCGCGCTCGAGGACCTCTGCGGCGCGGAGGCCCTCCCAGGTGGACGCGATCTTGATGAGGATCCGGTCCTTGCCGACGCCGCTCGCGGCGTACTGGCCGATGATCTCGCGGGCCTTGGCGATCGTCCCGGCGGTGTCGAACGAGAGGCGGGCGTCGACCTCCGTAGACACCCGGCCCGGGACGATCTCGAGGATCTTCAGCCCGAACTCGATGGCGCAGCGATCGATGGCGAGGCCCACGATCCGCGACGCGTCACCTGCCGCCTCCTTGCGGGCGTAGAGGAGCGCCCCGTCGATGAGCGGCTGGTAGGCCGGCATCGCCGCCGCCAGCGTGATGAGGGACGGGTTCGTCGTCGCGTCGCGCGGCTTGAACTTCTCGATCGAGTTGATGTCGCCCGTGTCGGCGACGACCACGGTCATGGTCTTCAGCTGATCGAGGAAGTGGCTCATGGACCGGAGGATACTACTTGCAGTCGAGCTGGCGCAACGTCTCGATCTCCTTCAGGAGCTCGGGCGCGTTCACGAGAGCTTCGATCGCCTCGTCGTCGATGCCGAGCGAGGTCGAGCCCTTCGTCTTCTCCAGGTAGAACTGCGCGCGCGCCCACACCGTGAGCGTGCCGTGCCGCCAGCACGGGTCCTCCGAGATGAGCTTGTACGCCGCGGGGTACGTCTCGCGCGCCAGCTTGATGTAGCGCTCGAGGTACCAGAGGAGGGTGAGGATGCCATCGCGGTTGCTGACGATCGTGGTCTTCAGCTGGTCCTCGAAGGCGTAGCCGGTAGCCAGCGAGTTGACGTACTGCACCGCCTCCTCGAGCAGGAGGTTGTACCCTTGGTCGCCGCTCTCGAACTTGGCATCGTCGGGGTTGCCGTCGAGGTACACGTTCGCGTACGAGTCGCAGCCCTTGGTCACGGTGCCGCCGCACGGCGGGCGGCTCGCGTTGTAGGCGTCGCCCCGGATGCGGCTCCTCGCGAAGGTCACCCCGCCCCGCGTCGTCGTGTCGCCGCTCTTGCACGAGAACGTGAGGTCGTCGCGGATGAAGTAGCCGTTCGTCCCGAGGCTCTTGCTCAGGGCGAAGTCCGCGATGTGGCCGCACTCGTGGACGACCACCTCCAGCCGGCGGAGGATCGCGGCCGCGTTGCTCCTGTCGCTCGTGAACCGCTCGATGCAGTTGCCCTGCTCGGTGTTGGCGAGCCCGCGCGTGACGAGCGACTTCCCGAGCGGGTAGCGCCGCTCCAGTATCTTGAGGACGAAGTCCTGGTACGCCGGGGGTGCGTAGCTCGAGACGAGGTCCGCGATGGACGCGGTGGGCGTCGGCAACGTCTCCGTGTACGCGCCCGGCTGGCACACGTTCACGGAGGCGTCCCCCGCGGGCGAGCCGCCGTCCCCCGTGAGCGAGCCGCCGTCGCCCGCCGAGGTGGCGCCCCCGTCCCTGTCCGTCGACGTGGCGGGCGATCCCGTCGAGCCTGCGCACGCCACAAGGAGCACGCTCGAGCACAGCGCCGCCGTCGCGGCGAGCATGATGAGCCTCATGCTACGGAATGTAGCACGCCTCGAGACGGCATCGTGGAGCGCGCGGCGGCGCCCTCTCGAGCAGGGTTCCCCTCAGTCCCGCGCGCAGCGGAAGCCGGCGCGCGCATAGGTGCGCCAGACGGGGTAGTTCACGTACCGGTGCGTGTTCTGGAGCGGGTGCAGCTCGAACGAGCCGCCGCGGAGGACACGCCCGCCATCGCTCTTCCACTGGGCCGTCCCGGCGTTGTTGATCGGCTGCGGCGAGTTCTCGCCAGCGGCGAGGGCTGGCCAGCTGACGTTGGCGCAGTCGACGCAGTTTCCCGACTTGGCGTCGTTGTTGTCCAGCATCCACTCGAGCACGTTGCCGTTGAGGTCCATGTGCCCCCACCGCGCCTTGCCGGCCGTCTTCTTGCCCGGCGGCGCGATGTGCTTGGGGCCGTCCGGGCCGTTCCAGTACTGGTTCGCTTCGGGCGGGGCGAGCGGCCAGGTCATCTGCCAGCCGCCGAGGTAATGGACGACCCGCTTGATGCTGTTCGCGTCCTCCGCCTTCACGGCGGCGTTGCCCCACGTGTACGTGCGCTGCTCGCTGCCACCCTGCGCGGCGTAGCCCCACTCCGCGTCGGTCGGGAGGCGCCCCCCGTCCCACGCGCAGAACGCGAAGGCCGTGTACCAGTCGACGCAGGTGACGGGCTTGTCGTCGTTGGTGCCGTTCGTGGTCCACGTGGTCGATCCGTAGCTCGAGTTGTCGCTACCGTACGCGCACGCGTACGTGAACCGCGCGTTCACCTCGGCGTTGCTCGCGGGGAGGCGCTTGTTCCACTCGCTGCGCCAGCCGCTGTTCGCGATCTTCGGGTGCTTGCCGGCGCCCGCGGCGGGCGGGCTGCCCTTGAGGTTGCCACCCTTCGACTGGATGAACGTGCGGAGACGACCCTGCGTCACCTCGAACTTGTCGAGGTTGAAGGCGCTCACGGTGGCCGGGAGGTTGCTCTTGCTGTAGCGCTTGTACGAGCCGGCAGGGACGCCGATGGTCCCGCAGCAGCTCTCGGCGCCCGCGCCGCAGGTCGTGTGTCCGGGACCGGCGCCGACGCAGCTCTTCGCGTCGGCGGGGACGGTGAGCACGCCTGCCGCGTTGGCCATGATGCGGATGGACTGGCCCGTGATCGGCGGATCATCGACGGCGGGAGGGACGGCGGCGCACTTGCCGTCGGTCTTGCCCGCGGCGATGTTGCAGAGGTTGCTCTCGCAGTCGTGGTTCTCCTTGCACGCGGCCTCGGCCGCGCACCCTGGCGCGTCGGCGCCGCCGCAGTCGATGTCGGTCTCGTCGGCGTCCTTCACGAGGTTGCCGGCGTGAGCGACCTGGCAGAGGCTGTCGCGGCAGACGGCCGAGTTGCAGTCCCCGGCGACCTGGCAGCCCTTGAAGGCCTCGCACTTGCCGCACGGCCCGCCGCAGTCGACATCGGTCTCCTTTCCGTTCGGGATCCCGTCGTCGCACGCTGGCACCTCGTTCGAGAACACCCTGATCGACCCGAGGTCGACGTTCTCGTCGGGGGCGGGCGTGCTCTGGGACGAGCAGGCGACGGCGAAGGACGCCGTGGCGAGGGCGAAGATGGACGCGGACGCGAAGCCGGGCGAACGATGGAGCATGAACACCTTCCTGGTCTGGAGGTCGCGGGACTCCAGCATGGATGCAATAATCGCACTAGGGCGGATCCGGGCGCAACCCACAAAGAAGACGGGGCGGACCCCGCGGAAATCCGGCCTTCGCCGGGAGCATCTGAGGGACGGAAGATCCACCACGCCGCGCCCCGCGCACGTGGAGCGCGCACAGCGGCCGGCGCGCTCACCGGCCGTGGAGCATCGGCTCGATCCACCCACCGGCACGATCCTCGTCATCCGCATCCACGCGGACGAAGAAGTCGAAGGCCGGGCCTGTGCAATAGGCGACGCGCGGAGGGTAGTAGTGCGGCGCGCCGTCCTGCGGGCGCGCCTCGAGCAGACGCGGATCGCTGCGCGTCGACAGCGCGCGATCCGTGGGGTGGAGCAGGTACACCTCCGGGACGCCTCGCGCGACCAGCGCGCGCGACACCTCTCGCAGGTCCGCGTGCCACGGCAGCGGCCCGCCGATCGGCGACGCACGGGCGCCGGGGAACCTCGCCTCGAACGCGTGGAACAGCGACGCGTACTCGGAGTGATCGAGGACGCGCCGCGGTGGGAGCGGCACGAAGCCGGGCACGGGGTCGGCGCGCCGCTCGATCCAGCCGCGGATCATCTCGGCCTCGCTCGAAACGGCGTTGCGCACGGCGGGGAGGCGCGACCCCGTCTCCGTGAGCGGGCCGAGCACCGCCTCCTCGGCAGCCTCCACGCTCATGTCGCAGAGCTCCGCCACGTCGCCCTCGAGCTCGCGCGGGAGCTCCTCGATGTTTCGCAGGAAGTGGGACGCAACGTCCCATCGCGCGCGGTACGCGAGCTCCTCGGGGGCGTCCGCGTGTCGGTACCTCGAGAGATCCGCGAGCCGCATGACGGCGCGGGCGCGCAGGGCCTCTCGCACCCGCTAGATCCCCAGGTGGAGACCGAGGCGGAGCGCGCCGCCGAGGCCGAAGCCCACGCTCGTACCGGAGTCCTTGTAGGCGGGCTGGGCCTCTATCTGCGCGCGCACCTCGGGCGGTGTGTCGGCTGGGATGGGCACCGGCGGACGCTTGAGGAAGAGGAAGTCTCCGTTGAACCCCGCGCCTACCGAGAACGAGGGCGCGATGAAGTAGTCGAACCCGAGCTCGAGGCCCGCGTTGAACCCGCGCACCGAGACCTCGCTCTTGCTCTTGTCTATCGCCTGAGTGGCCTCGGTGCTCGCGGGCGACGTCGTGGTGAGCGACCCGGAGCTGAGCGATCCGAGCCACGCCCACCCGCCGTGCACGCCGACGAGGACGTCGAACTGGCGCACCGGGAGCTTGAAGCCGACCTCGCCGTTGAGCTGCCACATGCTGAAGGCCGAGAGGGCGTTGTATCGGGCGCGCACGCCGAGCGAGAACACGACCAGGCGAAGCCCGGCACCGAGCCCGAACATCGGGCCGCCGGCCTTGGACTTCTCGATCTGCATCGACGTCTCGTTGAACTGCTGCATGTTGATGTACGAGCCGCCGACGTCGCCGTTCACCCAGAACAGCTCGAAGTTGCGGCCGCTGTCCTCCTTCTCGGCCGCGTCGAGCCTCGCGTTGGTGGCCGCGACCTCGCCCTGCGGGGCGGTGGGATCGATCGGCGGGGGCGGGGCGAGATCGGCGCGGGCCGTGGCCGAGAGGGACAGAAGGGCGGCCGACAGGGCGCCAGCACCAAGGAAGTGGCATCGCGTCAAGGTGGGGCTCCTCGGGCGAGTGTAGCACCCGGCGCCGCCGTCCGCCGTCCGCTCAGGGTCGCGGCCGCATGCGCCGGTCCACCCGCCCCAGCCGATCCGCCCAGCTCTCCGGGAACCCGTCGTAGTACCCGCCCCAGCGCGTGCCGTGGCGCGCCTCGTGGAGGTAGGCGTAGAGGACACGCATGGTCGACGGGACGCCGACGACGGGCAGATAGAGCGGCCCGAGCATGCGCGACTGGAGGGCATGGCCGTACTCGTGGTCGCGGTTCTCCGGACCGACCGGGACCCAGGGGTTGTCGTCGGGTGTGAAGAACACGAACCACCCGAGGCTCACCGCGCCGTGGGCCCGGATCCGCACGAAGACGCGCTCGCTCTCCCAGCGCGCGCGCACGATCTTGCCGCGCGCCAGGAACGACACGAAGGCGGCGGCGCCGAGGACGGTCTGGGGCAGCTCCCACGCGAGGGAGGCCGCGCGCCGGAGCCACGACCGCCGCCGCCGTATCACGCGAGGGCTCCGATCACTCCGCGTCCGCGCCGGGCG
Source organism: Myxococcales bacterium (assembly GCA_005777185.1). GTDB lineage: Bacteria > Myxococcota_A > Polyangia > Polyangiales > Polyangiaceae > SXNL01. Next base: position 6,109 of record SXNL01000041.1, read on the forward strand.
AGCGCAGCGGCGGCTCCTCCGCGTCCGCCTGCGGAACGGCGTCGGCCACCGAGGGCGCTCCGGGGGCGGGCTCGAGCCCCTCGATGGGGGCCTCCACCTTCTCGACGATGGCGCAGCTCTCCTCGAGAAGCTCGGCGATGTCCTTCTGCCGCACCTTCTCCTCGAGGTTCTGGCTCTTGAGCCCGTCGGTGAGCATCGTCATGCAGAACGGACACGCGCTCGCGATGGTTCGCGCGCCCGTGTCGACGAGCTGCAGCGTGCGCTTCACGTTCACGCGGTTCTGGTTCTCCTCCTCCTTCCACATCTGGGCGCCGCCCGCACCGCAGCAGAGGCCGCGCTGCTTGGTCCAGTACTCGGGCTCCACCAGCTCGACGCCGGGGATTCGCCGCAGGATCTCCCGCGGCGACTCGTACACCCCGTTGTAGCGGCCGAGGTAGCAGCTGTCGTGGTACGTGACCTTGCCCTCCACCTTGTGGACCGGGACGAGCCGATCCTCGGCGACGAGCCCCATGAGGAAGTCCGAATGGTGGACGACCTCGAGCTTCGCGCCGAAGTCCGGGTACTCGTTCGCGAGGGTGTTGAAGCAGTGCGGGCACGCGGTGACCACCGTGCGCATGCCCCCCTGCTCCTTGTACCCGTTCAGCACGGCGGCGTTCGTCTCGGCGAGCATCGCGAAGAGGAACTCGTTGCCGGCGCGCCGCGCCGGGTCGCCCGTGCACGTCTCCTCCTCGCCGAGGATCGCGAAGTCGACGTTCGCGCGCTGGAGGAGCTTCGCGGTGGCGCGCGCGATCTTCTTCGCGCGATCGTCGTAGCTCGCCGCGCAGCCGACCCAGTAGAGCACCTCGGCGTCGGGCTTCTCGGCGAACGTGGGCACGCCGAGGCCGTCGGACCAGGCGGCGCGATCCATGCGGGAGAGGTTCCACGGGTTGCCGTTGACCTCCATGGCCTGGAAGGGCTTCTGGAGCTCGTGCGGGAACTCGCTCTTGACCATGACGAGGTTGCGGCGCATGTCGATGATCTTGTCGACGTACGAGATCAGCACCGGGCACTGCTCCTCGCACGCGCGGCACGTCGTGCACGCCCACAGCACGTCCGGGTGGATCACGTTGGGCACCAGGTCGATCGGGGCGTAGGCGGGATCGCGACGCGCGTCCTCCACGCGGATGGCCGTCGCCTCGGCCGCCGTGGCCTCGTCCTCCGCCTCCTGGCCGCCCGCGCTGCTCGCGGGCCCGCCGCCCTCGACCCCGGTGATGGCGCGCGCCTCGGCGCGGTCGATGGGGGGCCAGGCCATCTCGCGCTCGACGAGCTCGGACTCGTGATCGTAGAGGTGGTCGCGCAGGGCGAGGGTGAAGTGCTTGGGGGAGAGCAGCTTTCCCGTCCGGTGCGCCGGGCAGTTGTCGGAACAGCGGCCGCACTCCGTGCACGTGTAGAAGTCGAGGATCGCCTTCCACGAGAAATGCTCGACGCGGGCGACGCCGAGCGCGGCGGTCCCGGGATCGGCGAGCCCGGACACCGTCTCCACCATCTCCATGAGCTTCTCGACCGACGGCGCGACCGGCTGCAAGCGCCCGGGCGGGTCGAGATCCTTGAAGAACACGTTCGGGATCGCGGTGATGACGTGGAAGTGCTTCGAGTGCGGGAGCAGGTTCAGGAACAGCAGAACGAGGCAGGAGTGCGTCCAGAAGCCGACCTGCGCCAGGATCGCCGTCGTGCCCGGCGACAGCTTCGCGAAGGCCACCGAGAGGAGCGACGCGGCGGGGATGGAGGCGGACCACCCGGCGTGGACCTCGGCGCCGACGCCGAACGGGGCGACGATCTTCCGGATCGACTCGCACTGCGAGGCGGTGGCCATCGCCGCGCCCGGCGCGCAGATCTCGGGCTTCGCGGCGAGGGCCGTGGAAGCGCCGACGTAGGAGATGTCCGCGATCATCATCGTGGAGATGATCCCCAGGATGAGCAGGCCCTCCCAGTGGAGGGTCATCCGCTTCTGCGGCTTGACCACGCGGAAGTACACGAACGTGGCAGCGCCGCCGAGCACGGCCACCGCGATCAGATCCTTGATGAACTCGTACGCCTTGCCCGCCGCGCTCACCGGCCCGAGGATCAGCATGTTGAAGCCGGGGTCGACGCCGCGCCCCCAGAGCATGAGCGTGTTGACCGTGAGGACGAGAAAGCCGGTGAAGATCAGCTTGTGGGCCAACCCAGCCGGCTCGTAGTAGTCCATCTTCTCCTGCTTGAAGGCGTACCGCCACGTCGCGAGGACGCGCTCCGGGACGCGATCCCAGCGGACGATCATCCGGCCCAGGCGGAGGAGCTGCCAGCGCCGGCTCGCAGACCACAGGAAGGCGGCGTGGGCGGCCACGATGAGGGTGATCATCAGGGTGGGATTCACGACCCTGGACATATAGGGTTGTGACAGCATGCGTCAATCGAACGGAGCGAGACGGGCCCGATGGCAGGCCGGGTCGACGCAAGCCACGCTGCTGCTCCTCGCGCTCGCGGCGTGCGCCTCCCCGCCTCCGGCCGCGCCGGCGAGGCCCGCGCCGTCGACCTGCACGGACGCGCCCGCGGTGCCGGTCGCCTCCACACCGCCGGCGCCGGATGCGCCTGCGGCCG
>SXNL01000321.1 GCA_005777185.1 Myxococcales bacterium
GGAGCGCAGCCGCGGGCCGGGGCTGCGCGGGGTCGTGGGCGTGGTCGTGGTCGTGGGCGTGGTCGTGGCCGTGGTCGTGGCCGTGGTCGTGGTCGTGGCCGTGGTCGTGGCCGTGGCCGTGGTCGTGGTCGTGGTCGTGGCCGTGGTCGTCCTCGGGCGCGTGGCCGTGCGGGGGCGGGGGCGCGTGCCCGGTCCGCACCGCACCGCCCGCCGTCCTCCGCCCGCCGCCCGCGGCCCGGCGCTTCACCCTCGCCTTACCCACGGTCACTCTCCCCGTTCCGGCCCGCCGACCGCAGCATCCGCGCCGCCGCGAACGCCGCGCCGAACCCGTTGTCGATGTTGCACACCACGACCCCGGACGCGCAGCTCGTGAGCGCGCAGAACAGCGGTGTGAACCCCCCGAGCGCCGCCCCGTATCCCACCGACGTCGGCACCGCGATCACAGGCACGTCCACGAGCCCGCCCACCGCGCTCGGCAGCGCCCCCTCCATCCCCGCCACCACGATCACGAGGCTCGCCCGCTCCAGCACGCCCCGCTTCTCGAGCAGCCGGTGGATCCCCGCGACCCCGACATCGTACACGCGGTCGAACGACACGCCGAGCATTCGCAGCGTCTCCGCGCACTCCTCGGCCACCGGCATGTCGCTCGTCCCCGCGCTCACCAGCACCGCGGGCACCTTGTTGAGCGGGGCGATCGGCTTCTGCTCGAGCCGCCCCACCTTCGCCATCTCCACGTACTCGAACGCGGGCAGGCTCGCCTTCACGAACGTCGCCGCCCCCGCCTCGAGACGGGTGACGAGCACGTTCCCGCCAGCGCGCGCGAGCTCCATGACGATCCCGAGGATCTGCTCGTCGCGCTTGCCCTGCCCGAACACCACCTCGGGGACACCCTGCCGCAGCGTGCGGTGGTGATCGACGCGAGCGTATCCCAGGTCGCCGTACGGGAGATCGCGGAGCGCCGCGACCGCGGCGTCCACTTCGGTTGCGCCGGCCTTCACCGCCTCGAGGAGCTCACGGAGCTTGTCGTGATCCACGGGGAAACCTCTAGCACGAACCCGCGGTCGGCGGTCGGCGGCAACGGACGGGCGCTCCGGACTCGGCGGCGGCGGGACGAAAACCGCGACGCCGGAAAGCGCTTCAGAGCGGATCGATCCTGTAGATCTTGCCGCCGACCTTGTCGGTGAAATACACCTTTCCCTTGGGGCCGAACGCGAGGCCCGACAGCGAGCCCGCGGGCAGATCCGTCTCGAGGCGACGGATCTCTGCCCCGCCCTTGTCGAACACGTGGAACGTGCTCGTCGCCGCATCGGTGACGTAGAGGAGGCCCTCGTGGATCTCGAGGCCGCTCGGCCGTGTGAGGACGCCGGGAGGAACGACCTCCTCGACGTCCGTGCCGTTCATGACACCGTTGGCCTTCAGCGGCTCGTTCCGGCGGGGAAGCTCCGCGCCCTTCGTTCCCTTCGTCGTGTCGACACGCACGATGCGCGCGTTGCCCGAGTCCGCGACGTAGAGGAACTTGTCCTCCGCGTCGAAGAACAGGTGGCTCGCGGTTCCGTCGACGCCCTTCACCTGCCCCTTCGCGTACCGGTAGATCTCGCCGTCCGAGTGGTCGTCCTCGCCGGGACCGTGATCCTTGTTGAAGTTGTACTTGTCCAGCGAGCGATCCATCTCGTTGAAGACCCAGTAGATGTTCGCGACCTCGTGGGCGATGCCGCGGCACAGTGGCGAGCTGTGGAGCATGTCCATGTGCGACCCGAGGCCACCCGCCGTGCGCGCGCCGAGGATCTTGGGGTCCGTCGAGAACAAGGCCGGACCCATGAAGTAGCGCGCGGCGCCGTCACCGCCGCCGTGCTCGTTCAGGTTGTCGCCACAGGTGCCGAAGAACTCTGGCGTCCCCATCGCGATCGCGGGCGGCTTGAGCATGAAGTGGGCGGCCGCGGGGTCGAGGATGCGCTTGAAGGTCGGCGCGTCGGTCGTGAGCCCGCTGCCGCGGTGCAGGGAGTTGTCGCCGTACCCGACGATGAAGAGCTCGTCACGCTCGTCCCCGCGAAAGGCCAGGTCGATGGGCTTCACGGCGGCACCCGGGGCGTAGATCTCGGTCAGGACGACGGAGGACGCCGAGCCGTCGAGGTGGCCGATCGCGGCGCCTCGAGGAAGCGGCGCGCACGCCTTCTTCGCCGGCTCACAGTGGGGCGTGGCCGGGACCGCGCAGTCGGCGTCGGTGGTGCACGACTTGGCCTGCGGCGTCGTCGGCGCTGGGTTGCCCCGCGCGTCGGGACCGGTGGAAGAGCAGCCGGCGGCGAGGCAGCAAGCTGCCGTCACGCCAGCGATACAGAAGCGGATGAGGGTCGAGTTCACGCTCCGGCTCTCATAGCGCGCGGATCCCGACCTCGCAAGGCAACACGACGCGGATCGCAGACGCCGGACGGCGGACGGCGGTGGCAAGAGCGCGCTTTCCGAGGGCGGGTCGTGCTCCTATCCTCGCGGTGTGCACGCTGCGCCGCCTCCGATCGAACGCCCTGGCCCGCCCGGTGTGAGGCGCTTCGCCATCGTCGGTCGGCGGGCGAGGGGCGCTCCCGACTTCTTGCTCGAGGACGTGCCCGGGACCGCGGGCCGGCTCGACGTGCTGCTCCGCGCGATGCGCGCGGCGCTCCTGGTGTCGCACGGCCTGCGCCACGACGTGATCGTGTACCTCGCGCTCCTCGGAGGCGACCCGGCGCGCACCCTCCGTGTGCGCGGCGCCGACGTCCGGTTCCTTCGCCCGGACGAGCGAAGCCTCGCGATCCTCGTGCAGAAGTGCCTGCGCCTCGGCGCCGGCGCGACGGAGTCGGCGTTCCAGGAGGTGAAGCCTGGGATCGCGATCGCGACGGGCGGCGTCGACGCGATCCTCGCGGACGCGCCGGAGGCCTCCCCGTTCGTCCTCGACGACGGGGGCGTGGACGTGCGCGGAGCCGATCTCGGCGCGGGGGAGGATCGGCTCTTCTTCCTGGGGGACCACCTCGGCCTCGCGCCCGACGTCGTCCTCCGCCTCGCGGCGATCGGCGCGCCGACGCTCTCGGTCGGTCCCGTGCGCGTCCAGGCGGACGACGCGGTGGCGATCCTGTCGAACGAGCTCGACCGGCGGACGTGGCCCCGATCGGGTCCGGGCCGTGGCTGATGAGCGGCGTGCCGTCAGTGATGGCTCTGCGCGCGACCCACCTCGGAGCCGCAGAAGTGGACGCGGCTCGCGAGCTCGTCCTCGAACATCTCGTGGATGGCTCCCTCGACCTCGCGCCGGAGCCGTCTGGTGGCCATCTCGTCGTCGGGCATCCAGGAGGGTCAGCGTCCGGCGCCACTCGGGGGAGAGGAGGGCGTAGGCGTGGCGATAGATGTCGACCTGGCCCCCGAAGGTCGGCACGCGCCGCAGGGAACTGGCCGCTGCGCGCTTCGCCCATCGCCTCCCCATCGTGACGACCTCGGTCCGCGTGCCGTTCGCCAGGTCGATCGTGTGCGTGAAGTTGCCGTCGGGCAGGCGCCGGAGCGACGGATCGGGCTCTCGGGCATCGCTACCCGAGCGAGGTCACCACCCGGTCTTGGACTTGAGGAACGCCACGGTCTCGCTGGCGAGGGACGCGTGCTTGGCCGCGTTGAAGTGGTATGCGCACGCGGTCTTGTCGGCGGTGACGGCGCGGGCGAACTCGTAGGCGTAGATCTTGGTGTCGCCACCGGCGGCGCGCGCCGCGACGACGTTCTGGATCGCCGTCTTCACGTTCGCGTACGCGTTGTAGCCGACAGGGTAGTCGTTGCTCAGGGACGCGCCGACCGCGCAGACGAGGTGGGCGGTGGGGCGCTTCGAGCGGACGAGGGCGACGAGCTGGGCGTACTTCGCCTGGAACTGCGCCATCGTGAGGGGCGCGGGAAGGTCCGGGTTCTCGCCGCCCCAGTCGTTGCCGCCCAGCGTGATCCACACGACATCCGGCTCGAACCTCGTGAAGTCGTACGTGCTGCCGGGTGTATTGGGGAGGGCTCGCGTGTAGACGACCTCCATCACGTTCGGGTCCGTGCGCACGTAGTTGAGGAAGACCCCGATCCCGGACTGCGCGAGGTTGTGGTGGTCGGCCTGGAGGGCAGCGGCGGTCAGCGCGCAGAACGACTTCTGCTCGTTCTGGGTCGCGGGCGTGAACGAACAGCCCGGGCCCGCGCCCTCGATGCCGTAACCGTTCGCGTTCGAGTCCCCGAGGAACTCGATGCGCCGCAGGCGGGCGGGCGGAGGGGAGAGGAGCACGCCTCCGGAGTAGTCGAAGCCGAAGAACTGCGTGACTCCAGCCTTCGCCTCGGTGCGCTTGCGAAGCTCGACGACGTGCACGCCGGGGGTGAGGCCCGTGGCGAGCGTGTAGGTCTTGGAGGCCGGCGTCAGGGCGAGGGGCGTGGGGGCGAGCGTGCCGTCGATCGTCACGTCCCAGTGGCTGGGCTGGTACTCGTTCGGTGCATCGGCGAGCGTGGCCTTCACCTCGGTGCCGGAGAAGCGCGCCACGATCTGCGCGCCCGGCCAGGCGACCTTCGGTCCCGCCGGGTCGGTCGTGTCGAAGCGGCCGATGAACCGGACCGCGGGCGGGGAGACGCCAGCGTCCGCCGTGGCGTCGCCCGCCCCGTCGAGGGCTGGCGCGTCGAAGGGCGCGTCGACGCCGCTGTCGCGTTGTGGCGCGGCGGTGTCGGCCGGCTGCGCGTCGGCGGGGTTCGCGTCGCCCGCGGCCCCCGCGTCGCCTAGGCCGGCCGCGGACGGATCGCCGCCGCTGCATGCGACGAAGCCGACCAGCAGGCCGGTCACAAACAAACCCGTGAGCGCGCGGCGCACCATCCACCGCAGTCTAGCACCTTGCGCCGGGGAATCTGTGCCGTCTCGGCCGCCGGTCACGCGCACGACCCCGACCTGCGGGTCGAGCGAAGGGTCTTCAGCGCGGCCCGCGCTCCTGTCGCGGGTAGATTAACCAGTACGCAAGGCCCCGGCGAGGACGGCCAGGGCGAGCGTGCGAGCGGGGTCGAGGCGCGCCTTGGCGACCCCGCCCGCCTCCACACGCTCGGCCAGCTCGGCGGGCGTGTAGGGATCGAACGACGGGGTCATCCGGGTCTTCAGCGCAGTTCGGGCGTGGCGTGGTAGGCCCTGCGACGCAACCTCGCGCTGTCCGACAGCAGGCGCTGCGCGGCGTCGAACGCCGCGTCGACGGCGGCGTAGGCGTCGTGGATGGCGGCCTGGGCGGCGTCGCGGCTCACGACGAGCTCGTCCCCGGGGACGGTCAGATCGATGCACACGCGGTAGGGACGCGCTTTGTGGCTGTGACGGTGCGGCGCCTCGACGACGACGTGGCACCCGGTGATGCCGTCGTGGAACGTGGAGAGCTTCGCGGCGCGCCTGCGGACGTACTCCGCGAGGGGCTCGGAGCGAGGGAATCCGCGGAAGGTGAGCTGGAGGGGGATGTTCACGACCGATCCCCTGAGCAAGACGTGTACCCCGGCGCCCCTTCCCTCCCGTGCCGCGCCCGTGCCCGATTCCGTCCGCCATTCGTTCCTGGAGAGGGATCTTCCTCTCCACCGCTTGCACCGGCGCGCACGCCTTGCGCAGCAGGCTCGCAGCTCCGGGGGCGCCGCACCGGATGACGTCCGCGGCGGCAGGGTTCGAGTTCCCGTACTCCTCGAGGCGCCCCGTGTGCGTCCCCGCGGGCATCTGACAGGAAGGCCGAGCGCGCGCGGCGGGCCTCGCGGCGCACGTGCTACGGTCCCCTTCCCTTCCGTGCCGATACTCTTCGCTCCCCTCGTCGGCCTCCTCCTCGGGATCACCCTGGCATGGATCTCGAGGGAGCGGCTCGGCCGCCCCGGCACGCCCCTCCTCGAACCGGACGCCGATCGCGCCCCGCTCACGACGTGCGCGGCGATGGCCCTCCTCGTGTTCCTCCCGGTGGTGATCCAGTCACTCGCGTACCACGGCGACTGGGCGTACCTCTATCTCGTCCCCGAGGCCCGCGTGCCGTCGGCCGTGGATCTCGCGCTCGTCCTCTTGTCGCTGGGGTCGGTCGCCGCGGGCTTCGCGTGGGCCGCGCCTCACGCGCGATCGGGCCGGCTCGAGCGCGCGGCCAAGGTCGCGATCGTGCCCGTCGTGCTCTTGCTCGTGCTGGCGCTCGTGTTCGGGCGGCGGCTCTCGACCCTGGCGACGTACGCCCAATACCACGGCGATTTCGGTCGCGTGGCGGTCGGGAAGAGCGCGCTCGGACGCTCGATCCTCATCGGGTGGCTCGCGCTCGCCACAGGGATCGGCTGGGCGGCGTGGCGGCTGCGACACGACGTGACGGAGTGACCGGAGCCCGCCGTCCAGGCGCTGCTCCCTGCCCTAGTGCTGCTGCCACGAGCCGACGTCGAACGGCTCGATGTCGACCACGCCCGCCATCGCGTCGTACACATGGGCGCCGCGCGGCGTGAACCCGATTCCGACCAGCGCAGGGCGAGCGGCGCCGCGCTCGTAGTACCGTCGCCACGTCGCCTCGCCCGCGTCTGCGTGGCGGCGGAACACGGCGCGCGGCGTCACGAGCCACGGCTGGCCGCCGAGGTCGAGCGCCATGGCGGTGGGAGCGCCCGCGAGCTCGCAGGGCTCGCGGATCGCCGCGTCGCGCTCGAGGCGAACAACCACCTCCTCGCCGGCGGCCCACGCCTCGCGCGCAGCGCCGCACACGACGAGGTCGAGCGGCGGCAGGTCCTTCACCCAGGGCATCGTCGTCACCTGGCCGTTGAAGCCGAGCTGCACGGCGCGCGCCGACTTGCCGTTCGACGCAGCGCCCACCGCGAAGAATCCGTAGGGACCCGATGCGATGCGCCGGATGTCGCCTCGCACCGCGAGCTCCGCGGGCGCACTCCAGGTGGCGCCGTCGCTCGTCTGCCACAGCTCGGGCGAGCCGTCGCTGTCGTCGGTGCCTGCCGTCACGACCCCGAGCACGCGGCCGTCGCCATACACGGCCTGCACGTCGCCGACCTCTCCCCCGTTCGCACGCTCCGGGAGCCTCGCGGGCCAGACCTTCCCCGCGCGCACGAGGACCAGCTCGCGCGCCCCGACCACGGCGAAACCTCCGCCCGCGCCGCGCGACAGCCACCGCGCGCGGTCCACGACGGGCTCCACGTCGGCGGGCACCGCGACCCGGTGCGGCTGCCCCTCCGCGAAGTAGATCAGCTTCGAGCCGAACTTCGCGAGCACCCTGCCGTCGGACTGGAAGACGATCGCGCGCGGATCGAGCGCGGGGACGTCCACGCCGAACTGGCTCCCCGTCCCCTTGATGGGCCGCGGTGCGTGCTCGATGACGCGCGCCGGCGACGCGCCGGCCTGCATCGCCTGGATCATCATCGTCGGCCGGAACGCCGTGGCCGCCCTGCCCTCGCCCGCGGCGCGCTCCTTCCAGCGCGCCTCGAGCGCCTCGAGCGGCGGGAACAGCTCGCTCACCAGCTCGGCCACGGTCGCGTAGCGCGGGGTGGGCGGCAGCGTCGCGGCGATCGCGGCGTACAGCTGCGCGGCCTTCGAGCCCACCCCCGCGGCCGCCTGGCAATCCGGAGGCAACCGCGCCGCCGCGCCGCGCTGGAGGGCGAGATCGATCCGATCGAGCAGCGCCGCGTCCGCGGCGAGGCCGGGGTGGAGGCGCTGCGCCGACCGGAGGCTCCTCCGCTCGCCCTGGAAGAGGTACCGCGAGTCGTTCGCCCCCCTGCACCACTCCTCGCCCGCCAGGATGAACCACGCGACGGCCGCGAGCGCATGGACGTCGGTCCACGTGCCGATGAGCGGGTTGAACTCGCCAGGGACGGCACGGAGCTGCTCGATGCCGGCGTACTCGATGGTGCAGGCGTTGAACGTCCCGCTCTGTACGCCGGCGATGCGCGCGATGCCGCAGTCGGCGATCTTGGGCGTCTCGTCGTCGACGGGGCCGGCGACGAGCACGTTGTCCGGCTTGAGATCGCGGTGCACCGTGTCGACGGCATGCAGCGTGCGGACACCCTCGAAGATGCCGCGGAGCAAGCGCAGCGCCCTCGGCGGATCGATGCCGTCGCGGGCGCCGGTCACCCGAGCGTGGAGCGAGGTGCCAGCCGCGCCGCCGTCGACGTATTCGAGCGCCAGCCACGGCAAGGCCATGGTCTTTCCGCGGACGATCACGTCGGTCTCGCCTCCACCGTAGTACCCGATGACGTTCTCGGTCGGCGGCTTGTGCGCCATGACGCGCGCGAGCGCGATCGAGTCCTTCCGGATGAGGGAGCGGTGGTCGATGTTGCACGCCTCGAGCTGCTGCATGGCCCCCGGCTGCGTCATCTTGATGGCGAGACGCTCGGGCGTGTCCTGCGCGAGCTCGGGAGCGCGGCGGGCCGGATCGAGCTCGGCCAGGAAGACCGTGGACATGCCGCCCGCGCCGAGCTTCTTCACCAGCTTGACGCCGGACGGCGCGCCCGTGCCGCTCATGGTGAGCTCCTCGCCGCCCCGCGCGAGGTCGAGGAGCTCGTCGTTCGAGGTGGAGAGCATGACGCGATCCTACACGAGTCCGGGGTGGCGGGACCGCCGTTTCAGGAGCCGCGCTTCTTCCGCGTCCCGTCCTTCTTCACGCACGTCTGCTCGAGCGTCTCCCCCCCGCCCGCCCTGCGCTCGTACTCGATCCGCACGCAGCCCGCCTGGTCCGCCGCGAGACCGCCTCTCGCGTCGAGGAAACGCCTCTCCTTGGGGGCGCCGGCGCGGTCGTACGAGGTCGTGGAGCGCGCCCACCCCATCTTGCCCGCCACCGGGCTTCCGTCGACGTCGACGTGGACCCGCTCCGTCTCTTTCCCCTCCGCGTTGTACGTCCGGCGCCACCCCGAGATGCCGGTCGCGTCGCGCACGCGCGCGCCGTCCGGCCCGAAGAACGCGAGCTCGATGGCCTTGCCGCGCCGGTCGAGCGTCGTCTTCTCGCGCGCGTAACCCGAGGGCATCTTCACGAGCTTTCCATCCGCGCCGTACCACGCGCGCTCCGTCACGTTGCCGCGGTTGTCGTAGGCCGTGACGAGCCGCGCGTAGCGGGCGTGCTTCGCGACCACGGGGCGGCCATCCACGCCGAAGTAGGCGTGCTCCACGCGGTCCTTGCGTGCGTTGTACGCGGACGTCTCGCGCGCCCAGCCCTCCTCCTTGTGGGCGACGGGCCGCTCGGCGGCGTCGAAGAGGGCCGTCTCCGTCACCTTGTCCTGCTCGTCGAGCTTGTGCCGGCGGATGGCGACCCCGAACCTGTCGGGGCGCAGCTTGCCGTCGGTGCCGAAGTAGCGCCGCTCCGTCTCGCGACCGCGCGCGTCGTACACCGACTCGACACGCCACGCCTCGACGCGCCGCGCCTCCATGACCACGTGCGAGCCGCCGAGGTACGTGGTGGTCACGTCGCTGCCCACGAACAGGATGGGACGACCGTCCGGCCCGTAATACGACACCTCGACTGGCTTGCCGCGCGCGTCGAGGTGCGACAGCCGACGCGCGTAACCCTCGCCGCTGACGAGGTGATCCCGTCTGTCGTAGAAGGACTTCTCGACCACCTGGCTCGTCTCCTCGCGCGCGACGCCCGACGGGTTGTCGATGGGCGCGCCGGTGGTCCCGAACCAGCGCGTCTCGATCTCCTCGCCCTTGTCGTCGTACACACGCGTGATCTTCGCGGCGCCCTCGACGAGCACCGGCTTGCCGTCCGCGTCGTACCAGCTCCGCTCCGTCTCGTTTCCGCGTTCGTCGAACGCCGCCGCGAAGCGCGCGAAACCCTCCTTCGCGGCCACCGGCTTGCCGTCGACGCCGACGTACTGGCGCGACGACTCCTTGCCGTTCTTGTCCCACGTCGATCGCCAGCCCGCAGTGCCGGTCGTCACGTCGACCGTGGGCTTTCCCTCCACGTCGAAGAAGGCGATCTCGATCTGGAGCTTGCGGGAGTCGAACTTCGATCGCGAGATTGCGTACCCGTCCTTTCCCGCGATGGGCTTGGCGTCGAGCCCGAAGAAGGCGCGCTCGATCGGGCTACCCCACGCGTCGTACTTCGCCTCCACCCGCGCGGCCCCGTCCTTGAGGATGGGCCTCCCGTCCGCGCCGAACCACTCGCGCGACGTCTCCTTGCCCTGCGTGTTGAAGCGCGCAACCCACCGGGCGACGTGCTCGCCGGAGTCGATCGTGAGCTCGCCGCGCTCGTCGAAGAAGGCCTTCTCGGTCATGCGGCCGCCCGCGTCGTACGCCATCGTGACCTTCGCGTAGCTCGTCATGGCGCGCGCCTCGTCGAGCTCTTCGGTGTCGACGATCGCCGTGGAGCGACCCACCGTGGGCTTGCCGTCGCCGTCGAAGGTGGCGAGCTCGACGGGGCGACGGCGCGCGTCGAACCTGCGCCGCTCGGTCACGAACACGCCGACCGTGTCGTGGTTCGTCCGCTCGATCTCGTTGACCGCGTCGAACGTCGCGGTGAAGCGCGAGATGCCCGCGCTGTCCACGGCAGGCGCGCCCGTCACCGAGAAGTAGGACTGCTCGACGGCCCGACCCCGGAGATCGTACCGGCTCACCGTGCGCGCGAAGCCGACGGCGCCGGGGGCGACGAGCTGGTCGTCCACGCCCACGGTCGTGCGCTCGATCTCGCGGCCCGCGGCGTCGAGCGTGACGCGCCACCCGCTGACACCCGTGTAGTCGGCCGTGCGGTGGCCGGACGCGTCGTAGGCGTCCTCCGCGATCTTGCGGCCGAGGGGATCATAGCGACTGACGGTGCGCGCCTTGTAGATGCCGTAGTCGGAGCTGACCGCCTTGCCGTCCGCGTCGAACAGCCGCTCCTCGACGAGGTTGCCCTTGTCGTCGAACGCTCGCTCGACCCGGGCGTAGGCGCCGTTCTGGAGCGCGGGCCGGCCGTCCACGCCGAAGTACCGCTCCTCGACGACGTTGCCCCAGCGGTCGTACGTCTGGGACCGACGCGCGTGGTGGTCCCACAGCACGGGCTGGCCGGCCGGGCCGAAGAAGGCGCGCTCCACCTCGCGGCCCTGCCGGTACACACGCGAATCGCGCGCGTAGGGGATCGTGGCGGGCGCCACCGGGTGCTCCGCGAGGTCGAGGTAGGCGACCTCTATCGTCTTGCCGTCCTCGTCGTACTTGAGCCGCGCCTTCGCATACCCCTTGGCGCCGAGTACCGGCGCGCCGTCCGCGCCGAGGAAGACGCTCTCGGTGGGGTTCCCCTTCGCGTCGTAGATCGCGCGGAACGTGGCGTACCCGAGGTCGGGCCGGGAGAACGGCCGGCTCGACGCGTCGAGGAAGCTCTCCTCGACGCGGTTGCCGTCCGCGTCGTACTTCGCCTCGTACCCTGCGTAACCGTCGACGATCATCACGGGTGCCTGGTCCACGCCGAGGTGCATGCGCGAGGTCTCGTTGCCGGCGTCGTCGAAGGTCGCCGTCCACCCCGCGAAGCCCTTCTCCTGCTGCATGGGGGCGCCGCCCGCCGTGAGGTACAGCACGCCGACCGCGTTCCCGTGCGCATCCCGCGTGACGCGCGCGCGCCCCGTGAGGGTCAGGTTGCCGGCGGCGTCGCGGCTGTCGAACGCCGTGTGGTTGCCCCACGCGTCACGCTCGTACTCGATCCGCGCGTGCCCGCTCGGGCCGTCGACGGGCTTGCCCTCGGGGTCCACGTACGCCTCGCGCAGGGCTTCGCCGTTCCGGTCGTAGGAGAACGTGGCCCTCGCCACTCCGGAAGCCGTCGCCGAGGGCGTCGCGCCGTCCGCGCCGAGGACCTCCCACGCGACCACGAGCCCGCGCGCGTCCCGCGTGTACGCGAACCCGTACGCGCCGCGCGTGAAGTCCGCGGAGAGTGCGGGGACGTCGGCGTGATTGAAGTACGTCTCCCTCGCGATGAACCCGTTCGCGTCGAGCTCGTCCTTCACCACAGAAGCGCGGCTCTGGGCGATGGGCTCTGGGTAGCCGAAGCGATCGAGCCGCTCGATCCGCGTGATCCGCCCCTTCCCCGAGGGGTGCGGCGCGTACGTGTAGCGGCTCCGCACGACCACGACGCCGAAGCGATCGAGGGCGACCTCGTCCGTGACGCGGCCGTCGTCGCCCCATCCGTACTGAAACGAGGCGACGCCGCTGTCGTCGTTGCGGAGCTGCCCCTTGCGGTTCAGCCGATCCATCCGCAGGACCTTTCCGCCGCGCGTGGTGGCGCGCCACGCGGCTTCGCGGTGACGGCGGCCGTCCTCGCTCATGGGGACGATGCAGGACGGTGCGTCCCATCGGGACACCCACGTCTGGCACCAGGACGTCTTCGTGCGCCGCGCGTCCCAGGCTTGCACCAGCGCCAGCACGCTCAGGCCGGCGAGCAGGACCGGGATCGCGAGGATCCGTCGGCGACGCGTGCGCTCCGCGATGCCCGCGGCGAGGAACGCCCCGACGGTCGCGCTGGGAGGCTCACCCGGCGCGCGCGCGAGGCCGAGCGCGGCCCGGAGACGGCGCCCGGCGAGGAGGCGGTCGGCAGGGCGCTTCTCCTCGTCCCAGAGCGCGGCCTCGCGCTCGAGCTCCTCGGCGCGGACGCGCTGCTCGCGCGCGGACTCGACCCAGGCGACGAGCTTCCCCCACCGCGTGAGCAGCGTGTCGTGCGCGAGCGTGAGCCCGTCGGCCTCCTCGACGAGGATCCGCGCCTGCGTGAGGGTCTCCGCGACCTCCGCGGTACGCTCCCCGGGGACGCGCGCCTCGAGCTCCGAGAGGGGCCGCGTGGCGCGGCTCCCCTTGGTGGTCGTGAGGGCAACGAGGAGCCGCGAGGCCACCTCGCGCGCCTGCTCTGGCATCGCGGCGAGCGTGGCGTCTGCGTGCATCTCGAGCGCCCCGGCGATCCCACCGATGTCGTCGAGCGCGGCGCGCGGGATGATCGTGCGCGCGCGATCGCGGCGGGCCCACAGCTCGGTCAACGCGAACTGCACGAGGGGCATGGCGGAGGAGGTGCCGTGGAGCTGGTGGAGCAGCTCCCGGCGCATCGCGTCGTCCTCGAGGCGATAGCCGTAGACGTCGAGGGCGTGCTCGACGACGTCCTCCCACGCGGTGTCCGAGAGGGGGCTCACCAGGAGGGCCCCTCGCGTGAGGACCTTGCCGAGGCCCTCGAGCGCGAGGAGATCGTCGAGGAGATCGCGGCGCGCGGTCACGACGCAGCGGAGGCCCGGTATCGCGGTCGCGCCGAGCCGCGCCAGGAAGCGCGCCATGTACGCGCGGCCCGTCTCGTCGGACACCGTGACGACCTCCTCGAGCTGATCGACCAGGAGGACGAGGCCACGGCCGTCCTTCCGCGCCTGGTCGGCGAGCCGGCGCACCAGCTCCTCCGGGCTGGCGGTCCCGATCTGGCCCACCAGGGGCTCGAGCGCCACGGCGAGGGACGCCACGGGGTCTGTGCCCGGAGACAGGACGACCGCGCTCCACCGCTTGGGCCACCCGCCGAGCTCGCCGTCGACGATCGCCGGCACGAGGCCAGCGCGCGCGAGGGAGCTCTTGCCGCTCCCGGAGGGCCCGACGAGCGCGACGAGGCCGCGCGTGCGGATCATCTCCAGGCCGGCCGCCGTCTCGACGCTTCGGCCGAAATACACGTCGCGATCCGCCTCCTCGAAGCGCCCGAGGCCGCGGAAGGGACCCGTCTCCTCGGGCGGCACCGGGCGAGACCGGCCCGCGACCTCGCGACGGATCCGCTCGAGCTCCCACGCGACGGCCTCGGCGGAGCTGCCGCGTGCCTCGGGATCGGGATGGAGGAGCTGGTCGATGACCGCGGCGAAGCTCTTCGGCACCTCGGGGGCGATCTCGGCGAGGCTCGGCGCGCGCGCATCGCCGTGCATGACGTCCGCGGAGAAGCCGCCCCGGCCCGCCATACGTGCCGCCGCGATCGCGGGCAGCTCGCCGGTGAGGCACTCGAAGAGCATCGCGCCGAGGGAGTAGAGGTCGCTGGCCGCCGTCGCGGGCGTGAACTTCGCGAGGCACACGGGATCGATGTAGCCGCGCGTGCCGCTCGGCGCCGCGAAGGGGCTTCCCGTCGCGTGGCTCGGCGTCTGGGACGCGGGGGTCTGGCTCGAGGATGCCGGTAGGGCGCCCGAGGGGACGCGCTCGGTCGACGCGAGGGGTTCGACGTCGTCCTCGTCGTCGAGGAGGGGGACGTCGTCCAGGATGAGGGTCGCCGTTTTCTTGATGACCGCGTCCGGGACCGTCGACGATGTGAGGCCGGTGATCGAGGGGCTGACCCCGGTCGTGGTCGGCGCGGTGGCGCGCTTGGGATCGGCGGAGGCGATGCCGAAGTCGATGATCTTGTAGACGCCCGCAGCCTCGATCACGTTCGCGGGCTTGATGTCACGGTGGACGAGGCCGACCTGGTGGACCGCCGCCAGGGCCGAGGCGATGGCCGACCCCAGGCGGAGGGTCTCCGCGACGGAGAGCTTGCGTTCCTCGGAGAGCTTCGCGTCGAGGCTCGTGCCGTGCACGTACTCCATGGCGAGGCCGAGGACCTCGCCCGCGGGATCGGTCGCGATGGCGAAGAAGCGGACGATGTTGGGGTGCTCGACCTGGCAGAGCGCGCGCGCCTCGGCGACGATCTGGTCGCGCTTGAGGCGGCCGTGGGTGGAGTGGGAGTGGGGGGCCGTGCGGCGAGAGTGGACGGCGTCCTCGACCGCGAAGAGCTTTACGGCGACGGCGCGGAGCTCGGTGTCGCCGTAGACCTCGCGCGCGAGCCACACGGGGGCGAAGCCGCCCTTCCCGAGCTGGCGAACGAGCTGGTAGACGCCGAGGAATCGCTCGGCTTCCGGCCGGGCGGTCAGGGCAGCGATGGCGTGAGCGGAGCGCATGGACGAGGCGGGGGGGGAGCTTAGCCTGGATCCGCGGGCCGCGGTCCGCGCGGCGAATCTGGCCCTCCCCGAGCGGTGGGCCCTCCCCCCGCGAGCGCGACGGCAAGGTCCCAGGAGCGGCCGTCGGGGTACACACGCACGCCGGTCCGTGCCATCGGCCAGGTGAACGACCTCGAGCGGCGCCGCCGTGCTCGGCGGCGGGACGCGACAGACCATGCCTGGCTCGGACGGAGGTGCTCGCGGCGCGGTGGCCGCCGGCCGGCGCTCCGCCGCTCGCCTCTGGTAGGCTCGGTTCGATGACCTGGGCGCTCGTGACGGGCAACCCGAACAAGTGGCGCGAGGCCGAGCGCATCCTCGGACGGGCGCTCGAGCGCGTCGAGCTGGATCTTCCCGAGATCCAGGCGGCCACGACGCGCGAGGTCGCGATCGAGAAGGCGCGCGCGGCGTTCGCGCGGCTTGCTCGGCCCGTCCTCGTGGAGGACGCGGGCCTCGAGCTGGCCGCGCTCGGCGGGTTCCCAGGGCCGTTCATCAAGTACTGGGAGCGGCTCGGCGGGTTGACCTCGATCTGCCGCGCCGTCGACGCTGGCGGCGATCGTGAGGTTTGCGCCGTGTGCGTGCTCGCGTTCGCGACCGCCGCCGGCGTCGACTGCGTCGAGGGTCGGATCCGCGGCGCCGTGGCCCTCGATCCGCGCGGCGCGGGTGGCTTCGGGTGGGACGCGATCTTCGTCCCCGACGGCGAGACGCGGACGTTCGCCGAGATGACGGCCACCGAGAAGGACGCCGTGTCCCACCGCCGCCGGGCGTGGGACGCGTTCCGCGCGCGGGGGCTCTGATGCACGACGAGACCCTGGCCGACCGCTACGCGCGCTACCGCCGCATCGCGGTCGACCGGCCGCTGCCGCTCGCGCTCGTGGACATGGATCTCCTCGACCGGAACATCGAGACGATCCTCGCGCCCGCGCGGCACGCGGGGAAGCCGCTCCGGGTGGCGACCAAGTCGGTGCGATCGATCGATCTCCTCCGGCACATCGAGGCGCGGGGCGGAGGCGCGGTCCGTGGCGTCATGGCGTTCGCGGCGCGCGAGGCCGCGACGCTGGTGCAGCGCGGCTTCCGCGACGTCCTCCTCGCGTACCCTACGGCGCGCCCCGAGGACGCTCGCCTCCTCGCGTCGGCGAACCGAGGGGGGGCCACCGTCGCGGTCGTCGTGGACGACGTGGCGCACCTCGATCTCCTCGATCGTGCGGGGGCCGATCTCGGCGCGACGATCCCCATCGTCGTCGACCTCGACATGTCGGTCGGGCTCGCGAAGGGCCGCGTGCACCTGGGCGTGCGCCGGAGCCCGATCCGCACCGCGGCGGGGGTCGTGTCGCTCGCGCGGGCGGCCGCGGCGCGACCGCACCTCCGGTTCCACGGCGTGATGGGCTACGAGGCCCAGATCGCGGGCCTGCCCGACGCGGTACCGGAGAGCCGCGCGAAGACGGCCGCGTACGCGCTGGTGAAGAAGCTCTCCCTTCCGCACGTGCGCGCGCTGCGCCGCGAGGTGGCGGACGCGCTCCTCGAGGCTGGCCTGCCATGCCCGCTCTTCAACGGTGGCGGCACGGGCAGCATGCACACGAGCACCACCGAGGGCGCGCTCACCGAGGTCACCGCCGGGTCGGGCTTCCTCGACAGCCACCTGTTCGATCACTTCGCCGACCTCCCCCTCGTACCGGCGAGCTGCTTCGCGCTCCAGGTGTCGCGGCGACCGGCGACCGGGTTCGTCACTTGCCACGGAGGTGGCCTCGTCGCTTCGGGAGCCGCCGGCGCGGATCGGCTGCCCCGGCCGTACCTTCCCGAGGGCCTCGCGCTGCTCCCGCAGGAGGGCGCGGGTGAGGTACAGACGCCCCTCGCGGTGCCCGAGAGCGTGGGCCTCGTGCCGGGCGATCCGGTCTTCTTCCGGCACGCGAAGGCGGGCGAGCTCGCGGAGCACTTCGATCGGTACCTGCTCGTGCGCGGCGAGGAGGTGGTGGGGGAAGCCGAGACATACCGGGGAGGGCGGGTGGTGTAGGGGCGGCTGGCGGGCTCGCGGTAGCATGGTGCCCGTGCGCCCTCCCCCCATCACGGCCGCCGCGCTCCGGCTCTCCATCCTCGTCCTCGCGACGGTGGATCTGGCCGCGTGCGACAGGTACGAGCCGCGCTGCACCGTGACCGATCCCGTCGTCGAGCTCGAGGCGCCCGCGCGGTCGATCCTCCGGCTCGTCGAGGAACGCGATGGAGGGGTCCTCGCGTCGTGGTTCGAGGTGGAGCCCCGTCGTCGTGAGCACGAGCCCCGCGCCGACCCCCGGCGGCCTCGGCGACGGGGCGCCTCGACCTGGTACCGCGCGCGTCCTTCGCCGCGCCCCGCGTGAGGGTGTCAGGGGAGCTCGACGCCTGGTACCAGGCGGAGCTGACGCAGCTTCGCGCCTACTACGATCGGAGGAACCGCGCTGGAGGGAGCGGCGCGGCGTACGTGCGTCTCGACCTCGGTTGGGCCTTGGGCTGTACGGGAAGCTCGGGTACAAGACGGAAGGGTACCTGCCGGGGCAGCCGCTCCGCGCCGCAGTCGTGGGGTTCGTGGGCGTGTCGCTGCGCGAGCCGTGATGTCCGCGATCCGCTGTCCGCGGGCCAGAGCCCACCGTGATATCCTGGCTCCATCATGTGGGTCCGCGCCGCAGCCATCCGCCCCGTCCCGGGGTACGCCGTCATCGACAGCGAGGTCATGTCGCGGATCGGCGAGGAGCTCGCGGGGGAAGACGCCGACGCCACGAAGGGCGACCTCGATCGCGCGTTCGCGCGCTTCGAGGAGAGCCAGGGCCCGCTGTCCGACTTCATGACCGAGGTCCTCGCCCAGCCGTTCGATCAGGAGGCCCTCGCGCTCGGGTACTTCCTGGCCATCGCCGTGTGGCTCGGCTTCGATCGCGCGTTCGGACGGCGCCTCGGACGCGTCACCGAGGACGCCATCCGCGCCACGCAGGAGGCGGTCGCGCTCGAGGAGGAGCTCCGCGCCGCGCACGGCGAGGAGCCGCTCGACCTCGACGACGTCGTCGCCATCGAGCAGCCTGGCGTGATGCGCTTCGTGAACGAGCACGTCGACGTCGCGCTCGAGATCGGCGACGGCCACGCGAGCGAAGTCGACGTGGACGACGTGCACGCGGTCTACCGCGCGATCGTCGTCCTCACGCTCGCGCTCTCCCACGCGGTCGAGCCCGAGAAGGGCGTCCGGCCGCGCGAGATGATGGCGTGACGGGTCCCCGGGCGCGCGAAGGCACCCGGTGGAGTGCGGCGCGACCTTCTACCGCGGCCGGGCCTTCTCCGAGACGCTGATCCCGCCCACGGATCCCACGATCCCGCCGAGCGCGATGAGCGCCCACCAGAGGTTCCGATCGGTGAGCTTCAGGGCGAGGATGCCCATGATGATGAGGCCGATGCCGGCGGCCATGAGGGCGGTGCCACGCTGCATGAGCCCTGACTAGAGCGTTCGCCCGGGAAATTCAAGAAGAACCGGGCGCCGAGGGCCCAGAGCGAGGGATGGGGAATAGGCGCCCCGGGCCGCCTGTACGTTGCCTTCGAACGCGACGGAGCGCGGGCACGGGCACGGGCGCGGGCACGGGCACGGGAGGCCGCATTTGTCGTGCGCTTTCGTGCTAAAGGCCCCCCCCATGTACGATGTCCGTGCCCTGAACGAGCTGGTCGCGAAGGAGAGCGCCTTCGTCGACCGTATCGTCAACGAGGTCGGCAAGGTGATCGTCGGCCAGACGTACATGGTCGAGCGGATCATGATCGGCCTCCTCTCCGGCGGGCACGTCCTCCTCGAGGGCGTGCCAGGCCTCGCGAAGACCCTCACGGTCCGCACGCTCTGCGAGGCGATCTCGGCGAAGTTCGCGCGCATCCAGTTCACGCCCGACCTCCTCCCAGCCGACGTCATCGGCACGGTGATCTACAACCAGCAGCGTGGCGAGTTCACCCAGAAGCTCGGCCCCGTGTTCGCGAACCTCGTCCTCGCCGACGAGATCAAC
>SXNL01000322.1 GCA_005777185.1 Myxococcales bacterium
GAAGTTCCGCCGGCAGCAAGTGCTCTGCGGCTACGTGGTGGACTTCTACTGCGCCGCGCTCAGGCTCGTCGTCGAGATCGACGGCGCCGTCCACGACGACGCGGAGCGGGCCGAACGGGCTGCGAGGCGCACGACGACCCTCGCGCGCCGTGGCCTCCGCGTCGTTCGCCTCGAGAACGCACGACTGAACCGGGAGACCCTGCGAGAGGAAATTCTCCCGTTCACATGCCCCCTCTCCCTTCAGGGAGAGGGGGACGGGGGGTGAGGTCTGCGCGGGCGCCCCACCGCCTCCACGGAACCTCTTCGCCTCCCCCATCGCGCGAAGCGCGACGGGTGGGGGCACCCTCGCTCCAACGAATGCCTTATCCGAACGGCATTGGGGCTAGAGCTCGTCAGCGAAACGGCCGGCCGGCGCGGGCGTACGCCGCCGCGGAGCGGAACAGGTTGACGGCCATGAGGCTCGGCTCCGCAGCGGCGCGGGCCTCGTAGAGCTCGGCCACGATCCGCTGGATCGCCACGTCCGCCGGATCGGCCTCGAGCGCGTGGTCGGCGAGGTGGCATGCGAGCGGAAGATCTCCGGACGCCGCGATCGCCCGAGCGCGATCCGCCAGGGCGAGCGCGCCCCCCGCCGCTCGCGCGATCTCGCGCGCCACCGCGTCGCGCGCCGCGGGGCGGAGCTCGCTTGGCCTGCCCGAGTACCAGCCGCCGAAGTGACGGATGACGTTGCGCACGATGAACTCCCCGTCGTCGTAGATCGGCTGCAGCCAGGGCGACTCCGAGCGCGGCACGTCGACCGCACGCACGATGTCCACGTGGGGCGGCGATCCGTCTTCCATGGCGCGCAAGGTCCGCTCGACGATGGCGTCGAGGTAGTCGGCCGTCTCGAGGAGCATGCGCTGGATCTCGTCGGGTCGATCGACCACCGGGCCGCCGTGGCCGGGGCAGAGCGTGCGCGGCCTTGCCTCGGCCATCTCGCGCAGGGCCTTCGCCCATGCCCACGGGTAGCGCTGGACCTTCTGCGGGTTGCCGGCGTTCGGGACGGCCCACATGAAGAGGTCGCCCGGGCACAGCACGCCGCGGGCGGGGCAGTAGACCCACGTGTGGTCGTCCGTCTCGCCCATCGCGTGGTGGAGCTCGAAGGTCACGCCGCCGACCTCGAGCGTCAGCGTGTCGTCGTAGAGCACGTCCGGGGCGAGGATCGGCGCGTGGAACGTGTCGTACGCGTCGCTCGCGCCCGCCGCTTCGACGGTGCCGCCGAACTGGCGCGCGTTGAGCGCGCGGTTGTGCCCCTGCGTCGCGCCGTACCGCGCGAACCTTGCGGGCATGTTGCGGTGCCCGACGACGCGCGGACGCGGCTGGTCCGGCGAGAGGAACGCCGGCAGGCCGTAGGCGTGATCGACGTGGCCGTGCGTGTACACGGCGGTGTGCACCGGCGCGGCGGTCTTCTGCCGGACGGCGCCCGCGAGCATGGGCCCGAGCCTCGCCATGCCCGCGTCGACGAGCACGAGCCCGTCGTCGGTCTCGAACGCCGTCACGCCGCTGAAGTACGATGCGAACCACGTCCGCTCGGCCACGTCGACGGGCCCGCCCGTCCAGAAGAAGCGCGCCTGCTCGGGCGGCTGGCCCGCGTGCGCCTGGAACCTCGAGATGGGATCGTCCGCCATGGCTGCACGGTGGCACGGGAGGGCGTGCCTGTCATGTGTCCCGCCGGGGTGGCCAGGAGCTGCCCAGGAACGCGGCTCTTCAGCCGCGGCGCTTCCCCTTGACCTCCCGCGCGTTCCCATACGCCTCCTGCTTCGCCCCCTCTCGCCGGCTCGCCTCGAGCACCGCGCCCTCGGGCCCGCGCTTCGGGTGCACGCTCGCAAAGCCCTCGCGCTCCGCGAAACCCGCCAGGTCGCCCTTGTGCTCCTCCATCCACGCGCTGAACCGTCCCCACAGCGCGCGCGCGGCCCCGTCTTCCATCGCCACGCCGTCGACCACGACCGAGAGCCTCGGCATGCTCAACCCCTCCTGCGTCGCGCGCCCGCGAGCAGCCCGGCCGCGGCCACGAGCACGAGCGCGCCTCCGGCGGGCCCGTCCGTGGTGCTGCACCCCGCGCACCCACCGCCGCGCCTCGGCGCGTTCGCCGCGAGCGTCGCCGCGCCGGGCCCCGCGATCCCCAGCTCGGGCACCTCGCTCCTCACGGCGGCCTCGAGGCGCACGCCGCCGCGCGGAGCGAACGCGAGATCGCGCGCGGCCCTCGGGCCATTGTCCGGCGCGGCGATCGGCAGGTCGTTGGGCGGCCCTCCCCACACGCCACGCTTCGGGTCGTCGCACTCGATCGGCCCGGCCCACGGGTGCCGGATCGCGTACCGGCCCTGGAAGTTGTTGGTGCTGTCCGGGCGCGCGCCGCGCTCGAGGCGACCTTTCTCCTGCATGAACTCACGCCCGCCCACGATGGGCCCCGCCGCGCGCAGCACGAGGTCCGCCCCGAGCGAGTCCCTGGTGTACCGCGCGTGGAGGCGCGTCAGCGTGTACCCGCCGTTGCTCACGGAGTGGTAGTCGCCCTGCTGCGGCATGACGTCGTCGCCCAGCGTCGCGAAGTCGCTCGCGTCGAGCGCGGGGCCGGGGCACGGGTCGCACGTCGTGGCGTCCCAGGCGTACTCGGTGACGACGGCGCCCGGGTTCTTCGCGACGGTGGCGTCGAAGAGAGCGGCGTAGAAGGCCGGGAAGCCCCTCTTCGTGTCCTCGGTCACGTCGATGTTGGTCGGGATGGTCACGTTCGGGTAGTTCGCGACGTCGTACCGCTGCCCGCGCGCCAGGACGTGGACGATGATGTCCTGTACGTCCTTCGCGTTGATGAGCCCGAGCCGCACGGGCAGGCGGAGCTCGGTCGTGTCGTAGTGGAACCGGAGCGGCGAGAGCGTGGCCATCCCGTTCTCGAAGCGCACCTTCTGCGGGTCGACCTTCGCCACGAAGAACTTGCTGCCCGACTCGATGTACGGTCGGAGGTACGGCGCCGCGCCCGCCGGGATGGCGTACTTCTCGCGGCGCAGCCACGCCTCGAGGCCGCCCGCGTCCTCCGCGGAGAGGATGAGCACGTCGTACTCGCCCACGGAGAACCGCGCCTCGATGCGGACGCCGAGGTCGGCCTTCGCGGCCTCGGCGGGCGCGGCCGGCGGGGCGGCCATCGCGCGCGGCGCCATCTCCATGTCGTCGGTCTCCCGCGCGGGAGGCGGGCACGGGTTCTGCTCCCAGTACTCGACGAGCCGCGGCGAATCGAGCTGGTCGATCTTGTCGAAGACCTCGCGCGGGAGGGTCTTCACGTTCTCCTTCTGCAGGACCACCGGCACCGGCACCACCATCGCGAAGCCGGTGGGCGGACCCTGGTAGTTGTTCTGCATCGAGAGGACCGTGCGCTGCCCGTCGCGCATGAGCACGACCTGCGTGGCGTTGTTGTAGAGCTTGGCGTCCGTGCCGCCGACGTAGAAGCCGCAGAACGCGCGAGCCTCGCGCGCCGGCGAGAGGACGAGAGCGGCGAGCCCGAAGAGCGTCAGCACGAACGTGACCGGATGGAAATACACGTGCGAGGCGCGCCGGGAGATCATGCCTCAGGTTAGATCCAAACCGGCGGTTGCGCGGTGCCGATTAACCTGGGAAATTGGGCCCATGCGTCTCGATGTCCTTCGCCTTGCGATCGCGATCCCCGCGGTGCTCCTCCTCCAGTGCTCCAGCGACGCCACGCCGGGCGGCGCGAGCGCCACGACCGACGGCGGCTCGACGATCGACGGAGACGGCGGGACGGTGGGGACCGACGGCGGCTCCACGACCGAGACCGACGGGGGCACGCCATCGGGCGGCGACGGGGGGTCCAGCGTCACCGCGCAGCCGGTCCGCTCCGCGGGGTGCGGGAAGGCCGCGAAGCCGAGCCCCGTGTTGGGCGACAAGCGCACGATCAAGGTGGGGACGAGGAACCGGACGTTCCTCGAGTACATCCCGGCCGGGTACGATCCGAACAAGAACTATCCGTTGGTCTTCACGCTCCACGGCATCGGTGCGACGGGCGCCGAGATGGCCGAGTACATCATGATGCAGGACTACGTCTCGGGAGGCGCGGTCGTCGTCTTCCCGGACGCCGTCAACGGGAACTGGGACACGGGCGGCAACATCGACCTCGACTTCCACGAGGCGATGATCGACGCCGTGGGCGACCGGCTGTGCCTCAACCAGCAGCGCGTGTACGCGCTCGGCTTCAGCTACGGCGCGTACATGGTGAACCACCTCGGGTGCAAACGCCCGAGCCGGATCCGCGCGATCGTCGCCGCGAACGGCGGCTTCGGAGGCTCGACCGCGGGGTGTGGCCAGACGTCGGCGCTCGTGTACCACCGCACCGACGATGACGACGAGAGCGTCGTGAACGGGCGCAACGCACGTGACAAGTGGGTCGCGATCGACAAGTGCACCACGACCACGAAGGCGTTCGGCACGCTGGGCTGCGTCGAGTACCAGGGCTGCGCGCCGAAGACGGTGGTCGCGTGGTGCGAGGACAAGGTGCCGGCCGCGTGCAACGGCTGCAAGCACGATCTCCGGGACGTGTACCGCGTGCCGCTGTGGCAGTGGATGGCGTCGCAGCAGTGACGCGATGAAGGAGTCAGCAGGGCTCCTCCTCTGGCGGGAGCGGGAGGCCGCCCCCGGAGCGGCGCGCGAGATCGAGGTGCTCGTCGTGCACCCCTCCGGGCCGTACAACCGGGCCGCGCCGTGGGGGATCCCGAAGGGGGAGATCGACGCCGGCGAGAACAGCGAGGAGGCCGCGCGTCGCGAGGTCCGCGAGGAGACGGGCATCGACGTCACGGGGCCGGTGTCGAGCCTGGGGTGGGTCGATTACACGCGATCGCGGAAGCGCGTGCACGCCTTCGCCGCGAGGGCTCCCGAGGGCGCGATCGCGCGGTGCGCGTCGTGGGAGATCGACCGCGCGGAGTGGGTGTCGCCGGAGGTGGCGCGCGAGAGGATGCAGCGGGATCAGCAGGCGTTCTTGGATCGGCTCCTCACCCAGGGCACTCCCGCCACCGCCCCGACGCCCCGTCTCGCGCCGACCACCACGCCTCCCGGAACCCCCGCCCGCCGGCGCGGGTGAGCTGAAGCACGCCGCACTCGAGGCCGAGGTAGTACGCGCCCTCCGGCGAGCGCGCGATGGACCACACCCGACCGACGTCGCGCGAGAGGTAGTGGAGGTTCTCGAGCTTGCCGCCCTCGTCGACGCGGAAGAGGAACCGATCCGCGTAGCCGACCAGCGTGCCGCCGTCGTCCAGGGCGACGGCGCTCGGCTCGATCGGCAGGATCGCGACGAAGCGCGGCCGCCACGTGTCCTCCTGCCGGGAGAAGCGCAGGATCGCGCCCTTCCCGAGGTGGGCCCGGCCGATCGCCAGGGCCAGCACGTCTCCCGACGGGGCGCGCACGAGGCCCGCGACGCGTGCCGCGAGCAGCGTGCGCGTCAGGGCGCCGTCCTCGCTGTACCACGAGAGGTTGCTCGCGAAGACGCTGTCGCGCGCGACGAACCAGCCTCCATCCACGCGGAGCACGCGACGTGCGCCGTGCCGCGGGTCTTTGGCTCCGCACGGCTCGAAGGGCAAAGGATCGACCACGCTCGTGATCGGCTCCGCGACGACGCGCTCGCCGACCACGCGCGCGCGCATCGGACAGCGCGCCGCGGGCACGGGCTCGCGTGGCGGCACCCCCCACGCCCGGACCTCCCGCGGCGCGACGCCGCAGAGCGCGAAGCCGGGGCGACCGTCCGTCGCGGGCGAGCACACCGGCGCGGGCTCGGACGTGACCGGCGCGGCGGCGTCGGCGTCGGTCGCGGGGACCGTCGACCTCTTCACGCACGCGAGAGCGAGGCAGGCCGCGAGGCACGCGGTCCTCGTCGAGCAGCAGCGGGACACACCAGGCACGGAAGCTTGGACGCCGCCTCGACGACGCGCTTGGGTGAGCCGCGAACGGAGCCGCTATCCCTTCTTCGGGTCTGCTGCGCGTAGCCGTGCCCGGCTCTCGAACATCGGGCCCGACGGCGGGAGCTGCGTGAGGCGCTCGGTGGGGCGCGCCGCGGCGATGGGCTCCGCGGAGCGCGCCCTCGGGTCGAGCGCGTCGCGAAGGGCCTCGCCGACCACGTGGTACGCGGCCACAGTCGCGAACAGGAGGAGGCCCGGGAACGCGAGCAGCCACCACGCCGCCGGGTGATCGCGTACCTCGCTCAGCATCTCTCCCCACGACGCCGTGCTCGGATCGTGACCCACGCGCAGGAACGTGAGCGACGCCTCCGCGAGGATGACCGACGGGATCCCGAACGCCCACGACATGAGCGCGACGCCGCGCGCGTTCGGGCCCACGTGATGGATCAGCACCCGGACCGGGGAAGCACCGAGCGCGCGCGCGGCCATGACGTAGTCCAGCGTCGCGACCTTCTGTACCTCTGCCCGCACGAGCCGGAAGACCTCGGCCCACCGCGTGAGGCAGATGGCCAAGAGGAGCGTGAAGATCGAGGGCCTCGGGACCAGCGCCTGGATGCCGAGCGCGAGCACCAGGGTGGGAAAAGCGCCCATCGTCTCCACCACGCGCGAGAGGAGCGCGTCGAGCGCGCCGCCGCGGAACCCGGCGATCGCGCCGAGCAGCGAGCCCACCAGGGCGAAGGCGAAGGCCGCACCCAGCGCGAACGTGAGCGACGTGCGCGTCCCGTGCACGAGACGCGCGAACACGTCGCGGCCCGACGCGTCCGTGCCGAGGGGGTGGGCGGGGTCGGAGAAGGGGGCGGCGAGCCGGACATCCGTGCGCACGGCGCGCGGGCCCTGGCAGACGAGCGGGCGCACCTGCCACGACCCGGGCGTCCTCGCGATCGCGTCGCAGTCCGTCCCGGCGAGCTCGGCCGGCTGCGTCACCGCGGGCAACACCCACACCTTGCCCTCGTGTCCGCACAGCACGGGGAGCTGGCTCGCGAGGAGGTCGGCGAAGATCGCGACGAGGAGGAGCGCGAGGATCACGATGGTCCCCACGCGCGCGTACGCGTGACGGCGGAGGAGCCGGAGGGCGAGGCGCGTGCCGCCGGCCGTGCGCGGTCGGGCCGTCACGGCTCTGCCTCCATGGTCGCCCGCATCCGTGGATCGAGAAGGGCGTTGCCCACGTCGCTGGCGATCAGCATCACGGTGGTGATCGTCGCCGTGAAGAGGACGACGATCACGAGCCAGGCCGCGTCGTGGTTCTCTATCGCGCGGAGGGTCTCCCATCCCACGCCGTGGATCCCGAAGACCTCCTCGACGACGAACGCGCCGCCGAAGATCGAGGGGAACTGCACCCCCGCGAGGGTCAACGTCGGGACGATGGCGTTCCGGAGCGCGTGCACGACCGCGACCCGCGCGCGAGGCACGCCCTTCGCGCGCGCCGTGCGGATGTAGTCCTGCGACAGGATCTCCAGCACGGCCGCGCGCTGATGACGCGACAGGAACGCGATGGATCCCAGCGCGAGCGCGACCACGGGGACCGCGATTCCGAGCGTCCCCCCGCGCCCGAACACGCCTGCCAGGAACTGGGCGACCCAGAAGATCGGCAGCGAGTACGCGGTGAGCAGCGCGAAGGCGACCGCCATGTCGATCACGTGTCCACGCCGCCACGCCGCGATTACGCCGACCGGGATGGCGACCACGTACGACACGAGGAGCGCGAGCAAGGTCAGCGCGAGCGTCAGGGGAGCGCGGGCGGCGAGCTTCTCGAATACAGGCCGGCCGTCCTTCGTCGAGAGGCCGAGGCGTCCGGTCGTGGCGCCGTACGTCCAGCGCGCGTACCGCGTGTCGATCAGCACCGCCGCGACGCGCGTCCCCCCGTCGTACGGGGTGTAGTCCGGCCCGTGGACGAACCACCACGCGCGCCACTCCGCGACCTGGGCGGCGGCTTCCCCGAAACTCGCGTGCTCGTCGATGGGCGCGCGCCCCGTCGCCCGGGCGGCGACGCGCGAGAGCCTCGCGAGGACGTCCGGCCGCGTCGTCCGCTCCATCGCGAGGAGGAGCTCCGGGAGCGCGAACGTGTCGACCTTGGCGAGCTCGCGCTCGCGCTCCTCGGACGCCTTCTGCTCCAGGCGTTCGACGCTCCGGCGGACGGCGGGCTCCGTGAAGTCCAGCCCGTGGTCCTCCCAGTAGCGCACCCAGTGGAGCGTGGCCTGCTCGGGATCGCGCAGCATGATGGCGTCCGTCTCGCCCATGCGCTCCCCCACGGGGGCGAGCGCCACGGCGACCTTGCCACGCACGTCCGGCGCGAGGGCGTCGAAGCGCTTGAAGAGGTGGGGCAGCCCCGCCCCCCCGACGCCCGCGAGGCGTCTGGCGGACACCTCCGCCCAGGCGTCCCCGGCCTGGATGTGGTCGACGTACTCGTCCACGCGCGCCCCCACGTCGCGCGGCGCGGTGTTCAGGAACAGCGGGAGATCCAGGAACCGCGCCTTCTTCTGGTCCTCCAGGAACATCGCCTGCTCCGGCGACCGGGCGAGGAGGTCCATGCTGACCGCCTCCGGCTCCCGCTCCAGCGTCGTCAGGAAGAACACCACGAGGCTCACGCCGAAGAGCGTGGGAATGGCCCACATCACGCGGCGAATCGCGAACCTCAGCATCGGCTGTTCGACACCATACCCGGGGGGTGCGAAGACGGGTAGAGTGGCCGAGGATGCTGGATCTCCGTTCCAGGGCTGAAGCATGGATGTCGTCCGATCCCGACGCGGAGACGCGCGCCGAGCTCGCCGCGCTGCTCGCCGCGACCGACCTCGCCGCGACCGATCTCGCCGATCGCTTCGCCGGGTCGCTCGAGTTCGGGACGGCCGGCCTGCGCGGCGTCCTCGGCGCTGGGCCGAACCGGATGAACCGCGCGGTCGTGCTGCGGACGACGTGGGGGCTGGCGGCCTACCTGGTGGAGTCCGTGCAGAATGCACGCAGTCGCGGTGTCGTGATCGGCTTCGACGGGCGGCGGAAGAGCGCCGTCTTCGCGGAGGACGCCGCGGCCGTCCTCGCGGCCGCGGGGATCCGGGTCCACCTCTTCCGGGACGTCGCGCCGACGCCGCTCACGGCCTTCGCGGTCGGCCACCTCGGCTGCGCGGCGGGCGTGATGATCACCGCGAGCCACAACCCGCCCGAGTACAACGGCTACAAGGCGTACTGGACGAACGGCGCGCAGATCATCCCGCCCATCGACGCCGGCATCGCGGAGGCGATCGAGCGGGCGCCCGCCGCGCAGGACGTGCCGCGCGCCGATCTGGCGTCCGCGCGCGCGTCCGGGACGGTCACGTCGGTGCCCGCCTCCGTCGAGCGCGCCTACCTCGACGGGGTGCGCGCGCTGTCGGTGACCCCGCTCGGGGCCTCCGGCAAGCGGGATCTCCGCGTCGTCTACACGGCCATGCACGGCGTGGGCGACAGGCTCGCGCGCGCCGCGTTCGCCGAGGCCGGCTTCACCCACGTGACGAGCGTGCCCGAGCAGTCGGCCCCCGACGGCGACTTCCCCACGGTGGCCTTCCCCAACCCGGAAGAGAAGGGGGCCATGGACCTCTCGTTCGCGCTCGCGACGAAGCTCGGTGCCGATCTCGTGCTCGCGAACGACCCGGACGCCGATCGGCTCGCGGCCGCCATCCCCAGCCGCGGGGAGGGCCCGCCTCGCGGCTGGCTGCAGTTCACGGGGAACCAGGTCGGCGTGCTCCTCGGGAACCACGTCCTCGAGCGAGGGCGAAGGGAGGGGCGCCGCCTCGCCCTCGTGTCGCTCGTCTCGTCGCCCATGCTCGGCGTGATCGCGCGCGAGCTTGGCGTCCACTACGAGGAGACGCTGACGGGCTTCAAGTGGATCGCGAACCGCGCCATGGATCTCGAGGCGCGGGACGGCCTGCGCTTCGTCTTCGGCTACGAGGAGGCCCTCGGCTACACCGTCGGCGACCTCGTCCGCGACAAGGATGGCATCAGCGCCGCGGTCCTCTTCGCCGAGCTCGCCGCCCACCTCGCGGCGGAGGGGCGAACCCTCGCCGACGAGCTCGAGCGGCTCTACCGGCGGTACGGGCTGTTCACGAGCTCGCAGGTGAACCTCACACGCAAGGGCGCGGGTGGCGTGGCCGAGATCCGCGGCATGATGGACGGCCTCCGCGCGCGATCGCCCTCCGCCATCGGCGGCCTCGACGTCGTGGCGACCGCGGACTTCGAGGCCCGCACGCGCACGGAGGGCGGCCTCACGCGCGCCCTCGAGTTGCCGCGAAGCAACGTGCTCGCGTTCGAGCTCGCCGGCGGGAGCCGCATCATCGCGCGGCCCAGCGGCACCGAGCCGAAGGTGAAGTTCTACTTCGACGTCCGCGAGGTCGTCCGCGCGGACGAGCCCCTCGCCGCCGCCGAGGCGCGCGCCCGCGTCGTCGTGACGGCGCTCGAGGAGGCCTTCGTGGCGATGGCGACGTGAAGTCCGCGCGCACGAGCGCCAAGCTCCGGCCCGCCAACCCGCGCGGGCGTCCCGGGGCCGGGCGCCAGCCGCTGACGAGGGACCGCATCGCCCGCGCCGCGCTCGAGCTCATCGAGGCGAACGGCCTCGATGAGATGAGCACACGCAAGCTAGGCGCCGCCCTCGGCTGCGAGGCGATGGCCCTCTACAACCACTTCCCGAGCAAGGAGGCCGTCCTCGACGGGGTCGTCGAGCTCCTCATCGCCAAGGTCGAGCTCCCGCCCAGGGAGGTGTGCCCGTTCTTCGATCGCGTGCGTGGCTTCGCGCGGAGCTTCCGCGCGCTGTCGCAGGTCTACCCGCGCGCCTTCCCGCTCCTCGCCACGAGGACGTTCAACACGCCCAGCTCCCTCGCGAGGCTGGACGCGATCTTCGGCGAGATCGCCGACGCGGGCTACTCGACCCAGGAGGCGGCTTACCTCGTCCGGATCATCGGCAACTACGCGTGCGGCACCGGCCTCGACGAGCTCTCCCGCGTGCGCTTCGCCGCCCGCCAGACGGCCGCGGTGGCCACGGCGGACGTCTCGCTCCCGAACCTCGGCGCGGCGCTCCCCTACATGGGCCCGGCCCACTTCGACGCCGTCTTCGAGGCCGGTCTCGACGCAATTCTTCAAGGATTTCATAGGTCCCGCGCACCAGGGATTGACAGGGACGCCTGATTTCGCCATAAAGCTCGCCCCGCATTCGTCAGGGCCTCCAATGCGAGCCCACCCCGCCCCCGGGGTGTTCCTCGCAGCCCTCCGAAGCGCTCGAAGGAAGGCACCCATGCCCAAGATGAAGACCAAGAAGACCGCCGCGAAGCGGTTCCGCGTGACCGGTAAGGGTCGCGTCCGCCGCCCGAAGGCCGGCGGCAACCACGGGATGCAGGAGAAGTCGCGCAAGCGCGTCCGCCGGCTCCGTCAGAACGACATGGTCCACCCCACGATGGAGAAGCACGTCAAGCGCATGCTTCCCTACGGCTGAAGCGGAGGATCCGATGCCCAGAGCAAAGCGTGGTTTCAAGGCGCGCCGGCGCCGCAACAGGATCCTGAAGCACGCGAGCGGCTACCACAGCGCTCGCTCGCGCCTCTACGCGTATGCGAAGGAGGTCGTGATGAAGGCGTGGGTGTACGCCTACGCGCACCGCAAGCGGAAGAAGCGTGACTTCCGCCGCCTGTGGATCGCCCGCATCAACGCGGCGGCCCGCGCCAACGGCGCGAGCTACTCCCGGTTGATGCACGGCCTGAAGGTCGCGAACGTCCAGCTCGACCGCAAGGTGCTGAGCGACATCGCGCTCGTGGACCCCGCCGGCTTCGCGTCCGTGGTGAAGGCCAGCCAGGTTCGAGGGGGCTGAGACGCCGCTCGGGCTCCCCTCCAGCGGGGGCCCGAGCCTACTTCGTCTCGACGCCGGTCGGCGGCACGAGGAACTTCACCGTCCGCTTGTCGAGCGCGATGTTCCCGGGTAGGCCGATCACGTCGATGAAGGCGTTGAAGAACTGGACGCTCGTCTTGGGCGGGACGGTGTCGTTCTGCTGCGGGATGATCTCGAAGCACACCGGGGTGCCGACCTTCACCGCGACGAAGGTGTCCTTCACGCCGTCCCCGTTGGTGTCCTTCGCGGCCCACGCAGGGCAGCCCTGCCCGGCGTCGCCCTCGTCCTTCGCGCGCAGGGCCTTCATGAACTTCGTGGCGTCGACCCCGTCGGCGTTGGCCGGATCGTTCGAGGGCCTGGCGGTGACGTCGAACGTCGAGCCGACCGAGATCGCCTCGATGGCCTTCGCGACGCCGGTCGAGACGCCGTTCCCGTTGTTGTGCAGGAAGTTGAGCCGGCACGAGCCGCCCGGGCCGATCGCCGCCCGCCCCACGCCATTGACGTTGGTGCAGCACTGCGTCGCCGAGCAACCGGCCACCGTGCCGAACGATCCGACGGGGACGTTCGATCCCGACGCGTCCGAGAGCTCGTTCGCCTGAGCCTCGGGCCCTGACGTGATGTTCACGAACTTCGCCTTCTTCGCCACGAACGCCGCCTTGAGCGACGCCATCGTGGGAGACGGGAAGTAGTACGGGTCGTGCCCCTCGCCGTGCCACTCGACGTCGGTGATGAGCACGATGACCGGCACCGCGCCGTCGCGGAAGTCCACCCCCCCCCAGCGGCCCGCCGGAGCCGTGTGGGCCGGGACGCTGCCCGCCGGCCAGCTGGCCGGGAACGTTCCACCGGCCGGCCACGAGATGGCCTCGCCGGTGAGCGCGTGCTGCATCGCGGGGATCTGCGACTCCGGCCCGTCGTTGCCGCCGCTCGCCGCGTACTTCGCCACGGCCGTGTTCACGAGGGACACCGTGGGCGTCATCCTCTGCCACACCTTGACCGGCCAGTCCCCCGGGTCGCCGTACCAGCGCGTTCCGAAGGGGAAGTCGTCGATCGGGTAGTCCTTGTGATCGACGACGGCCATCTCCACCGACGGGATGGCCGCGGTGAGGGACGCGACGAGGCTGCCGCTCAGCGCCGCCTTCAGGTTGTTGATGGATCCCGTCATCGATCCGGTCGTGTCCATGACGAACGCGACATCGACCTTCTTGATGTTGGTGCTGAACTTGAGCACGTCGTTCGCGGGGCTCGGCGGGAGCTTGTACGGCTCCAGGAAGAAGAAGTCGCGGTTCGTCCCGGACTTGCGGAGGGCGATGATCGTCAGCGACGCCTGTCCCTTGTTCGAGCCCGCGTCCACCTTCACGAACGTGGTGACGCCGGGGACGCCCGCGGGCAGCGCCGTCACGCTGGTGAACTCGTTCGCGGTGAACGTGCCGTACCCCGCATCCTGGAGCGTGAAGACGGCCTTCGAGCTCAGATCCGTCTCGGTGGTGCCCTGCTTGAGGACGACCTTGTACGCCTGCTTCGCGGGCGTCGGCGGCGTGGTCGCCGTGTCGATGAACACGATCGCGTTCAAGGGATCGATCGTCATCCCGTCGGTCGTGCTGCCGAAGCCGGACGAGCCCGACGAGCCCGACGAGCCCGACGAGCCGGACGTCCCCGACGTGCCCTGGTCCCCGGGCGGCGCGTTCGGGTCCGCGGGGGGCGGGCCGTCCTCGAAGCCGGAGCCGCGGCCCGCCGATCCGCAGCCGAGAGCGACCCCGAGCCCGAGGCAGGAGACGGTGAGCGACCGCGAGATGCTTTTCATGCGCGTGACCTCACTTCGTCTGCACGCCCGCCGGAGGAACGAGGAACTTCACGATCCGCTTGTCGAGGTTGATGTTGCCGGGCAGGCCGAGGACGTCGATGTACGCGTTGAAGAACTGGACGACGTTCTTCGGGGGCACCGTGTCGTTCTGCTGCGGGATCACCTCGAAGCACACGGGTGTACCGACCTTGACGGCGAGGAACGTGTCCTTGATGCCGTCGCCGTCCGAGTCCTTCGCGGCCGCGGGCGGGCAGCCCTGCGTGGCGTCGCCCTCGTCCTTGGCCCGGAGCGCCTTCATGAACTTGGTGGCGTCGACGCCATCGGCGTTGGTGGGATCGTTCGACGGCTTGGCCGTCACGTCGTAGGTCGAGCCCACGCTGATGGCCTGGATGGCCTTCGTGATACCGGTGGACACGCCCGACCCGCCGGAGTGGAGGAAGTTGAGCCGGCAGGTGCCGCCGGGCCCCGTCGCCCCGCGCGCGGCACCGCCCACGCCGGTGGGGCAGGTGGAGGCGGGCCCGAAGGCGCTCGGCGGGACATTGGAGCTGGTCGCGTCCGAGAGCACGTTGGCCTGCCCCTCGTCGAAGTTCGTGATGTCGACGAACTTCGCGTTCCTGGCCTTGAACGCCGCCTGCAGCGTGCCCATCGTCGGGTGCGGGAACGTGTAGTCGTCGTGCCAGCTCACGTCGGTGATGAGGACGAT
Source organism: Myxococcales bacterium (assembly GCA_005777185.1). GTDB lineage: Bacteria > Myxococcota_A > Polyangia > Polyangiales > Polyangiaceae > SXNL01. Next base: position 14,326 of record SXNL01000322.1, read on the forward strand.
GACGGGCACCGAGCCGTCGCGGAAGTCCACGCCGCCCCAGAGGCCGGCCGGTGGCGTGTGGGCGGGTACGGTGCCGCCGGGCCACGAGATGGCCTCGCCGGTGAGCGTGTGTTGCATCGCCGGGATCTGCGACTCGGGGCCGTCGAACCCGCCGCTCGCGTTGTACTTGTTGATGCCCGCGCTCACGAGCGAGACCGTCGGCGTCATGACCTGGTAGACCCGCACGGGGAAGTCGCTGAAGTCTCCGTAGCTCCCGTAGGGGAAGTCCTTGTGATCGACCACCGCCATGTGGACCGACGGGATGGCCGCCGTGAGGGCGGGCACGATCGTGCCCGTGAGCGCCGATCGCAGGTTCGTGATGGACCCGCCCATCGAACCCGTCGTGTCGGTCACGAACGCGACGTCGACCTTCTGGATCTTCGTGCTGAACTTGAGGACGTCGTTCGAGGGGCTCGGCGGCTGCTTGTACGGCTCGAGGAAGAAGAAGTCGCGGTTGTCGCCCGTCTTGCGGAGGGCGACCACGGTGAGCGACGCCTGCCCCTTGTGCTGCCCGGTGTCGACCTTCACGAAGGTCGTCGCGCCGGGCAGGCCGCCGGGGAGCGTCGTGACGCTCGTGAACGTGGGACCCGCGAACGTCCCGAGGGCCTTGTCCGCGAGCTCGAAGGTGGCGCCCGACGTGAGGTCCGTCTCCGTGCCGCCCTGCTTCAGCTTCACCTTGTACGACAGGGTGGCCGGCGTGACCGGCGTGGTGGCCGTGTCGATGAACACGACCGCGTTGAGCGGGTCCACGGTGAGCCCGTCGTCGGTCGTCCCGAAGTTGGGCCCCGTGGGGCCGCCGCCGTCCTCGCCAGGCGTCGTGCCCGGATCGGTGCCCGCCGGCGGCGCGTCATCGAACGACGAGTTGCGGCCCGACGAGCCGCAGCCCGCTGCCGTCGTCACGCCCACAAGGAGGGCCGTCCACACACCCAGGTGTCTCGTCATGCTGTGTACTCCTCTCGATCACTTCGTGGAGCCACCCGACGGCGGCACGAGGAACTTCACCTGGCGCTTGTCGAGGTTCACGTTGCCGGGCAGCCCGACGACGTCGATGAAGGCGCTGTAGAACTGCGCCGTCGCCTTCGGCGGAACCGTCTCGTTCTGTGCGGCGATGATCTCGAAGCACACGGGGGTGCCGACCTTGACCGCGAGGAACGTGTCCTTGATGCCGTCGCCGTTCGTGTCCTGCGCGGGCGCTGCCGGGCAGCCCTGCGTGGCGTCGCCCTCGTCCTTCGCCCGGAGGGCCTTGATGAACTTCGTCGCGTCGACGCCGTCCACGTTGGTCGGATCGTTCGACGGCCTGGCGGTGACGTCGAAGGTCGAGCCCACCGAGATGGCCTCGATCGCCTTCGCGATGCCCGCCGAGACGCCGGTGCCGCCGGAGTGGAGGAAGTTGAGCCGGCACGTCCCGCCGGGGCCCGTGGGCGCACGCCCCGCGCCGTTGACGCCCGTGCAGCACTGGGTCGCGCTGCACCCCGCGACCGTGCCGAACGACCCGACCGGGACCGACGACTTGGTCGCATCGGAGAGCTCGTCGGCCTGGGCCTCGGTGCCCGACACCGTGACGCTGACGAACTTCGCGTTGGTCGACGCGAACGCGGTCTTGAGCGCCGTCATGGTCGGCGGCGCCGGCGTGATGCCCGTGTAGGCGTTGTGCCAGCTCACGTCGGTGATGAGCACGATGACGGGCACCGAGCCGGCGCGGAAGTCCACGGCGCCGAACGTGCCGGCCGCGGGGGTGTACGCCGGGACGCCGAGGAGCGCCTGGCCCGTGAGCGTGTGGTGCATCGCGGGGATCTGCGACTCGGGGCCGTCGGCGCCGCCGCTCGCGACGTACTTCGCCACGCCCGCGTTCACGAGCGTCACGTTGGAGGTCATCGGCTGCCAGACCTTCACCGGGAAGTCGCCCGTCCCGCCGTAGCTGCCCACGGGGTAGTCCTTGTGATCCACGACCGCCATCTGCACCGACGGGATGGCCGCCGTGAGCGCGCCCACGAGCGATCCCGACAGCGCCGTCTTCAGGTTCGTGATCGAGCCGCCCATGGAGCCGGTGGTGTCCATGACGAACGCGACGTCCACCTTCTTGATGTTCGTGCTGAACTTGAGCACGTCGGTCGCCGGGGTCGGTGGCGCCTTGTACGGCTCGACGAAGAAGAAGTCGCGGTTGTCGCCCGTCTTCTTGAGCTGCACGATCGTCAGCGCGCCCGTTCCCTTGTAGGCGCCTGCGTCGACCTTCACCGTGGTCGTCACGCCGAGGAGGCCCGCGGGCAGCGAGGTCACGGTCGTGAACGTGTTCCCCGTGAAGCTTCCGTACTGCTTGTCGACGACGTCGAACACCGCCGTGCTCGTCACGTCGGTGGCGTTGCCCGCCTTCACGAGCTTGACGGTGAAGGCCTGCTTCCCCGGCGTCGCCGGCGTCGTGTTGGTGTCGATGAAGACCGTCGCGCTCGCCGGATCGATCTCGAGCGTCTCCTCCGGAGGCACGAACCCCGAGGTCCCCGACGATCCCGAGGAGCCCGACGACCCGGAGGAGCCCGACGATCCGGACGACCCGGACGATCCGTTGTCGGGTCCGAAGAGCGCGTCCTCACCCGTCGAGCCGCCGCAAGCGAGCGCCGCACCGAGCCCGGCGATCAGAACCGCCGAGAGTCCAAGCCTGTTCATGCAAATGCCTCCACGCTAAAGAATGATCCGAGCGCGGGCAGTGTGCCAAGGAACAGTGAGACTCGCTAAGTACAACGACACCCGGGCTGGACCGCGACGTCGATTGGTGAGACGTGTCCCTACACGGTGCCCCGATGTCCGCTTCCGGGAACGGAGGGCGGGCTGCCTCGCCTACTTGACGGAGTCGCCCGGCGGGACGAGGAACTTCACCGTGCGGCGGTCGAGCTGGATGTTGCCCGGCTGGCCGAGGATGTCGATGAAGGCGTTGTAGAACTGGACGATCGCGGCGGCCGAGACGGTCGTGTTGTCCTTCGGGATGACCTCGAAGCAGACCGGGGTGCCGACGCGGACGCTCTTGAACGTGTCCTTCACGCCGTCCCCGTTCGTGTCCACGGCGGTCTGGGCGGGGCAGCCCTGCGTGGCGTCGCCCTCGTCCATGGCGCGGAGGCCCTGCATGAAGGCCGCGACGGCGTCGACGCCGTTCTCGTTGCTGGGATCGTTCGACACCTTGGCGTTGATGTCGAACTGCGTGCCGATCGCGATCGCCTGGATGGCCTTCGCGATGGCGCTCGAGACGCCGTTGCCGCCGGAGTGCAGGAAGTTGAGCCGGCAGTTCCCGCTCGGCGTCGTGTTCAGGCGCCCGGCCCCGTTGATCCCGGTGCAGCACTGGACCGAGGCGCAGCCAGACACCGTGCCGAAGGCCGACGTGGGCACGTTCGAGCCGCTGACGTCGGAGAGCTCGTTGGCCTGGCTCTCGTCGCCCGAGGTGATGTCCACGAAGCGGGCGTTGGTCTTGATGAAGGTCGCCATGAGGTTCGACATGGTCGGCGCGGGGATGCCGCTGTACGGCGAGTGGCCCTCCCCGTGCCAGTCGATGTCGGTGATGTTCACGATCACCGGCACCGCGCCGGGACGGAAGTTGACGCCGCCCCAGCGACCCGCGGGGGGCGTGTGCTTGGGGACGGACCCTCCCGGCCACGTGAGCTCGTCGCCCGTGAGCACGTGGTACATCGCGGGGATCTGCGACTCGGGGCCGTCGGCGCCGCCGCTCGCGACGTACTTGGCGACGCCCGCGTTCACCAGCGACACCGTGGAGGTCATCGTCTGGTAGACCTTCACCGGGAAGTCGCCCCCGCCGCCATAGCTTCCGACCGGGTAGTCCTTGTAGTCCACGACCGCCATCTCGACCGAGGGGATGACCGCCGTGAGCGCCGGCACGATGGTGCTCGTGAGCGCGTTCGCCAGGTTCGTGATCGAGCCACCCATCGATCCGGTCGTGTCCATGACGAACGCGACGTCGACCTTCTGGATGTTGGTGCCGAACTTGAGCACGTCGTTGGCCGGCGAGTGCGGCTGGTTGTGCGGCTCGAGGAAGAAGAAGTCGCGGTTGTCGCCCGACTGGCGCAGCGCGACGATCGTGAGCTGGGCGGTGCCCTTGTACTCGCCCGACGTGGCCTTCACGATGGTCGTCATGCCCGGGACGCCGTCGGGGAGCGTCGTCTTGCTGGTGAAGACGTTGCCCGTGAACTTGCCGACGTCGTCCACGAGCTCGAACGTCGTCTTCGCGGAGACGTCCTCGCCCGATCCGCCGGTCTTGATCTTCACGGTGTACGTCTGCGTCGCGGGCTCCGGCGGCGTCTTCGCCGTGTCGATGAAGAGGACGACGTTCGGCGGGTCGAGGAGCAGCCCGTCCTCGTTCGATCCGAAGCCCTTGCCGGCCTCGGCGCCGCCGTCCTTTCCCGCCTTCGGATCGTCCGAGTACGCGCTCGACCGCGTGGTCGAGCCGCAGCCGATGCCCGCGGCGGTGGCCGCGGAGAGAGCGAGGAGGATGAACGCGCTCAGTCCGGTTCTCGTGGTCATGGATGTCCTGCTCCGGTGGGGTCCGGTCCGACTGTATCTCTACCGCATGGCTCGCCCTCGTGCACCCCGGAATGTGATAAGAGTCGAGCGTCCCGATGGCCGACGACGCGAAAGAGGCGATCGACCGCGCGCTCGCGGATCTTGGGGCCCGCTTCCCGGCGCGGTTCGCGGCGGCCGCCACGGAGCAAGCCCTGCGCGACGAGAACGCCAAGATCTCCGGCAAGAAAGGGGAGCTGACGGTCCTCCTCGCGGGGATCGGGAAGGCGCCGAAGGCGGCCCGGCGCGCGATCGGTGAGGCGGTCAACGAGCTCAAGGCCGCTGTGGAGGCGGGCTTCCAGGCTCGCCTCGCGGAGATCACCCGAGCCGCGCGCGACCTCGACCTCGGCGCGCGGCCGTTCGACCTGACCCTCCCCGGCCGCCCGCTGCCGGCCGTGCCTGGGCACGCACACCCCATCTCGATCGTCCGCGAGGAGGTCATCGACGTGTTCCGCGGGCTCGGCTTCGCGGTGTTCGACGGGCCCGACGTCGAGCTGGAGGAGAACAACTTCGGCAAGCTCGGCTTCCCGCCGGACCATCCGGCGACCGACATGCACGACACGTTCTTCACGACCGCCGGGCACCTCCTCCGGACGCACACGAGCAACATCCAGGTGCGCGCGATGGCGACGACGCCGCCCCCCATGGCCTTCATCGCGCCCGGCGCGGTGTTCCGTCGCGACGACGACCTCACGCACGCGCCGATGTTCCACCAGCTCGAGGCGTTCCTCGTGGACGAGGCGGTCACGTTCGCGCACCTCAAGGGCGTGCTCGCCGAGTTCGCGGAGCGTCTCTGGGGGCCGAACACGCCCGTGCGCCTGAGGCCGAGCTACTTCCCCTTCGTCGAGCCCGGGGCGGAGGTCGACATCGGGTGCGTCTTCTGCAAGCAGGCCGACGGCACGCGCGCGGGCTGCGGCCTGTGCAAGCACACGGGGTTCATCGAGATCCTCGGGTGCGGCATGATCGACCCCGTGGTCTTCACCGCCGCAGGCCTCGACCCCGAGCGGTGGACCGGCTTCGCGCTCGGCATGGGGCTCGAGCGCATCGCGATGCTGCGGTACGGCATCCCGAACATCCGCCTGATGTTCGAGAACGACCCTCGATTCCTGGGGCAGTTCTGATGCGCGCGTCGTGCAAGTGGCTCTCGCAGCTCGTCCCCGCGCTCGACGCCTCGCCCCGCGAGCTCGCCGACCGGCTCACGGGCGCGGGCCTCGAGGTCGAGGCGATCCTGCACGTCGGCGCCGCGGCGGCGGCGTGCGTCTTCGCGCGCGTGACGTCGGTGCGGCCGCACCCCTCGAAGAGCGGCCTCAGGCTCGTCACGGTGGATCGCGGCGGAGGCACGCAGGAGGTCGTCTGCGGCGCGCCGAACGTCCCCGATCCGGGCGGCCTCGTGCTCCTGGCGCCCCTCGGCACCGCCTTGCCCGGGGGCACGATCGAGCGTCGGACCATCGGCGGCGTGGCGAGCGAGGGGATGCTCGTCAGCGAGGCCGAGCTCGGGCTTTCCGAGGACGGGGAAGGCATCCTGGTCTTCGCGCCGGACGGCGCGACGCCCGGCGCCACCTTCGCGAGCGCGATCCCCGAGGCGTCGGACACCATCCTCGAGATCGGCCTCGGGCCGAACCGCCCCGACGGGCTCGGCCACGTGGGCCTCGCGCGGGAGATCGCTGCGCTCTACAACGTTCCCTTCCGGCGGCCGCCCGTGGGGGATCCCATCGTGGTGGCGCGGGACAAGGACCTCGCCGCGATGGGCGTCGAGGTCTCGGTCCTCGACCTCGAGCGCTGCCCGCACTACGCCGCCGCGCTCGTGATCGACGTCGAGATCGGACCGTCGCCGCCCGGCGCGCGGTACCGGCTCGCGCACCTCGGGGTGCGCGCCATCTCGAACGTGGTCGACGTGACGAACCTCGCCATGCTCGCGTACGGCCAGCCGATGCATGCGTTCGACCTCGATCTCGTGCGCGGCGGCCGGATCGTCGTCCGGCGCGCCCGCGCGGGCGAGGTGCTGGTGACGCTCGACGGCGTGTCACGCCCGCTCGACGAGGACGACCTCTTGCTCTGCGACGGCGAGGGTCCGGGCGCGCTGGCCGGCGTCATGGGCGGCCAGGGCACGGAGATCCGCGCGGAGACGCGCCGCGTGCTCTTCGAGTGCGCGAGCTTCGAGCCGCGCGGCATCCGGCGCGCGGCCCGGCGCCACGGGATGCACACCGAGTCCAGCCACCGCTTCGAGCGCGGCACCGATCGCGCCATGGTGCGCCATGTCCTGCGCTCCGCCATACGCATGACGACGGAGCTGGCGCCGGGCGCGCGCGCCGTGAAGGGGGAGATCCACGTCGAGGGCGCCCCCGCCACCGTCCCCCGCCTCACCCTGCGCCGGGCGCGGATGGACGCGCTCCTCGGGCTCGAGGTCCCCTGGTCGGAGGCGCGCGCGATGCTCGCGCGGCTCGGCTGCGTGGAGCGCGCGGCCGACGACGACGCGGCCGAGGTGGACGCACCGTCGCACCGGCTGGATCTCACGCGCGAGGTGGATCTGATCGAGGAGGTCATCCGCGTCCACGGCATGAACGCGGTGCCGGCGACGCTCCCGCGGATCCAGGGTTCGCGGCCCGTGGGTGGCGTCGAGGAGCTCACCACGCGGGCGCGACGGGCGGCCCTCGCGATGGGCCTGTCGGAGGCGATCACGTGGGCCTTCACGAGCGAAGAGGCGCTCGAGAAGGTCGCCGCGCCGCACGCCTCGGTGGTCCTCGCGAACCCGCTGGCGCGTCACCATGGGGTCATGCGCACGAGCCTCCTCCCCGGTCTGTTCGAGGCCGTGGCGCACGGCCGTCGCCACGGCGTGACGGCGTTCCAGCTGTTCTCGCTCGGCGCGCGCTACCTCGCCACGCCGCGCGGATCGGCGGACGGGCTTCCCGAGGAGCGCCCGTCGTTCGCGGCGGTGCTGGCGGGGACGCGGCCCGCGTACCTGGCGAAGGGCGCGCCGTTCGACGTGTGGGACGCGAAGGCCGTCGCGCTCGGTGTGGTCGAGCGCATGACGGGCCGCGCGTGCGAGATCCAGCGGGGCGCGGCGCGGCACCTGCATCCGCGTGGCGCGGCGGATCTCTTCCTCGACGGTACGATCATCGGCGCCTTCGGTCCGGTCCACCCCGACCTCCTGGACGCGTTCGAGCTGGGCGAGCACGCGGTCGTCGTCGAGATCGATCTCGAGGCGCTCCGCGCGCACGCGCCCGTCCGCTACCGCGATCTGCCTCGCTTCCCGGCCTCGCCACGCGACGTCGCGCTCGTCGTCCACGACGACGTCGCCGCGGGCGCTCTCGAGGCGGCCATCCGCGAGGCGGCGGGCGCCCTCGCGGAGGAGGTGTCGATCTTCGATCGGTTCACGGGCGGCGCCATCCCGGCCGATCACGCCAGCCTCGCGTTCAGGGTCGTCTACCGCGCCCCGGACCGCACGCTCACCGACGCCGAGATCGACGCGGCGCACGCCAGGGTGGTCGACGCCGTGAACAGCCGCTTCGGGGCGAAGGTCCGGACGTAGCCGGCAGGCAGCGGACCGCGTAGGATGCCGCCCGTGGACCTCTCGGGGGCCATCCTCCAGGACAAGTACCGGCTCTTCCGCCTGATCGGAACGGGTGGCATGGGGGACGTGTACGAGGCAGCGCCCGTCCTTGGCGCGGGACGCCACGCGATCAAGATCCTCCGGCCGGAGTTCCTCGAGGATCCGGGGATCGTCGCGCGCTTCCTGGAGGAGGGCCGCACGTGCGAGCGGCTCATCCACCCCAGCATCGTGCGCGTGGTCGAGACGGCGTGCGCCGAGGACGGCAGCCCCTACCTCGTGATGGAGTACCTCGACGGCGTCCCCCTGTCGGCCTACACGCGTCGCGGCGGACGTGTACCGCTCGCGCAGGCGGCGACGATCGTCCAGGGCCTCCTCGCGGGTCTCGGCGCCGCGCACGCGCAGGGCGTGGTGCACCGCGATCTCAAGCCCGACAACGTCATCCTGGCGCGCGAGGCGGGCGGCCACTTCCAGCCCAAGATCCTGGACTTCGGCATCGCGAAGGTCATGGACGCCGCCGGTGGCATGGGCCAGAAGACCGCGACCGGGATGCTCCTCGGCACGCCCGCGTACATGAGCCCCGAGCAGATCCGGAACGCCAAGGCGGTGGATCACAGGACGGATCTCTTCAGCGCGGGCGTCCTCCTCTACGAGATGCTCACCGGTCGCGTCGCGTTCCCCGCGCCCACGGAGTACGCGCGGCTCGCGGCAGTGCTGAACGACACGCCCACGCCCCTCGTGCAGATCGATCCCGCCCTCGCGCGGATCGCGCCGGTGGTCGAGCGCGCCATGTCGAAGGATCGCGACGCGCGCTTCGGCTCCGCGCTCGAGATGGCCCGCGCGCTCGGCGCCGCCGTCGGAGCGGAGACGCCCGCCCTCTCCCGGCCCCTCAGCCACCTCCCCGACGTGCCCTCGGTGTTCGGTCCTCCTGTGTCGGGCGCGGGCGCCGGGTCCCCGCCGACGACGCCCCCGACGCTCGCCACTCCGGCCTCGGACGGCCTCGCCTTCCCGAAGGTCGGGCCGAGCGGGACGCTCGCGAGCGGCGCGTCGCGCCAGATCGCCGAGCCCCCCCCGAACGTGGTGGTCGTGAGCAAGGGCACGCTCCCGTCCGAGGACCTCCCCATGTTCGGTGCGGTCTCGCGCGGCGTCGTCCGCGTGGGGGGCGTGAGCGGGTGGATCGTCGTCGTGCTGGTGATCGTCGCGCTCACCGTCGGTCTGGGTGCCGGCTTCGCGATCGGCCGGATGCCCTGACCCGAGCGCACCTTGGCCTACAGCCGAATCTGCTTGCATGTTCGAGAAGGCTTGCTCTTGTTTAAGGATGCCTCGTGCCCGCGCCTTGCTTGCTGTCTCCCTCACCGGGCTCGTCCTCACCAGCGCCGGTGCTTGCGGCGTCATCGAAGGGTCCCAGTTCGGCGTCCAGCCTGGGGGTCCCCTCCCAGACGCGGCGCCCGGGCCCGGGTTCGAGGCCGACGGATCGATCGACGCGAAGCCCGATCGTTGCGGCAACGGCACGCTCGACGAGGGCGAGAAGTGTGACGACTTCAACCAGGTCAACGGCGACGGCTGCACCGCCACGTGCACGATCGAGCCGGGCTGGGCGTGCAAGATCCCCGGCGCGGCCTGCACCGCGTTCGCGTGCGGGGACGGGTTCAAGGTCGGCGAGGAGGACTGCGACGACGCCAACACCGCGGCGAACGACGGGTGCAGCGCCACCTGTCAGCTCGAGGCCGGCTGGCACTGCCCTGACGTGGGGAAGCCATGCGTGCGGACGACGTGCGGGGACGGCAAGAAGGAGGGCACCGAGCAGTGCGACGACGGGAACCTCCGCCCGTACGACGGGTGCTCGCCGGGCTGCACCGCGGAGCCCGTCTGCGACAACGGCACGTGCAAGGGCGTGTGTGGCGACGGCCTCAAGTTCCCCGGCGAGGAGTGCGACGACGGCAACGGGCGCGCGGGAGACGGGTGCAGCGCGACCTGCAAGCTCGAGCCCGGGTTCAAGTGCGAGGTGATCGTCGAGCCACCGCCCCCCACGCTCGACCTCCCGGTCATCTACCGCGACTTCCAGACGACCCACCCCGACTTCGAGTCGTACTCCGGCGACGGCGCCGCGACCGGGCTCGTCCAGGAGACGCTCGACGCCGAGAAGAAGCCCGTCTTCAAGGACCGGAGGGGGTCGAGCACCATCGGCGACCAGCTCACGGATGCGACGCGCTTCGCGCAGTGGTACCGCGACACCGCCGAGTCGAAGCAGATCTTCGACAAGCTGACGTTCACCAAGCAGGTCGATGACTCGTACCTGTACGACGACCCGCAGTTCTTCCCCATCGACGGCAAGGGATGGGGCGACACGCCGGGGTGGTTCAACAACTTCCACTTCACGAGCGAGCTCCGGTACTGGTTCACCTACAAGGGCGGGGAGATCCTCCAGTTCCGCGGCGACGACGACGTCTGGGTGTTCATCAACAACAAGCTCGCCGTGGACCTCGGCGGCATCCACGACGCGGTGACGGGCACGGTGACCCTCGACGCCGCGACGGCGACGAAGCTCGGGCTCGTGGTGAACGGGATGTACGAGTTCGTCCTGTTCCAGGCCGAGCGGCACACGATCGAGTCGCACTACAAGCTGACGCTCCGCGGCTTCGTCCGCGAGCGGACGCGGTGCGTGAGCGTGTGCGGCGACGGCATCAAGACCAAGGACGAGGTCTGTGACGACGGGAGCAAGAACGGAACGGGCTACCCGTACTGCGGCATCGACTGCAGGACGCTCGGGCCGCGCTGCGGGGACGGGATCGTGCAGGCCGACAAGGGGGAGATCTGCGACGACGGGAACTCGAACCCGTACGACGTGTGCGGGAACGACTGCAAGCCGGGCGGGCCGCTGAAGTAGCCCCGCCGGCGGACGGCGGGCTGCGAACAGCGGACGGCGGACAGTGAAGACGACAGCCACGGCAGCGCGGGCGCGCATCCTCGCGACCCTGACGCTGGGGTACGCGGGCTACTACGTCTGCCGCTCGAACCTGTCGGTCACCTCCAACCTCATCGTCGCGGATCCCGCGAGCGGCGTCGCGAGCAAGGCCGACTTCGGCACCATCGCCTCGACGGCCATCTTCGCCTACGCCGTCGGAAAGTTCACCACCGGCTTCGCGGCCGATTTCCTCGGCGGCAAGCGCCTCTTCGTGCTCGCGATGTTCGGCTCGATCGCGGCCACGGTCGCCTTCGGCTCGGCGTCCGGCCTCGCGGTGTTCGTCGCCATCTGGAGCGCGAACCGGTTCGTGCAGTCCGCCGGCTGGGGGGCCGCCGTGCGGATCGCCTCGCAGTGGTTCCCGAGATCCCTGTACGGCCGCGCGATGGCCGTGCTCGCGCAGAGCTACCTCTTCGGCGACGTGGTCGCGCGCCTCTTGCTCGGGCAGCTCGTCGAGCTCGGCCTGTCGTGGCGCCAGGTCTACTTCGCCGCGGCCGCGGTCCTCGTCCTGGCCTCGATCCTCGCGATGGTCGTCCTCGAGGAGCGCCCCGAGGACGCGGGCCAGCCCCCCCTCGCCGTCGAGGACACCGGCACGGGCGTCTTCGAGGAGGACGACGGGCACGGGCTCTGGTTCCACCTCGGGCCGTTCCTGAAGAGCGGCGCGTTCTGGCTCGTGTGCGCGATGTCGTTCGGGCTCACGCTCGTGCGGGAGACGCTGAACCTGTGGTCGCCCGACTACCTGAAGACGGTGTGCGGGATGAGCCCGGCCGTCGCCGCGAAGTGGAGCGCGGTGTTCCCGTTCTTCGGCGGCCTCTCCGTGCTCGTCACGGGTGCGCTCACCGATCGCCTCGGCGGTCGGCGCGGCGGCATCATGGTGGCCTTCCTGATCCCGGTGGGGATAGGCCTCGTGGGCATGGGGTACGCGCGGGTCCCCTGGCTCGCGCTCCCGATGCTCGCGCTCACGGGGTTCGCGATCATGGGGCCGTACGCGTTCCTCTCCGGCGCGCTGTCGCTCGACCTCGGGAGCCGCCGCGGGAGCGCGACCGCGGCGGGGCTGATCGACGGCGTGGGCTACCTCGCGGCGGTGCTGTCCGGGCGGGCGGTGGGGCAGCTCGTCGAGCGCCACGGGTGGGGGGTTGCGCTGTACGCGCTGTCGGGGATCGCGGCGTTCGCCGCGTGCGCGGCGATCGCATACCGGGTGCTGGTGGAGGGGCGGCCGCGGCGCTGAGCGTGGTGCCGCCAGGCCGAAGTTCGGCCGGGTTTCCGGGCCGTCGGGCCTCGTCCTCGCGGTCGTCCTCGCGGTCGTCCTCGTGCGCGTGCGCGTGCGCGAAACGACGCAACTGTTCGATTCACGGCCGACAGGCCGTCATGCGTGAGACGCCTCTGCCACGATTGGACCACGAGAACCTCGATGCCTACCGGTGCGCCATCGACTTCCTGCGCCTCGCCCTGCGTGTAGCGAGTGCACTTCTGCGCGGCGAGAGGCGCACGATGCGGCCGTCCGGCGGCATCACGTGACAGCGGGCGGCGGCTTCCGCGAAGTACATCGTGCGGTCACCGTGCGCGAGGCGCGCGCGGGTGCTGAAGCTCGGCTCGTCTGCGTCGGGCGCGGGCTCGGGCTCGGGCTCGC
>SXNL01000323.1 GCA_005777185.1 Myxococcales bacterium
ACGTCCACGACATCGGGAAGAACATCGTGGCCGTGGTCCTCGGCTGCAACAACTACCGGGTGGTCGATCTCGGCGTCATGGTGCCGTGCGACCGGATCCTCGAGGCGGCGGTTCGCGAGGGGGCCGACGTCGTCGGGCTGTCCGGGCTCATCACGCCCTCGCTGGACGAGATGGTCTACGTCGCCCGCGAGATGCAGCGCCGCGGCATGGATCTGCCCCTGCTCATCGGCGGCGCCACGACGAGCCGGCAGCACACGGCCGTGAAGGTAGCGCCCCAGTACGGGCGCGAGGTCGTGCACGTCCTGGACGCCTCGCGCGCCGTCCACGTCGTCGCGAGCCTCCTCGACCCGAAGCTGCGCTCGGCGCTGGACACCGACAACCGCGCCGAGCAGGAGCGGATGCGCGCCGCCCACGCGGGCAAGCGACCGAGGGGCATCGTTCCCTACCCGATGGCGCGGGAAAGGCGCCCGTCGCTGTCCTGGAGCGACGCCACATCCCCGCCGTTTCTCGGCGTCCACGAGCTGGCGCCCCGCATCGACGAGCTCTCGCCCTACCTCGACTGGACGTTCTTCTTCACGGCGTGGGAGCTCTCCGGGAAGTTCCCGGCGATCCTCGAACACCCGAGATTCGGCGCGGCCGCGAGGGAGGTCTTCGCGGCCGGGAAGGACCTGCTGGCGGTCATCGCGCGCGACGCGCTCCTCAGGGCGCGGGGCGTCTACGGGTTCTTTCCGGCCAACGCCGACGGCGATGACATCGTCGTGTTCACGGACGAGGGCCGCACGGTCGAGCGCGCGCGGTTTCACATGCTCCGGCAGCAGAGCGAGAAGGACGGCGAGGGCAAGACGATGTCGTGCCTGGCGGACTTCGTGGCGCCGCGCGGGAGCCCCGACTGGATCGGTGCGTTTGCGGTCACCGCGGGCCTCGGAGCTGGCGATCTCGTCCTGTCGTTCGAGAAGAAGCACGACGACTACTCCGCGATCCTCGTGCGGGCGCTCGCCGATCGGCTCGCCGAGGCCTTCGCGGAGATGCTGCACGCGCGCGTCCGCCGCGAATGGGGCCACGAGGCGGGTGCACCGCTCGAGCTCGACCGGCTCATCGCCGGGGACTACCGCGGAATACGTCCTGCGATCGGCTACCCGGCGTGCCCCGATCACACCGAGACGCGGACGCTCTTCGCGCTCCTCGACGCGGGGCGCGTGGGGATCACCCTCACCGAGAGCTTCGCCATGCTCCCCGCCGCGAGCGTGAGCGGCCTCTTCCTCGGGCACCCCGAGGCGCGCTATTTCAACGTCGGCAAGATCGGCGAGGACCAGCTCGTGGCGTACGCCGCGCGCAAGGGGATCGACGTCGAGGAGGCGCGTCGCTGGCTCGGCGTCAATCTGGCTCAGGGCGGCTGAGCGCCCCTTCGAAAACCAGGTCTTTCACTCCGAGGCGAGCCCGAGGCGCGCGCGGGCCTCGTTGTAGGTGTCGGAGACGCTGAAGGCCAGCAGCTCCCTGACCTGCACGGTCCTCCCGATCCACGCGAGCCGCGCCTCCGGCTCGGAGGGCGCGCCTTCCTCGCCGAGGCTCCACGCGATCCCCTCGACGGCGGCGCCAGGATCGCCGACCGCGAGGAGCGCGACGCGGTTGGCCCACGCGACGGCGGCCGGCCCGAGCGCCCCGCCCTTCACTCCGAGGGTGCCCGCGGCCTCCAGCGCGAGGACGCCGATCTCGGGATCCGACGTGTCGGGCAAACCCGGCGCGAGGCGACGCGCGGCCTCCGCGAGCGCCTCTGCGTCCACGCCTTCGGGCTCCCACGTGGGGTTGAAGGCCTTCCAGAAGGCCGTGAGGAGGACGTCGAGCTCGGACTCCGGCACCCGAGCCAGCGCCGACGCGTGCGTGGCCACGAGCTTGAGCGAGCGGATCACGAGGAAGGCGCGGGCCAGCTCGTTCTTCGTTTGCACCAGGCCCTCGCCGACCACGAGGCTCGCCGGGCTCGAGGACACAGGTACGCACGAGGACTTGAGGTCTGCGGACACGTGGAGCTGAGGGGTCGAGATCCCCATCGGCGCGGCAACCGCCCCGATCATGGCTGCGAGCGGGGCGCCGGCCGGCAGCGGGGTGGCGTGGAGCGCACGGAGGTCCGTCGGGCTTGCGACGTCCAGGGCGTCGCCGGCGCGAGCCAGGAGGGCTCGGATCCCGGGCGTGACCATCTCCGGCGCGAGCAGATCGTCGAGCCGCGGGTCGAGGCCGCGCGTCTCGGCCCCGCGGACCTTGCTCGGCCTCCCATCGATGGCAGCCAGCGCCGCGTTGACCACGCGCGCCGCGTCCCGCTTGCCGCGGAGCTCGTAGGCGGTCGCCAGGATCTCGAAGAGCGCCGGGACGAAGCGCCCGGCCGCGAACGCCCGCCGTGCGTCGCTGGCGGCCCGATCGAGGAGGATCTGCATGGCCGGCAGCTGCTTCTGCCGCTGGTAGAACTCTGCCAGCGCCCTGAGCAACTTGACGTTCGTCGGCATCTCCCTGCGCGCCGCCTCGAGCGCTTGCTCGGCTTTCCGGAGATCGCGCCCCGTGTTCTCGTGGATGTCTGCGAGCTCGAGGATCCGTGTGAGGCGCGCCTCGGGCTCCTTCACCAGGGCGAGGATCTCCTGCTGCGCGTCCACCGCGCGCGCGGAGTCGTTCTGTCGTTTGTACACGTCGACGAGCTTCTCCAGGGTCGGCAGGTCGCCCGGGGCGTGCTCGAGGATCTTCCGGAACGCCACCTCGGCTCGGTTGAGGTTGGGCGCGTGCACGAGGTACAGCTCGCCGAGCCGCGTGTAGATCGCGCGCTGCTCCTCGGCGGAGGGCAACAGGCGCGCGAGGCGGACCCACGCTTGCTCCGCGGCCGCCCAGTCCTTCTCCTTGACGGCGACGTCGCCGAGCGCACCGAGGGCCGTGGCGTGATCGGGTCGCTCCCGGATGGCCGCCTCGAGCGCTGCGCGTGCTCGCTTGTTGTCACCCATCTCGGCGAGGGCTCGAGCTCGGTCGACCTCCATCGTGACACGCTCGTCGGGGTCGCTCACGAGTTCCAGCCGGCGCTCGAGGAGCGCGGCGAGCTCGGCATCCATCTTCCGCTCGGCATAGGCCATCGAGAGCCGCTTGAAGACGTCCTCGAAGGTCGGATCGATGCGAGCGGCTGCCTCGAGCGCAGCGACACCGCGTTCGGTGTCCTTCACTTCGTCGAGCCACAGCACGGCGGCGTCGTACCACGCGACGATCTGATGGGCCGGGACGGCGCTCGTACGCGCGACCGCCTCGCACGCGTCAGCGGCCTTGCGCGGATCGCTACCGAGCCCCCGTGCCTCGGCGAGGAATCCCCACGCGACGACGTCGCCCGGGTCCTCGGCGGCGGCGCGCTCCAGGCAGGCGATCGCCTCCGCGGCGCGCTCCATCGCCGCGTGCGCCTCGCTTGCGCGGAGGCTGAGCGCGGCGGCCTCGGCGGGGCGCGTCGCGCGCTCGAGCAGCGCGTGGGTCGTGGCGAGGACCTCCTCGGTTCGCTGGCTCAGGCGCGCGTGCGCGTTCTTCTCGCGCAGCGCCCAGAGCGGTGGTTCCGGCTGGCTCGCGGCGAGGTCGGCCAGGTCCGCGGTGACGGTCCAGCCCCCTTCCGAGCGGGCGCGGAGCTGCGCCGCCAGCCATGCGTGAGCGACACACTCCCCGGGCACCGTCTGCGAGAGGACGCTGGCGACGGCGGTCGCCACGGTCTCGAGCGCGTCATCGTCGGCGCCGCCGAGCAGGTCGTGCTCCAGGCGGCGAAGGCTGGGCAGGTTCACGGGATCGTCATCGAGGATCGTCCTGTGCCACGGGAGGGCGTTCGCCGGCTCGGCTCGCCCATGATCCTCGAGCTCGGCCAGCCGTTCGAGCACCTCACGGCGTGCGGCCCTGCCCTCCGCGCCGGAGACAACGGCCCGCGCGCGCGCGAGCAGCTCCTCCTCCTGCCGGGCGACCTCGCCCGTCGCCAGCTCCGCGCGCTCGAGGGCCACGCGGGCCACGCCGAGGCCGCCCTCCCCGAGCGCCTTCCGGGCGAGTCGCAGCGCGTCCGCCGACGGCGCGTCGAGGGCGGCTTCGAGGAAGAGCTCCACGCGCGCGTCTCCCTCGAGGGCGTCGGCGCGTGCCTCGCGCCACGCCGCCCGGTCGGGGAGAGGCCTCGAGGCCATCCGCTCGTGAAGGTCGCGCAGCGCGAAGTCGCTCGGTCGCGCGCGATGGGCCTCCTCGAGGAGATCCGAAGCCGCGTCGGGCGTGGCGTCGGCGACGAGAAGGGCCTCGCGGACGGCGTCGATGGCGCCCTCGAGGGGATCGGCCGAGCGCGCGCGCCTCTCGCGGAGCAGACGGACGACGTCCTCGAGGTCGCCGCGCCTCCGCGCCCGACGCTCCGCGAGGAAGGAGGCGATACCCAGCGCGGGTGCGTCGCGCTCCACGGCCGAGAGGAGGCCCAGCACCGTGTCCTCCGAGACCGGATCGGGGAGGCGCGTCATACGCGCGACGGCCTCCAGGCGAAGGATCGCGGCGGTGGTCGGGTCCGGGGTGGCGTCCGCGATCTCGAGGAGGGACGCGACCTCGTCGCCAGCGCTCAGGGCCGGCGCCGCCAGGCGGTGGAAGACCTCGCGCGTGCGGGCGGTCTCGAACGCGCGCCGGTATCCCCCCTCGGCGCGCGTCGCGTCGCGTGCTCGCTCGGCGACGACCGCCGCGACGAGCAGCGGGGCCGCGTCGGGTGCATCCGGCGCGCCGCCCTCTTTCCAGGTCGTCAGGGCGTCGTACACCTCCGCGAAGTCCTTGTGACGGACGGCCCCTTCGAGCAAGACGGCGAGGTTCGCGCGCGCCGGCTCGTGCAGTGCCTCCCAGTCGCTCCCGGTCACGACGAGGCGCGCGAGCCGGATCTCGGCGCGCGACTCCTCGGCGCCCACGAGGGCAGCGTCCCGATCGATGGAGCTCGGCGCCGCGACCGCCGCAAGCGCCGCGCCGATCGGTCCGGGCTCGACGAGGGACGTGAGGTCCGCGGGCTGCCCGATGAGCTCACGCAGCAGGGCCTGATCGAGCGCCGGCAACTCGCCGCGCCGCAGCCCCTCGTCCACCGCCGCGCGGTCCGAGAGCTCCAGACCGCGCGAGACGAGCTGCGCCGCAGCCATCGCGTCCTGCCCCTCCGAGAGCAGCTTGAGCCAGCGGACCGCATTCCTCCGCGTCGAGATCTGGGTCGCCGCCAGGGCGGCCGCGAGCCACTGAGACGGCCTCGCGAGGTCCGGCACGTGCGTGATCTCGGTCAGCGCGGCGGTGGCCGCAGCGCCGTCCCCCTGCTCGATCGCGGCGCGCGCGCGCCGGAGCGCGTCGTTCGTCTCGAAGCCGCGGGTCTCCACGCCGTGCCTCGGAGCGCCCCGCAGCCGAAGGATTGTGCACACGGCCTGATCCAGGCTCGCCGTCTCGGCCGTCTCCGACAGGTTCAGGGCCGGGCTCGTGTGATCCTGGTGTCCGAGGGCGAGTGCGGCGCAGGTCGCCGGCGCGCGAACGTCGGACGGATCGAGCTTGCGCGCGCTGTCCCAGTAGGGCACGGGATCCCCGCCCCCGGGCGCCGTCCGGAGGATGTCCGCGGCGAAGAGCGTGGCGTGTGCGCGGGCCGCGGGGGTCGGGGATCGGCGCGCCTCCTCCTCGAGTGCGGGGACCAGCGCCGTCGGATCGTAGCCCATGAGCTGCCGCGCCTGACGGAAGGCGAGCGTCGAGTCGGGCGCGAGCTCCCGAGCCTCGCACGCGAACGCGTAGGCGCGATCGAAGTCGCCAGCGAGCGCGTGGAGCTCGCTGACGACGAGGAGACCCCGAGCCTGATCTTCGGGTTCGGTGCACGCGCGACTCTCCGCCTCGAGCCAGCTCGCCCGCGCGAGCGTCTCCGCGATCTCCTCCTGGCTCAGCCAGGCGTGCGCGGGCCGCTCGTCCGTCCTGCCGGACTCCCCGAAGATCCTGCTGCGCCGCGGAGGAGCCGGGCCCTCGAGGACGGGCGGTGGCGGTCCGAGCAGCAGCGCACGCGGCCGGACGCCCTCGGTGATGCCGGTGGGCATCTCGTCGTCCGGGAAGTCGGTGTCCGTCGCGGTGTCCTCGGCCACGGGCGGCGCCGCTATCTGCGCGGTCACGGATCCCGGCGCCAGCTCGCGGCGGGCGGTCCCCGCAAAGACCTGCGTGCTCTCGTCCCCGTCGCGGGCAGCGTTCTGCGCGCCGAGGATCGGGGTCGGCTGGCTGTCGTCATCGAGGCGCGCCGTGTCGGCGGGCGGATCGAAGAGCGGGTCGAAGCCGACGACGTCGGTCTCCGGCGGAGGGGGCGCCG
The DNA here is from genome assembly GCA_005777185.1 of Myxococcales bacterium. Classification (GTDB taxonomy): domain Bacteria; phylum Myxococcota_A; class Polyangia; order Polyangiales; family Polyangiaceae; genus SXNL01. Next base: position 6,320 of record SXNL01000323.1, read on the forward strand.
GGCGGGAAGGCGCGAACGAGGGCGGTCGGGGCGGGGCGACGTTGGGGAGCGCGGGCGCTGTCAGGGGCTCGGTCCGGGGCGGAAGGACGGACGCAGGCCGTGGCGGGGCGAACGACGCCGGTCGGGGCGGCGGGACCGAAGCGGGTCTCGGAGGAGCAGCCGAAGCGGGCCGGGCCGGCGCGATCGAGGCGGGTCGTGGCGGGGGGAGCGACGCCGGGCGGTTCGGCAAGAGCGGCGCGGCCTTCGGCGGAGGCGGCGGGACGGGCTGGGCCCCGGGCGCTCCAGCCATGTGCGGTGGCACCCGCGTGACGAGCGTTCCCTCCGCCTCGTCGTCGTCGTCGTGCGGGGGCGCGTCGGCCGCCGGCCTTGGCTGCCCGACGAAGGAGGTCCTCTCCCACTCGTCCAGGGCTGCGTCCCAGTCGAGGTCCGAGAGATCGGGGAACTTCTTCTCGTCCGTCACGCGGCACCCTCGAGGCCAAGCGTACGCCTGAGCTGGTGAAACAGCGGAGAGAGGACGAAGCGCAGGAGTTCCTCCGCGCGCAGGTCCTCTCGGGCGAGGCTGTGCGCGGCGTCGCCGGTGTCTCCCAGGAGATCCGCGAGGACGCAGGCGGCGTCGCCCGCGGCGATCGCACCGATTCGCGCGTAGGACGCGCGCGCCCGGGGCGCCCACGCGCGCACGTCGGCGGACTCCGCGGCCACCGCACGACACAGCGGCTCGACGCCCGAGCGCGTCTTCCTGCTCATGGTCTTCCCGATGAGTCGCTCCACCTCCGAGAGCACAGCGTAGTGCGGTGACTGGATCGGCACGCGGGCGACGTTACACGTCGCCACCACGATCGCGGCGAGCGTCGTGTCGTCGCGCCACCTCGTGATCGCCGTCCCCCTGACGAGGCCCAGGAGCTCGCCGGCGACGCGGGCGCGGGCCGCGGGCGGGAGCGGCGCGTTGACACGTGGGCCCACGATGATGGCCGGCACCTCCCCGGGCACGCCCTGGACGCCGTGCGGATCCTTGCCGCCGACGTACAGATCGAAGGTGCTGATGCCGAAGGCGCCGGCCCAGGCCGCGATCTCGTTCCGGATCGCGAGCCCCGCGCGCGGATCGACCCTGTCCTTCTTGGTGATGCCTGCGGCGACCAGGCCCGGACCGAGCGCCTCGGCGAGCGTCGGCCCCATGGCGGCGAACAGATCGGCGATCGGGCCCTCGTCCCCAGGCGCGAGTAGCGAGCGCATCGTCGCGTCCGTGAGGGCCATCTGGGGCGTGCGGCTCTTGTGGGCGAGGATCTGGGCGAGGCGCGCGTCCGCGCCGCCTTCCGCGCCCCCGAGCGCGACCGCGACGCTCACCGCGGAGTGCTCGAGCTCGTGGTCCGCGAGCGCGTGCGCGACGCGCGCCAGCCGGCGGGCGGCCTGGGCGTCTCGTGGCTGCGCCACGAGCGCGCGCGTCATCACGTCTCGCGCCTCGCCGAGGAGTCGCGTCTTGGTGGCGCGGTCCACCTCGATGCCGAGGAGGTAGTCGACGGCCTCCGCGTTCGCCGGCAGCTCCTCGAGGATGCGCGCGATGGCCCCGATGGCGCCCTCGGGCCTCTTCAGGCGGTCACGGTGGATCGCCATGGCGAGGCGCGCAGCCTCCATGCGTCCCTCCTGCGTGGGCCGCTCGCTCATCAGCTCCTCGAGGATCGCCGTCGCCTCCGCCCACGCCCCGCTGCGGGCCGCGGTCCGCGCGAGCCGGTCGCGCACGGGGAGGGTCGAGAGCTTCGCCTTGTGCAGATCCGCCAGGATGCCGAGCGCGAGCTCGGGCCGCCCGAGCTTGTTCTCCAGCAGGTCCACGGCGGCCACGCCCGCGGTGACGCGGTTCTTCGGGGGGGCACCCTCGATACGCGAGAGCCTCGCCAGCGTGTGCGCCGCCTCCTCGAACATGCCGCGGCGAATGAAGATCTCGCCTGTGAGCGCGAGCGCGCCGACGTGGTCCGGCTCCGCGTTGGTCACGTTGACCAGGGCCGCGAGCGCGCCCTCGGGGTCGCCCTTCTCGCGGAGGACCCGCGCCTGCTCCCAGTAGAGCTTGGAGACCTCGCGGGCGTCGGTCGAGTGGGCGAGCCGGGTCGTGATCAGGGCGAGCAGCCGCTCCGCGTCCTTGCGCTCGCGCACGCGCCGGAACAGACGATCGAACGCGATCGCGCGGCACGGATCCCGCGCGAGGCTCGCCTCGAGCGCGCTCTCCGCGCGGGCGTCGTAGTGCCCGAGCTCGAGCCACGCGAGCCCGGCTTCCTCCCACAGGGCCGATCCGCGCGCGTCATCCATCGAGCGCGCGCCGAGCTGCTCGCACGCGATCGCGAGGGCCTCGCGATCGCCGAGCGCGGCGGCGGAGGCGCGCATCCCCTCCCAGGCGTGGATGTCGTCGGGGCGCGCGTACGTCGCCGTGCGGAACAGCTCGAGCGCTGCGCTCGCGTCGCGTGCCGCGAGCGCAGACCACCCCGCGAGGCCCGCGGCCTGGCTCTCGGCGTCGTCCCCGAGGGAGCCGCCGAGGTCCGAGAGGGCGGCGCCTCGTCGCCGAGGATCGGAGCCCGGCGGCGCGATCTCGAGGTTCGCGAGCCGCACGGCGTGGGAGGTCCCGGCGACGAAGGGCAACACGCTCTGCGGCGAGAGAACGAGATCGAGCAGGCTCGCGCTCGCAGCCATCGCCTCCTTGCCCTCGTCCGCGAGGAGTTCGGACAGCGCGAGCCGCGCGGCGACCTCCTCTGCTGGGTCGGAGCCCACGAGCGCCGCGCCGAGCCAGTCCATCGCCGCGGCCTGGCCGCCGCCGAGGTCCAGCCACTTCGCCGCGGCGCGGGCGCGTTCGATCGGTCCCTGATCCCGGGCGTGACGGACCGCCTCGGCGGCGGCGACGTCGGGCACGCGCTTCCGCAGCGTCTCGAGGGCTCGTTCGAAGGCGGTCGAGTCGAGCGTGCCCGCCGGCCAGACCATGCGCGCCAGGGCGGCCGCGACCGCGAGATCACCGTCGGCCGACTCCTCGAGCCTGGCGAGCGCAGCCCCCGCTGCGTCCGCGTCGCCCGCGGACGCCTCGAGCGCGAAGCTCTCGAGGGCGAGCGGGAGCGGCGGGTGTCCGGCGTCGAGCTCACGGGCGATCGCCGCGCGCCTTGCCTCGAGGTCGTCCGTCGCCGCCGCGCGCGTGACCCACGCGAGGAGCGGTAGCGCGGCGCCTGGCCGCACGCTCTCCGCGGACTCGAGGAGCGAGAGCGCGCCGGACGTGTCGCCGGCGCGGGCGAGCGACAGCGCGGCCTCCAGCCTCAGCGCCAGGCCCAGATCCAGATCCAGCGACGCGTCGGCGCACGCGACGAGGGCCCTGGCGGCGTGCGAGAACCGGCCGCGTCCGCGCTCCATCTCCGCGAGCAGGGTCGCGACGAAGACGTCGTGCGGTTGGTCGGCGAGCAGGGCCTCGAGGCGGGCCACGCAGGCTTCGAGGTCGCCGTTCGCACGCAAGCGGAGCGCCACGAGCAGGGCCAGGTCTCTCGCGCGCCCGGGCGTTTCCAGCTGGGCCAGGCGCTCCAGCGCGGCCACCGTGATGATCTCGTCGGCGGCGAACACCTCGAGCGCCCGCGCCAGCCAGGCGCTCTCGGGGGCGAGGGCGAGCGCCGCGAGCGTCTCGTTCGCTCGTGTGTCCTTGGACAGCAGCCGCGCCCGGGCGAGCTCGAACAGCAACTGCGGGCGATCGGGCCCGTCCTCGAGCGCGACGAGCTCCTCGAGCGCCTCGCGGTACCACGCGTCGGCCCGCGCCACGGACGCGAGGGAGCGTCCGAGCCGCGCTGCGGTGGCCGGCGGCAGGCCCGCGGCCCGCGCGTTCGCGAGGTGCTCCGCCGCGAGCGCCGCGTTTCGGTCGCGCGTCGCGAGGAGGTACGCGGCGAGCACGTGTGCGCGGGCCTTCGCTTGGTCGCTCCCGCAGCTCGCGGAGAACGCGGCGAGCTCCTTCGCGAACGGCTCCGCGCTCGCGCCCTCGGCCAGCACGTCCAGCTCCAGGGCCCGCGCCGGGAGACACCCCGCATCCCGCTCGGTCGCGCGCGTGAGGGCCGCGAGCACCCGCGGAACATCCCCTTCGCTCGCCGCGTGCTCCGCGACGCGCATCGCGAGGGCAGCCGCGATCGGGCCCGCGGTCTCATCCGCGAGCAGTGGCTCGGCGAGGCTGGCCGCGAGCCCCGTGTCTCCGAGGAGGCCCGCGATCCCGATCCGCTCGCGCGCGACGATCCGCGCGATCCGCGGGCCCGCCTCTTCCGCGAAGCCCGCGGTCTCCTCCAGGAGCGCGCGGGCCTTGCCGTGCTCCCCGAGGCTCCGGCGCGTCGCCGCCGCGCGCACGAAGGCGTAAACGATGTATTCTACATGTTGCTTCCACGCCGGGACCGCGATCGGGTGATCCGACGCGCCGCGGGCGGCCTGGATCAAGCGCGCTTGCGCCTCGAGCGCCTCCGCGAGCGCGTGCCGGCGGGAACGCTCCTCGCGGCTCCCCTCGAGGCCTGGATCCTTCGAGACCACGCGCTCGATCGCCTCCGCTGCGACCAGCGCCCACCGCGACCCGTCGTCGACGAGCGCCCTCAGGACCTCGATCGCGGGATCGGTGGCGCCCGCGGCCGCCATCAGCCGGGCCACGTCGAGTCGGAGTAGATCCCGCCAGGGGGATGCCTTGGCACCGTCGGAGCGGGCGGTCAGCGCTTCTTCCCGTAGCGCGGGGTCGTCGAGCTTGCCGGCGATCCGCTCGAGCATCAGCCAGGCCGTCGCCGTGTCGTGAGGCGAGCCGTCCGCGCCGATCGTCTCCCGGGCCGCGGAGCGCGCGCCCTGCCAATCGCCTTGCACCTCACCCCGGAGGACCGTCTCGAGCAGGAGCGCGCGGCTGCGTTCCTCCGGCGTGCTGGCCGCCGACAGCAACGTGTCGACCAGCTTGCCGAAGTTGCCGGCCGACCGGTTCTGCTGGACCACCCGCAGCAAGGCCTCGAGTGGCTCGCGGAACTCGGGGTGCGCGTTGTACGCGGCGAGGTAGTCTCGTGCCGCGCCAGCCACGTCCCCCGCGGCCTCTTCGATCTCGCCTATCTCACCGAGAAGGCGCGCCCTTCGCTGCCCGTCGGTCGCCGCTTCGACCTCGGCGCGCAACCGCCCGATCGCTCCGGAGCCTCCCGCTTCGGCAGGGGGCGGCGGATCGTGGTCTGGATCGTCCAACAGGTCGGACGCATCGGGCCCCGGATCGTCTGCCATCGTGGGTCAGGCCAGCTGGTCGAGCTTCTCCTTCACGCGATCCTCGATCGTCCCCTTGATGGCGCGCAGCAGGAACGGGAGGTCGATCTCGATGCGGACCTGCTTGTCCGACACGGCGAGCTTGCCCTTCACTCCCTTGGCCGCCCCGCTCGGTGTGTCGAAGGTGATGTTCGCCCCCTCCCAGCGCCACTGGATCGCGAACTTGGCCTCCATGCTTCGCGCGATGTCCTCGGCCTTCTTCTTGGCCTCGTCGAGTGGCAGGGTGTGTGCTCGGGACAGATCGATCGTCGCCATACGGCCTTTCGTATCATCATTCGAGGCGCTTGACGATCCAGTACCCGCGGGGGGTTTCCACGGGGCCGCTCGTGTCCCCCACGGCCAGACCGAACAGGGCGATCTCGCTCGCCGGCTCCAGGATTCCCCGATGAATCCGGCCCGCGTCCTCCGTCGATCCCGGGTCCCCCTTCCTCACGGCCGCCCGGAAGTCCGTCCGGGCCTCCTCGGCGAGCCGCTCGGCCGCCGCGGCAGCGTCCGCCCGCGATCGCGCAGAGGCTGGCGCACCTTGCACCCCCGCGAACTGCACGAGGACGACCCCGAACCGCACCTGCTTCGGCGCGCGGTCGGGCAGCGCCCCCGCCTCCATCTCCCGCGGTGGCTCCACGCGGAGATCGCTGAGGAACAGTCCGCCCGCGTCCGCGCCGAACACGACCGGCTCGATGGTGCCCGCGTCCACGGGCGCCCCCGCGTCGATCGAGGCCTCGGGCCCGGCGTCGACGGGCTTGGTCGGCGCCGGTGGCGGCATGTCGCGGAAAGCCAGCACGGCCGACAGCACGACCGCCGCCACGGCGAGCACCAGGGATGCGACGCTCTCGCCTCCCCACGCGCGCCCGGCAGACTCTCCGGAGCCCATGCGGCGCTAGCTCCCCGCCGACTCTTCCTCCTCGACGACCGCCGCGGACGCCGGGACCCCGTACTCCTCGAACGGTCGCATCGTCGCGGGCGGCGGATCGCCGTACAGCTCGAGCTGCGCGGCGAGCCAGTTCTCGCGCTCGATCAACGTCTTGCGGGTGGCGTGTTCCTTCGGATCGACGGCCGAGACGAGCTTCTCGATGTCGGCCTCGACCTCGGCGAGGGCCTTCCGGACGACGACCGGATCGATACCCTCGCGCTCGATGTAGTCCTCGGTCAGGATCAGGAGGCGGTTGGACCCCGCCTCGGCGAAGCCCGTGCTCACGGCGCACCGCTTCTGGTCGGATCCCTGACGGTACGCGACGAGCCCGGTGCGCACGGCCGCGAGGAGCGGCAGGTGACCGGGCATCACGCCGAACTCGCCCGCGATCGACGGCGCCGTCACCTCGTCGCACGTGACCAGAAGGGCGCGCCCGCGCGGCGTGACGATCTCGAGCTCGATCTTGCCGTCCATGCTCACTTCTTCTTCGTTAGCTCGGCGGCCTTGACCTTCATCTCCTCGATGTTGCCGACGAGGTAGAAGGCCTGCTCCGGGTACTTGCCGTCGTCGTCGAACTCGCCGTTCACGATGCGCTCGAAGGACTCGATGGTCTCGGAAACCGGCACGAACTTGCCGGGGAGGCCGGTGAACTGCGCGGCGACCGCGAAGGGCTGCGAGAGGAAGCGCTGCAGCTTGCGCGCGCGCG
>SXNL01000324.1 GCA_005777185.1 Myxococcales bacterium
GAGAGCATGTGGACCTCGTCCACGATGTAGATCTTGTAGCGGTCGCGGGCGGGGCGGAACGCGAGGCCTTCCTGGAGCCGGCGCACCTCGTCGATGCCGTTGTAGCTCGCGCCGTCGATCTCCTGGACGTCCATGTCCACGCCGGCGGCGATCTCGGTGCAGGCGGCGCAGGTCTGGCAAGGGACGACCACGGGGCCCGTCGCGTCGTTGGCGGCGCCGAGGCAGTTCAGACACTTCGCGAGGAGGCGCGCGCTGGTCGTCTTGCCGACCCCGCGGACCCCCGTGAAGAGGAACGCGTGGGCGACGCGGCCCTGCTCGATCGCGTGCGCGAGCGTGGTCGCGACGTGGCCCTGGCCGACGAGGTCGGCGAACGCCTGGGGTCGGTACTTGCGCGCAAGGACGAGGTAGCTCACGCGCCACTCGCTACCGCACCTCGGGCGCGGATGGTAGAGGCAGCGGACCCGGGCGGGTCAGGCCTGGGACTTCTGAAGCTCGGTCACGAGCTGGGGGACCGCCACGAACAGATCGGCCACGAGGCCGTAGTCGGCCACCTGGAAGATGGGGGCCTCCGCGTCCTTGTTGACGGCGACGATCGTCTGCGAGCCCTTCATCCCGGCGAGGTGCTGGCTCGCGCCCGAGATGCCGATGGCGAAATAGAGCTGCGGCGCGACAACGCGCCCGGTCTGACCGACCTGCAGCTCGGCGGGGGCGTACCCCGCGTCGCACGCGGCGCGGCTCGCGCCGAGGGCCGCGCCCAGGAGGTTGGCGAGGGGATCGAGGACCTGGGCGAACTGCTCCTTCAGCGCGCGCCCGCCGGAGACGATGACCCGGGCCTCGCCGAGATCGGGCCGCTCGCTCTTCTGGGCCTCGAGGCCGATGTACTCGACGCGCCCCGCCGCGGGATCGGCCGCGGCAAGCGGGACCTCCTCGCGCGGGCTCGCGCCCCCGGACGGCTCGGCCGCGGGGAGCTCGCTCTGGCGGACGCTGACGACCTGCGTGGCCGTGGTGATCTCGCAGAACGCAAACGCATTCCCGGCGAAGACCGGGCGCTTGTAGACGAGCGTGCCGCCCTCCGAGGCGACACCGGCGATGTCGGCCGCGTAGCCCGCGCCCAGCTTCGCCGCGACGCGAGGGGCTACGTCCTTTCCGAACGAGGACGCCGTGACGACCACGACGTCGAAGCCCTTCCGGGCGACCTCGGCAATCGTCGGGGCGAAGCGCTCGCATACCTGGTCGGCGAGCGAAGCATCGTCGCACACCAGCACCTTCTGTGCCCCGAAGGCCTCGACCTCCGCCGCGGCGTCCCTCGCGCCCGTGCCCAGGACGAGGACCGAGAACGGCGATCCCGTCTGTCGCGCGAACGTGATCGCGCTCAACGTCGCCTTCTTCACCCTGCCGAGCACGACCTCGGCCACCACGAGGATGTTCGCCATCACAGCACCTTTGCTTCGGTCTTGAGCTTCTGGACGAGGTCCTCGACGGACTTCACCTTGATGCCCGCCTTGCGGGACGGGGGGAGCTCGGCGCGGAGGTACTTGATCCTGAGCGCCGTGTCGGGCGCCAGGTCTGCGAGCTTCACCTCCGCGAGGGGCTTCTTCTTGGCCGCCATGATGGCCATGAGCGCGGCGAACCGCACGCCGTCCGCGTAATTGTGCGTGGCGGGGGTGTGGACGGACCTCACGCTCTTCGGCGCGACGATGCGGAGATCGACGCTGACGACGGCCGGGAGCGTCACCCGGAGCTTCAGGGTCCCGCCGTCGACCTCGCGGCCCACGACGAGCGACTTGTCGCCCTCGCTCTGGATGCTGCCGGCGAAGGTGGCCTGGGGCCAGCCGAGGTACTCGGCGAGGAGCTGACCGACCTGGTTGGCGTCGCCGTCGACCGCTTGCTTGCCCACGAGGACGAGGTCCGGCTTCTCCTTGGCCACGAGGGCGGCGAGCGCGCGCGCCACGAGGTCGCCGTCGAGCGTGTCATCCGCCGCGTCGACGCGGATCGCGCGGTCCGCGCCGGTCGCGAGGGCGGCGCGCAGGGTGGTCTCCGTCTCCTTGGGGCCGAACGTGACGACGACGACCTCCCCGAGGCGCGCCTTCGTGTTCGCGCCGTTCTCCGTGAGGCGGAGGGCCGTTTCCAGGGCGTACTCGTCGAACGGGTTGGGCTTCCACTCGAGGCCGGTCGTCTCGATCTTGCCGGAGGTGACCTTGACCTTGTTGGCGTTGTCGGGGTCGGCGACGCGCTTGAGCGAGACGAGGATCTTCACGACTTGGCTCCGGGGCGGACTGAATGGCGATTCACTCGGGGATGATTAGGGGGACTCGCCGGGGGGTGTCAACCCTGATAATTGTGCAATCCATGCGCGCGTCCTGCGACTACCTCGTCCTCGGCAGCGGCGTCGCGGGGCTCACGTTCGCCCTCGAGGCCGCGAAGAAAGGGGAGGTCATCGTCGTCACGAAGCGGGGCCTGACCGACTCCAGCACGCGCTTCGCGCAGGGTGGCATCGCCGTCGTGCTCGCGTCGGACGACTCGTTCGCGTCGCACCTCCACGACACCCTCGTCGCTGGCGCGGGGCTCTGCCACGAGAAAGCCGTCGACGTGTGCGTGAGGGAGGGACCGGCCCGCCTCGAGGCGTTGCTCCGGCTGGGGGCGGCGTTCGATCGCGATCACGCGAACCCAGCGGCGGGCCTCGATCTGCACCTCGAGGGTGGCCACAGTGCGCGCCGGATCGTCCACGCGGGCGACACGACGGGGAGGGAGGTCGAGCGTGCGCTCGTGGAGGCCGTCCGCGCCGATGGGCGCATACGGCTGCTCGAGGAGCACATGGCGGTCGACCTCATCACGCTCTCCAAGTTCGGCGGGCCCGAGATCTGCGCGGGCGCGTACGTGCTGGACGTCGCGGAGGGCAAGGTGCTCACGATCCACGCCCGCGAGACCATCCTCGCGACCGGGGGGGCGGGAAAGGTCTACCTCTACACGACGAACCCGGACGTCGCGACCGGCGACGGCGTCGCGATGGCGTACCGCGCGGGCGCGGAGATCGCGAACATGGAATTCTACCAGTTCCATCCGACGTGCCTCTTTCACCCGCAGGCGAAGAGCTTCCTCGTGTCCGAGGCGCTGCGCGGGGAGGGGGCGATCCTCCGCGGCCAGGACGGCACCCCCTTCATGAAGCGGCACGACCCGCGCGCCGAGCTCGCGCCGCGCGACCTCGTGGCCCGGTCGATCGATCACGAGATGAAGCGGACCGGCGCGGACTACGTGCTCCTCGACATCACGCACAGGCCCGAGGGCTTCGTCCGTGATCGCTTCCCCGGGATCCACGCCGAGTGCCTCCGCTGGGGCATCGACATCGCGCGCGAGCCCATCCCCGTGGTACCCGCCGCCCATTACCAGTGCGGCGGCGTGACGACGGACCTCGACGGGCGGACGACCATCCCGGGCCTCTGGGCGATCGGCGAGTGTGCACACACGGGCCTGCACGGCGCGAACCGCCTCGCGTCGAACTCGCTCCTGGAGGGGCTCGTGCTCGGCCATCGTGCCGCCGTCGCCGTGCCCGGTGCCTCGCCGCGCGCCACGCCGGACGTCCCCGAGTGGGACACGGGCAAGGCGGGGACGAGCGACGAGGCCGTCATCATCACGCAGAACTGGGACGAGCTCCGCCGCCTGATGTGGAACTACGTCGGCATCGTCCGCTCGAACGGGCGCCTCCGGCGCGCCGCGCGCCGGATCATGCTCCTCCAGGAGGAGATCCAGGAGTACTACTGGAACTACTTCATCACGCGCGACCTCCTCGAGCTCCGCAACATCGCGACCGTCGCCCAGCTCGTCGTCGACTGCGCGTCGGCGCGGAGGGAGAGCCGCGGCCTGCACTTCACCATCGACTACCCTGACGCGGACCCCCGGATGATGCGCGACATGACCATCAAGCGTGGCGTGGTGGCCCACCTCGCGGGGCCGAGCGGCTGAGATGAGCGACGACGACGAGGCGCCGGAGTCCGCGCGCGAGCCGAGGCCGCTCGGCTACGTCGCGGCGGGCGGCTGGACCCTCGCGGCCTACGTGCTCTTCGGCGTCGCGGCGACGATCACGCAGGCCGTCCGCCCGGGCGCGGCGACCGATCTCGTGAGCCTCGGGATCTCGCAGCTCCTCGCATACTCGATCATCCTGTTCGCCATGCTGCGTGTCCACGAGCCGGAAGGCTCCGTTCGCCGCTTCGTGGGCGTCGGGCTGGGAGACGCCCGCGTGCTCCTCCTCGCGCTCGCGCTGGGGGGAGGCCTCTACCCGTTCAGCGAGATCTTCGACGGCTGGGTCGCCAGGCGTCACCCGCTGACGCCGGAGCAGGCGGAGATCGCGCTGCGGATGATGGACGTCTCCACGCTGCCCCGGAAGGCGGGGGTCGTCGCGGTGCTGCTCGTCATCCTCCCCGTGTGCGAGGAGCTCTTCTTCCGCGGCGCCATCTTCGGCGGACTGGCGAGGGCGACGAACCCGAAGAGCGCGGCGATCGCGACCGTCGGGCTCGACGTGCTGGCTCACCCGGATCCGCGGCTCCTCCCCTCCGTCCTGGCCCTGTCGTGCACGCTCTCGTGGCTGAGGCTCGCGTCGGGCGGCATCGGCGCGCCGCTCGCGGCCCACGCCATCCACGTCGCGATCCCGATCGGGCTGATGTTCGCAGGGCGCGAGGACGTGGGTGGCCGGGCGCTGGTGGCGGGTGGGGTCGCGTACCTGATCGGGCTCGGGGCGACGATCGCGGTCGTCCGCGCGCGCCGCGCGTGAGGGACGGGCAGGTCAGGCCACAGGCGCCGCCTGGAGCGGCTCGATCAGCGCGAACCGGAGGCCGGGCGCGAGGCGGTACCTCGTCTTGCCGTGCTCGCCCGCGTCGCGCACGCGCTCGATCAGCGCGGGATCGCCCAGCAGATCGCGGACACGCGAGATCAACACCCGCACCCTGTGCTCGGCGTCCGCCGACTCGGGCCCAGGCCCACCCGCGGCCCTCAGGATCTCCTCCGCCGAGAGGCCCTCGCGGGCGCGGCGCAGGAGCTGCACGACGAGCGGTTCGAGCGCACGGCGTCGCTCGATCGACACCTCGCGATCGTCGACGCGGAGCGCGTGCGCGATGGTGTCGACGACCAGCGACGCGCCGAGGGACGCCTGACGCACGTCGGTGGCCTTCACCCGCGTCACGCCCGCGGGCGTGGTGACGTAGATCAGCGACTCCGCCTCTCGGGAATCCAGGGAGGCCTCGTCCTCCGTGTAGGGGAGCGGCGGGATGCTCGGGAAGGACCCGCGCGAGGGGGGGGGGATCGTCGCGCTCGGCGAGGGCGCGTGGCCCGTCGCGATGAACGCGATGATCCGTTCCGCGTACCGTACGACGCGGCTGTCCCCGCTCTTCACGCCGAGCTCCCACAGGGGCTGGGTCGCCGCCCTCTCCGGGTAGATCCAGCCGTGCTCATCCCCGCTGAGGGCGGCGCGCTCGACGGCGCTGCGCGCGACGTCGATCTCGCCGAGGCCGAGGGCGGCCCGGCCGACGACGAGGTTGAGGACACCGGTGACGTAGGCGTCCGGGACACGCTCGGCGTACAGGGCGGCCACGGCGAGGACGTCGCGCGCGTGCCCGGCGCTCTCGAGCGTACGGGCCTGGGTCGCGACGAGCTCCTGCGCGTCCACTGGATCCAGGTCGCCGAGCTCGCGAGCGAGCTTCTCCGCTCGGGACAGCCACTGCGCGGCGGACGGGGCGCGCCCGAGCACGGCGAGCGCCCACGTGCGGTGCACCGCGAGCTGCCAGCGCAGGAGAGGGCGATCGACGTCGCCGAGCGCAGTGTGCGCGTCGTCGATCGCGGTGAGCGCCGCGAGCGGGCGATCCGCCGCGATCTCCACGATCGAGACGATGTCGTACGCGTCCGCCTGTCGCCACCCCGCGGCGATCTCCCCTGCGAGGCCGCAGGCGACGTGGGCGTTGAGGCGCGCCTCCTCGAACCGCCCGATCGAGCCCTGGGCGATGGCGAGGTTCCCCTGCGCGCGCAGGGCCGCGTGGCTGCGCGCCGGGGAGCGGGTGAGCGCGCTCGCGTAGTGCTTCGCCGCCGCCCGGGGGTCGGACAGGCGCATCGCGAGGTGCCCCAGGGTCACCGCGACCGTCGCCCTCCAGGGGGCCTCCTCCAGGCGGTCGGCCACGTGCTCGGCGAGCCGGAGGGCGGCCTGCGCTCGAGCGACGCGGCCGTGGCGGACCTCGAGCTCGGTCGCCGCGAGGTGGATGTCGAGCTGCTCGCGAAGGCCCGCCCCGCGCGGCGCCGTCGACAGGAACCGCGACGCGAGCCGGAGCTCGGCCTCGGCCAGGTCGGCACGTCGATCGCCGAGCGCGGTGAAGGCTCGCTCGATCGACAGACGCGCGGAATCGACGGGGCTCCCGGCGAGCGCGGCGGGGAGGGCGGCCGCCAGATCTCGCGCGCGATCGTGCCGGTCGGTCTCGCGGTACGCGCGGAGGAGGCGGACCGCCATCGCCGGATCGTTGCGGCTCCGGGTCCGCGCATCGGATAGCCCCTCGATCCAGGACACCACGAAGTGGCCCTCGTCTGCCGCGAGAAGCCGGTCGAGGAGCGGTGCGACCACCACGCCGGCGATGCCGTCGGTCCCTGGGACGGAGCTGATCCGGCCCTCGGAGAGGGGGCTCTCGGAGGAGGGCGGTGCCGTCCTCTGGGAGGGCGGGCTCGACGGCGGCGGTACTGTGGGGAGAAAAGCGCGCCGCGCCATGCGCGAAGCATACCCCATCGCTCCACCTTTGGGTAAGGTGCGACCCTCGATGGAACCTGCGACGGCCCGGCTCCTGCTCGAGCGCATGATCCTCGCGCGCGCGGTCGATGACGCCTTGGTCGCGCTCCAGCGAGCAGGGACGCTCGCCTCCTACTCCTCGCTCCAGGGTGAGGAAGGCGCGGTGGTCGGGGCGTGCCTCGCGCTCGAAGCGGAGGACACGGTCTTCCCGACGCCGCGCGAGTCGCTCGCCGCGATCGCCCGGGGGTGGCCTGTCGAGGCGATGCTCCTGCAGGTGCTGGGCAAGGCCACCGATCCCATGCGGGGGCGCCAGGCGCCCGGCATCGTCACCGCGCGTGCCGTCTGCGTTGCGCCCGCGGCGACCTTGTCCGGCGTCCAGATCGTCCACGCCACCGGCTGGGGCTGGGCTGCCCGCATGAAGAAGGATCCCCGGATCGCGCTCGCGTTCCTCGGCGACGGGGCGACGAGCAGCGCGGACTTCCACACCGGGCTCAACTTCGCCGGCGTCTTCAAGGCGAAGGTCGTCTTCGTGTGCCGGAACAACGGCTTCGCGTCGAGCACGCCGGTGTCACGGCAGACCCGGACGGAGACCCTCGCGGAGAAGGCCATCGCGTACGGCATCCCGGGGGAGCGTTGCGACGGGAACGACGCCCTCGCCGTGCACGCCGCCGTGCAGCGCGCCGCCGCCCGGGCGCGCGCCGGGGGAGGGCCGACGCTCGTCGAGGCCGTCACGACGCGTCTCGAGGTGGCCCCCTCGAGTTGCCCGATCGCGCGCCTGCACGGCCTCCTGGCCGCGGGCGCTCCCGATCTGCCGCCGCTCGCGGACCTCGTCGCGGGCCCCGCCGCCAGGGTCGCCGAGGCGCTCGCCGCCGCGTCGAGGGCGCCCGATCCGCCGCGCGACGCCTTCCTCTCGAACGTGTACGGAAACTGATCGAGGAGTCCCGATGCCCGAGATGAACATGGTCCAGGCGATCAACGACGCCCTCCGGCTGGAGATGCGGCGCGATCCCCGCGTCGTCATTCTCGGCGAGGACGTCGGCAAGGTGGGCGGTGTCTTCCGCGTCACCAAGGATCTGCACGAGGAGTTCGGCGAGGATCGGGTCATCGACACACCTCTCTCCGAGGGCGGCATCATCGGCTGCGCCGTCGGCATGGCCCTCTACGGCCTGGTCCCCGTGCCCGAGATCCAGTTCGCCGACTTCATCTTCCCGGGCTACGACCAGATCGTGAGCGAGGTGGCCAAGCTCCGCTGGCGCTCCGGCGGCGAGTACACGGCGAAGCTGGTCATCCGGACGCCGGTCGGCGGAGGGATCCGGGGCGGCCTGTACCACTCGCAGTCCCCCGAGGCCCTCTTCATCCACGTCCCTGGCCTCAAGGTGGTGTGCCCGTCGAACCCGCACGACGCGAAGGGCCTCCTCCTCGCCTCCATCCGGGACCCCGATCCGGTGCTCTTCTTCGAGCCGAAGCGCGTGTACCGCGCGGCCAAGGGCGAGGTCGCCGAGGGCGACTTCACCGAGCCGCTCGGCAAGGCGAAGATCGTCCGCGAGGCGAGCGGCGAGCGCTCCGTCACGGTGGTCGCCTGGGGCGCGATGCTCTACGAGGCCATCCTCGCCGCCGATCGCGCCCTGGCCGAGAAGGGGATCTCCTGCGAGATCATCGATCTCCGTACGCTCTGGCCGCTCGATGTGGACACCGTGGTCCAGAGCGTCGAGAAGACCGGGCGCCTCGTGGTCGTCCACGAGGCGCCGAAGACGTGCGGCTTCGGGGCCGAGATCGTCGCGCTGGTCACGGAGCGGGCCATGCTGCGGCTCGAGGCGCCCCCCGCGCGGGTGACGGGCTTCGACACCCCGTTCCCGTACGCGCTGGAGATGGAGTACCTCCCCCTCGCGCACCGCATCCTTCCCGTGATCGTGGAGACCGCGGAGTACTGACACCTTCTGAGCGGAGACGACGACATGGCACGCTGGGAATTCAAGCTTCCTGACATCGGAGAAGGCGTCACCGAGGGGGAGATCGTCGGGTGGCTCATCAAGCCCGGCGACTCCATCAAGGAGGACGATCCCATGGTCGAGATCATGACCGACAAGGCCACGGTCACGATCACCTCGCCACGGGCGGGGACGATCATGGAGACGCGAGGTGCGGTCGGGCAGGTCGTCGAGGTGCATGGCGTGCTCGTGGTCTTCGAGCTCGGCTCCGCGGCGCCCGCCGAGAGGTCCCTCGGGACCAACGGCCACACCGTCAAGGACGAGCCCGCGGCGACGGCCGTCGGCGACATCCGCGAGACGCTGCCTGGCATGACCCAGCTCGGCCGAGGGGCCCCGGCCCCGTTGCCTGCTGCGCACCCCGGGTACTTCAACGCCAAGCCGCTCGCGACGCCCGCGACGCGCCGCACGGCGCGCGAGATGAGCGTCGATCTCCGGGCCGTGCCGCCGACCGGGCCCCAGGGGCGCGTGACCCGACAGGACGTCGAGGTCTTCGCTCGAGCCGGTCAGGAGCTGGCGGACAGGCCGCCTCGCGCGCCGCTCGCCGTTCAGGAGGGGGCCGAGGGGCCCGCTCCGGCTCCCGCTGCGTCGGCGGCGTCCCGCGCGGAGCTGGTGCCGGCGGCCCCGCGCGCACGCGAGATCGCCCCGGAGGGCGAGCTCGACGTGAGGGTGCCCTTCGCGGGGGTTCGTCGCAAGATCTCCGAGAAGATGTCGCGCTCGGTGCACACAGCCGCGCACTTCACCTTCGTCGAGGAGTGCGACGTCACGCGTCTGAAGGACCTCCGGGCGCGCCTCAAGCCCCAGGCGGAGGCCGCGGGCGTCAAGCTGTCCTTCCTGCCCTTCATCGTGAAGGCCTGCGTGTGCGCGCTGAAGAAGCATCCGGTCCTCAACGCCACACTCGACGTCGAGGCGAACGAGATCGTCTACCGCAAGCGCTATGACATCGGCATCGCCGCCTCGACCGCGCGCGGCCTCATCGTGCCCGTGGTGGGCGGGGCCGACAGGCGGAGCCTCCTCGACACCGCGCGAGAGATCGAGCGGCTGGCCGCCGACGCGAAGGCGGGGAGGTCGCGCGCGGAGGATCTCACCGGATCCACCTTCACGATCACCTCGCTGGGTGCCCAGGGGGGGCTCTTCGCGACCCCGATCATCAACTTCCCCGAGGTCGCCATCCTGGGCGTTCACCAGATCAAGCAGCGCCCGGTCGTGCGAGACGGGCAGATCGTGATCGGCGAGGTGATGCTGCTGTCGCTCTCGTTCGACCACCGGATCGTGGACGGTCACGTCGGCGCGGCTTTCGCCTACGAGATCATCGGTCTGCTCGAGGATCCCGACCGGCTCTTCCTCGAGATGACGTGACCACGCTCAGGGCGGGCAGGAATCCAGGCCGGCGTCCGCGTCCTGCGGACACGGGCTGACCTTCTGCGGCACCTTGTACACGCGGCCCATCTGCGCGGGGCTCATCTCGAGCGAGAGCGCGGTGGAGATCGCGTTGCAGGGCACGTTCTTGTTGTCCTGCTGCGGATCCGCCACCAGATCGAGCGCCCCGCAGAGGACCTTCTTCACGTTCTGGTAGGTCGTGTTGTTGCGACAGAGGAAGCTCGGGGAGACGGGGTCGCGCACGAAGGCGAGCCCCCGCAGCATCTCGCCGATCCCCCAGCGGCCCGTGTACTCGCCGACGAACCCGAAGCCCGTGCCCGACGGCGTGAGCTTGCCCACGAGGTACGCGTCCTTGAGCTCGACGACGTACGAGCTGACGAGACCGGTGACGGCCAGCGGCACGTTGATGCGCGCCACGAGCACGCCGTCGCTCACGTACGCGTTCGGATCGGAGAAGTTCGGGTTGGCGGTGCAGTCCTGGGGGTCGACGCGACAGTCCCTCCCGATGGTGGGATCGCCCCCGAGCGTCGAGGCCGGGTCGATCGTCCACGCGTCGTTGCCATCGAACTTCGGCGTGGGCCCGCCGCCGTCCTTGGCGTCCTGGATGCCCTCGAGGCCGTTCGACGCGTACATGCTCGCCGCGACCTTCGTGTCGTTCGGCGTGCCGTTGTATCCCTGCAGGCGGACGAGGACGGTGTAGCGGCCGGCGGCGACCTCCTCACGCACGAACGCGGGCTGGAAGGCCTCGGGCGCCAGCGCCGAGAAGTTCGTGAACACGGCGGCCGCCGCGTTGTCGCGGCCCTCGCTGTCGTCGCAGCGATCCTTGCTGGGGGTCGACGGGATCTTGCAAGACTCCGGCCCAGGGCAAGTGCACGTCCTGTCGAGGTTGAGGCCGCGGGGGGGCGCGGTGGTGCTGGCGTCCGCGAGGATATCGACGCGCAGCCCGCGGAGGGCCATGACGTAGTCCCCCCCGTCGAAGCCGTCGTCCTTCGCCGGCGGGCGCGCCACGAGCGAAGTGCACGCCGGACCGTCTGTCCCCGCGTCCGACACGCCCGCGTCGCCCCCGGGCGTCGCAGCTTCCGACGGGGCGTCCGCCGACGCTGCCGTCGGGATCAGCAGCGAGGCGTCGTAGATGGCGCAGGCCGCCCACACGACCGCGATCGCGGCGGCGCCGGCGAGCCACACGGCGAAGGCGAGGCGGGGGACGCGCACGGTCCGTCACTCTACACCAACGCGGGGGCCAGCGCCCGCAAGCAGCGACGGGCAGGGGGAAGTCGGTTGACCGGGGCGTCGACGGAGGCGATGCTTGATCGCCGATGCGGAGATGGATCGCGGTCGCCCTCTCGACCCTGCTCGCGGCGGGTTCGCCCTCCCTTGCTCACGCGGAGGACGGCGCCCGCCTCAAGAGCGCCGCCGACGAGTTCGACAAGGGCCGGCGGGCGTTCCAGGCGGGGGACTTCGAGACGGCCGCGGTGCACTTCGAGAACGCCTACCGCGACGCGCCGCGCGCGGAGGCCTTGCGCCCCGCGATCAAGGCCTACGTGAGCGCCAAGCAGCTCTCGAAGGCGGCGACGCTCTCGGCGTTCGCGCTCGCGCGGTACGACGATCCGCAGACGAGCGACCTCGCGCGAAAGACCCTCGCCGATACGTCCGGGGCGCTGTACGCGCTCAGCGTGAGCTGCAACCCGGAGTGCGCCCTCGCGATCGACGGCAGGCTCGTCTCGATCGTCGAGGCACGAAAGGCGAAGGTCTACACGGAGCCTGGCCGTCACGAGCTCCTCGTCACGTGGTCGCAGGACAGGACGCAGCGCATCAGCGTCGAGGCGCGGGCCGGAGGTTCGACGGAGCTCTCGCTGGACGCCCCCGCCCCCAAGAAGGCGCCGGACAAGGCGGCCGCCGAGACGGGCCGATCCACGCGCGACGAACCCCGGAAGCCTCTCCCCCCGCTCGTGTTCTACGTCACCGCAGGCGCGACCCTGGCCGCGGCGGGCGTGACCGTCTGGAGCGGCATCGACACCCGGAACAATCCTGGCGTCGACGCCGTCCGGAGGGACTGTGTAGGACAAGGCGAGAGCTGTCCCACCTACCAGAAGGGGAAGGACGCGGAGCTTCGCACGAACGTCCTACTCGGCGCGACGGGGGCGCTCGCGATCGGGAGCGCGGTGATCGGCCTGTTCTTCACGCAGTGGTCGAAGCCGGCGGACCGGCGGGGGCGCCTCGTCCCGACCGTCGCCGTCGCCGATCCGCGCGCGCCCGGTGTCGTGCTCGGGCTCGGCGGCTCGCTGTAGCCCGTGACGTAAAAGCGGCGCATCTCCGCAAAAGGTGGTTTAATCCCCTATCGGAGGTCTGCGCTGACCAAGCTCCTGTCCACCGACGGCGAGGGCGATCGCCTCGACCGCTACGAGCTCGTCTCCGAGATCGCGAGCGGTGGCATGGCGACGGTCTACCTCGGCCGCCTGGTCGGGGCAGCTGGTTTCCGGCGCCTCGTCGCGATCAAGCGCCTGCACCCCCACCTCGCTCGCGACCGCGAGTTCATCGACATGTTCCTCGACGAGGCCCGCCTCGCCGCGCGCATCCACCACCCCAACGTGGTGCCCATCCTCGAGGTCGGCGAGAGCGACAAGGGCGGATACTACCTGGTGATGGAGTACATCGAGGGCGACACGGCGGCGCGCCTCTTCGCGCGCTCCGCGCAGAACGGCAAGAAGGTCCCGTTCGATGTGGGCATACGCATCGCGGTCGACACGCTGAACGGCCTCCACGCGGCCCACGAGATGACCGGAGACGATGGCCAGCCGCTCCACATCGTCCATCGCGACGTGTCGCCGCAGAACATCCTCGTGGGCATCGACGGCACGAGCCGCATCACGGACTTCGGCGTGGCGCGCGCGGCCTCGCGGCTCTCGACCACACGCTCGGGGCAGCTGAAGGGGAAGCTCGCCTACATGGCCCCGGAGCAGGCCAAGGGTGCGGCCGTGGACCGCCGCGCCGACGTGTTCGCGATGGGCATCGTGCTGTGGGAGACCCTCGCGTTCAAGCGCCTGTTCAAGGGGGAGGGTGAGGCGGACACGCTCAACCGTGTCCTGTACGAGCCGATCCCGACCTTGAAGAGCGCGCAGCCGTCGATCCCCGCGGCGATCGAGGCGGTCGTCATGAAGGCGATCGAGCGCGATCCCGACAAGCGCTGGAAGACCGCCGCCGAGTTCGCGGAGGCGCTCGAGCAGACGGCCGCCAAGCTCCAGCAGCTCGGTTCGACGAAGGACGTTGCGCAGTGCCTCGACGGCGTGATGGGCCTCGACTTGACCGAGGCCCGTGAGGCTGTGCGCACCTGGCTGGCCCAGAGCCAGCCCAGCATGAGCCAGGCGCGCCAACGCATCCACGAGGGGCTCCGGGGCGATCCGAGCAACCCGCGCATCGTGCCCTCCGCGCCGGAGTCCGCGCGCGCCGCGATCGACCTCGAGAACGCCAAGCGCGGGGCGCTCGCGATGGCCGCAGGCAGCTCGGGATCGTTTCCGAACCTGCCCAAGACGGACATCTCGAGCGTGTCCAGCGCCGTCATCCAGGTACCGCCGCTCCACGGCGCGCAGGCGGCGGCCCCACGCGGGGGCAAGGGCGGCCTCATCGCGGCGGCCTTGGGCGTCCTCCTCGTGGCCATGATCGGCGTCGCCGTCTTCCAGCAGATCCATTACCGCCGCGGCCTCGCGTCAGACCCGGCCGGCTCCCAGGGGAGCGCTCACGCGCCCGCTGCCGGGACGGTCGATACGCGCGCGAAGGACCCGGCGCCCCCGGACTCCGCGGTCGTCACCGCCGCGGCCCCCAAGACGGCGTCCGTCGCCTCGTCCGCGGCCAGCGCCTCGTCGGCCCACGCCGCCACGACGGCGGCTCCGACGGCGCGTCGGCCTGGCGCGCCCGCGAAGACGGGTGCCGCGCGTCCTCCGGTCGACCCGACGGGGGCGCCCACGGGCGCCCAGCCCGCGCGCCCTACCGCGACGGTGGCCCCCGACAACGACATCTCGCACAACCCGTATCGCTGATGCCTCCCGCCGCCACGGGGAGACGTCCGCGTTTCGCAGGCGTCGTGCTGGCGCTCGGCGGGATCGTCGCCGTCCTCGGCGCGTGCGCGTCCGGGCGCTCGGGCGAGCTCGAGCCACGGTACGTCGCTGTGCACAACACCCTCGCAGCCATGGGGCTCGCGCAGGTCGGGCCGCTGCACCAGGGCTCCCTCGGGGAGGGCAAGGAGGCGCGCATCAAGCTCGAGCTCGCGACGCAGTGCACGACCATCGTCGGCCTCGGCAGCGCGCCCGTGCGCGATCTCGATCTCGAGCTGCTCGACGCCGAGGGGCGCACCCTCGCGAAGGACACGAGCGAGGATCCGCAGGCCGCCATGCGCGCGTGCGTCGAGTCCCGAGGGACCTACACGCTGGTCGTCCGCATGAAGCGTGGCGCGGGGGACTTCGTCGTCGCGACGTGGTCCGGCAGCATCGGCGGCGACGCCACCCTCGCAGGCGCGGCGACGTCCGCGCAGGGGGCGGGTACCTGCGAGTCGCCGCTCGCCATCGTCCCCGGCGTGACGAGCGGATCGACGTCCCGGGGGGAGAGCGAGCACCAGGGCTCCTGCGGGAGCACGGACTCACGGGAGATCGTGTACAAGCTCGAGCTCACGAAGAAGCAGCGGGTGACGATCGAGGTCGACCCCCGCTTCGACGCCGTCCTGTACGTGCGACGCGACGAGTGCGCCGAGACCGAGGCCGAGGTGGCCTGCAACGACGACGCCGGGGGGGGCAAGTCGGGTCGGAGCTCGAACGTGCGTCCGTCGCGGATCGACGAGATGCTCGACCCCGGGACGTATTACGTCTTCGTGGACGGGTACGGCACGGAGGCGGGCGCGTTCCGCATGAAGGTCGATCTCACCGACGTCCCGACCCTCGCCGAGCTCTGCGGGCGCGCGCGGTCCCTCGCGGCGCAGGTCCCCGTGAGCGGCGGCACGGCGGGTTCGTTCGACCACGTGAACGCCCAGTGCGCGGAGGACGCAAAGGGGCCCGACACGGTCTACAAGCTCGACGTCGCGCAGCGCTCGCGCGTCCGCATCACCGAGCACTCCGACGACTTCAAGCCGGTCGTGCACGTCCGGAAGGCCTGCGCGGACGAGAAGAGCGAGATCGGCTGCAGGGACACGGGTGCCGTCGACGAGGAGGCGACCTTCACGGCGGTCCTCGATCCAGGCACCTACGGCGTCTTCGCGGACACGGGGGAGAAGGACGCCGACGGCCACTTCACCCTCACGGTCGACATGGCGCCGGAGCACGGCTCGGGCGTCGCGGGCGACGCGTGCGGGGACGCGCAGCCGCTGCCGCCCGATCCCGTCGTCGAGGGCGACACCTTCGCGGCACGCGACGATTTCAGCGGGAAATGTGGAGGAAAGGGCGCTCCCGACGTCGTGTACAAGGTCGACGTGCCGCGACGCGCGCGTGCCCGTGCCAAGCTCGTCAACCAGGAGGGCAACCACCTCCTCGCGCTGTACCGCACCTGCGGAGACGCCTCGACCGAGCTCGCCTGCGCCGCGCCCGAGACCCGGGGTGCGGCCCGAGAGCTCGACCTCGTGGTCGCGCCCGGCTCCTACTACCTCGTGGTCGACGGCGTCGATCCGCATCAGCTCGGTAGGTTCGCGATCGAGTGGCGGACGCAGGACATCACGGCCCAGGAGACGGCGTGCAAGGCGGCGCCGCTCCTCGCGGAGGGCGGGAGCACGCGCGGCACGACCTCGGGCCCGCACCGGTTCAACCTCTCGTGCGCCGGCCGGGAGGATACGCAGGCCGCCCCGGACCGGATCCACAGGTTCGAGCTGAGGGCGCGCGCGAAGGTGCGGCTCGCGCTGACCACGCAAGGTTGGGACGGCGCGCTGGCGATCCGGAGAGCGTGCATCGATCCCCCGCACGCCACCTCCGCGCGCGCGAGCGAGGCGGGCTGCGCGCGGACGGACGCGTCGAGGAAGGCGAGGGTCGAAGCGACGCTGGACGCGGGGACCTATTACGCGATCGTGGGCGGCCTCGGCGCGAACGCGCAGGGGCCGTTCACCCTCGACTACAAGGTGGAGCGGTGACGGTGGCGGTGCTCGAGGCGGGCGCCCGTCGCGCGCTCCTGAAGTGGTTCGACGCCAACCGCAGGGATCTCCCGTGGCGCCCCGCCCGCCCGGGCGCGCGTCGCGATCCGTACGCCGTGTGGGTGAGCGAGATCATGCTCCAGCAGACGCGGGTCGACACCGTCGTGCCGTACTTCACCCGGTTCATGGATCGGTTCCCGACCGTGCGCACCCTCGCGGACGCCCCGCGCGACGAGGTGCTCGCCGCCTGGAGCGGCCTCGGCTACTACCGGCGCGCGCGCCTGCTCCACGACGGCGCGCGCGACGTGGAGGACCACCACGGCGGCGGCGTCCCGTCGAATCCGGACGCGCTCGCGGGCGTCCCGGGGGTGGGACCCTACACCGCCGGCGCCATCCTGAGCCTGGCGTTCGGGCAGCCGGCCGCGCTCGTCGACGGGACCGTGGCCCGCGTGTTCTCGCGGTGGTTCGTGCTCGCCGATGGAGGGACGAAGGGGAGGGCGCTCACCTGGGAGCTCGCGCGCGCCCACGTCGCGGTGGAGGCCGATCCGGCGCGATGGAACGAGGCGCTGATGGAGCTCGGCGCCACGGTCTGCCTGCCCAGGAGCCCACGGTGCGGCGCGTGTCCGGTCTCTGCCCACTGCGCCGCGCGTGCGGGGGGTGTCGAGGAGCTCCACCCGCGGAAGGTGCCGCGCGCCAGCGTCCCCACCGAGCGACTTCAGGCCCTCGTCGCGCGCTTGCGGGGTCGTGTGCTCCTCGGTCGGCGGGCCGAGGACGCCCGCTTCGGTGGTCTGTGGGAGCCGCCTGTCGTGCCGGCCGCGGGCGGAACGGGCGCCGCGGGGAGGAACCTCTCCGCGGCCGTCGGCGCGCCCGTGACGGCCCTCGAGGTCGCAGGCACCGTGACGCACGTTCTCACGCACCGGCGCCTGACAGCCCGGGTCTTCCGCGGCGTCGTCGCCTCGAGGCCTCTCCGCGCACGCCACCCTTACGAGAAGTGGATGTGGGTGGATGTACGCCGTCTCGCGGATGTCGGGGTCTCGACGTTCGCGCGCAAGCTCATCGAGAGGGCTTCATGACCGAGGCTCGCCGCGCGCGCATCCTGATCGTCGATGACGACCTGATGACACGTGACGTCGTCGCGCTGGCGCTCCGCGAGGCCGGACACGAGGTCGAGGCGTGCGCTACGGCGCAGAGCGGCCTCGCGGCGGTGGCTCGCGGTGGCACGGACCTTGTGTTGTTGAACGCTCGGATGCGCCCGGCGAGCAGCGAGACGTGTCGCGCGATGAAGCGGACGACCACGGCCGGGTACCTGCCCGTCGCCCTGCTGGTTTCACGCGGTGACGACCAGGCCCGCATCGACGGCATCCTCGGTCAGGCCGACGACCTCGTCGGCAAGCCGCTCGAGCGCGGTGAGCTGCTCGCGCGGGTCGAAGCGCTCCTCGAGCGGCGGCGCCTCTGGGAGCGGATGGAGGAGTCGGCCAAGGCGTTCTCGACCGCCAGGGGCGTGTGTCCCCTCACCAGGTGCCTCTCGGTCCACGCGCTCGGCGAGCTCCTGCCCCGGGCGTTCGCTCGCGCGGAGGCCCACTGCGAGCCGCTCGCGATAGCCGTGGTCGACGTCGATCACCTGAAGGAGGAGAACGCCACGCTCGGTCGTGACGCCGGCGACCGCGTGCTCGTCCGCGTGGCGGGCGCCCTCGGCGAGAGCGTGCGCGACAGCGACTCCGTCGCGCGTCACGGCGAGGACGAGTTCCTCGTGGTCCTCCCGGGCGCTCACTTCGCCGGCGTCATGAAGGTGGCCGAGCGCATGTTCGGCGACGTGAGCGCCGCGCTCGCCGACCTCGGCTCCGACGGGATCACCGTGTCCGTCGGGGTGGCGCTCTTCCCCAGCCGGGACGTCCGTACCCTTCCGGGCCTGCTCCACGCGGCGCACGTCGCCCTCGCGAAGGCGAAGCGCGAGGGAGGCGACCACGTCTCCGTGTTCCAGCAGGAGGGGCTGTTCTACACGAGGGCGGGCAAGAAGGGGGCTGCGTGAGGCCTCCGCGCGCGATCGTCCTCGTCGTGGACGACGAGCCGCTGATGCGCAGCACCGTCGCGAGGCTCCTGGTGCAGGAGGGCTTCGAGGTCCTCACGGCCGCGTCCGGCGACGAGGGCCTCGAGGTGATGACGACCACGCCCTGCGACGTCGCGCTCGTGGACGTACGGATGCCCCGCATGTCCGGCCTCGAGCTCCTCGCGCGCGCGAGGGAGATGGGCCTCTCGTGCGAGATCATCATGATGACCGCGACCGCCGAGGTCGAGCTCGCCGTGGAGGCCACGAAGGCGGGCGCGTTCCACTTCCTCACCAAGCCCTTCGCCTCCGTGGAGGCGGTGTCTCTCCTCGTGGACAAGGCGAAGGAGCGCGCCGCGCTGCTCGCCCTCACGCGGACGCTCGAGACGCGCCTGTCCGGGGATCACGGCCTCGTCGGCAGCTCTCGCCGGATGCTCGAGGTCTACCGCCTCGTCGAGGGCGTGGCGTCGAGCGCCTCGACCGTGATGGTCCTCTGCGAGAGCGGCACCGGCCAGGAGCTCGTCGCGCGCGCCATCCACGAGCGCTCACCCCGCCGCGACAGACCGTTCGTGGCGATCAACTGCGCGGCGATCCCGCGTGAGCTCGTCGAGAGCGAGC
>SXNL01000325.1 GCA_005777185.1 Myxococcales bacterium
GGCTCGGGCTCGGGCTCGGGCTCGA
The DNA here is from genome assembly GCA_005777185.1 of Myxococcales bacterium. Taxonomy (GTDB): domain Bacteria; phylum Myxococcota_A; class Polyangia; order Polyangiales; family Polyangiaceae; genus SXNL01. Next base: position 26 of record SXNL01000325.1, read on the forward strand.
AAATGAGGGGATTCCTCAGGGGGAGACGAAGAGGTTCCGGTATGCCAGGGAGGAGCGCGCGAGCCCCGCGCAGACCTCACCCTCCCGGCCTCCCTCTCCCTGAAGGGAGAGGGAGGAGCGCTGGCAGGGATCGGTCTCAGGAAGGACCCTCAGGTGCGATGGTGGGCAACGCGACGCGGGGCACCTGGGGCGCGCCAGTGAAGCTCACCATCTCGCGCGGCGCGCAGACCTTTCCCGCCGACACCTTCGCGTACCTCCCCACGGGCAGCGGTGCGGGAATCACCTACAAGCCGCTCACGGGGAGCGTCATCCCGCCGGGAGCCGTGGCGCTGGTCATGCTCAACCGCGAGAGCACGGCGTGCCCGCCGGGCCTGACGAGTGCCACGGGCCCCGTCGCGGTCAACACGACGGGCCTCGGTCAGGCGTTCCAGCTACGTGGCCGTCCGCTACCGGAACCGCCACGACGGCGTGGAGGAGTCTCCCCCGTGGCGCGTCCTCGGGGCCGTCGACGGTACGACCCTGACGTACGATCCCCCACAGGTCGGCGCGCCCGCGACGATCGGCTCCGGCCAGATGGTGATGTTCGACAGCGCAGGCCCCTTCGTGGTGCGCTCGCAGGACGACAAGCACCCGTTCTTCTTCGCGTCGTACATGACGGGCTGCGCGGTTCCCGGCCAGGGTGCGCCGGAGGGCTGCGCGGGCGATCCGGAGTTCGTCAACGTCATCCCGCCGGACCAGTACCTCCAGTCGTACGTCTTCTTCACGGATCCGACGTACCCCGAGACCAACCTCGTGTTCACGCGCCGGAAATCGAAGGACGGCACCTTCAAGGATGTCGATCTCGACTGCGCCGGCAAGCTCGCGGGGTGGAAGCCCGTCGGCGCGGGCGGGGACTTCGAGTACACGCGCTTCGACCTCGTGCGACGGAACTTCGAGAAGCAGGGCGCCTGCGACAACGGCCGCCACGAGGCGAAGAGCGACGGCCGCTTCGGGCTGACCGTGTGGGGCTGGGGCTCGAACCTGAGCACGGGGTTCACGTCGACCGCCGTGAGCTACGCGTACCCTGCGGGGGCGAGCGTGCAGCCGATCAACGACGTGGTGATCCCTCCGGTCGTGAAGTAGAGGGAGGTCCCCATGAGAGTCGTCTTCCTCGCCCCCTCCTACCCCCCCGAGATGATCCAGTACACGCGTGGCCTCGCCGAGGTCGGGGCGCAGGTGTTCGGCGTCGGCGACACCCCGCGCGAGGGCCTCCCCAAGGAGGTGCGGCCGCACCTCTTCGACTACCTCCAGGTTCCCCGCATCATGGATGAGCCCGACGTGATGGACCGCGTCTCCAACTGGCTCCGCCGCCGCGACATCGACCGCGTTCTCACGAACTGGGAGCCCCTCGTCCTCCTCGCGGCGCGCCTCCGCGAACGCTGGGGGATGCCCGGCATGAGCGTCGACACGGCGCTCGGCTTCCGCGACAAGGAGATCATGAAGGAGCGCGTGCGCGCGGCGGGCCTCCGCGTCCCGCGCTCCCGCCGCGTCAAGACGGAGTCCGAGGTGCGCGCGGCCGCGGAGGAGATCGGCTTCCCCCTCATCCTGAAGCCGATCGCGGGCGCCGGCAGCGCGGACACCTACCGCGTCACCGATTCGGCGGATCTCGACCACGCCATCCTCGCGACACGTGGCGTGCCCGAGGCGAGCTGCGAGGAGTACGTCGAGGGCGAGGAGTTCACGTTCGACACCGTCTGCATCGACGGCAAGCCCGCGTACGAGAACGTCGCGGCCTACCTCCCCAAGCCCATCGAGATGCGCTCCATCGAGTGGATCAGCCCCGTCATCATCACGGTGCGGGACATGTACCAGCCGCGCCTCATGCCGGGCGTCGAGCTCGGCCGCAAGGTGCTCGACGCGCTCGGCATGACCGACGGCTTCACCCACATGGAGTGGTTCCTCACACCGAAGGGCGAGGCCGTCTTCGGCGAGATCGGCGGACGCCCAGGCGGCGCGCACATCGTCGACCAGATGAACTACACGAGCGACATCGATCTCTTCCGGGAGTGGGCGCGCGTCGTGTGCTGGAAGACCTTCGAGGCCGAGACGCGCCGCAAGTACAACTGTGGCATCGTCTTCAAGCGCGCACTCGGGCGTGGGCGCATCACGCGCATCGACGGGCTCGGCGACTGGCTCCACGCGGCGGGCGAGGCGCTGGTCGAGGAGCGGCTCCTCCGGCCCGGCACCCCGCGGCGCAACTGGAAGCACACGCTGCTGTCCGATGGCCACGTGATCCTCCGCCACCCCGACTGGGACGAGGCGTACCGGCTGTCCTTCGCGGCGGCGACGGGGATCCAGATGTATGCGGAGTGACGGCCCGGAACGGGATCAGTAGTGCCGGCCGCCCCGCGAGAAGAACACGATCACGGCCGCGGCCACCATGCCGACGACGGCGATCGTCGTGGCCACGTCCCGCGCACGCGGGCCCAGCGAAGGGAGCGGTCGCTTCGACGCGAAGGATAGCAGCGCGGGGCTCGCGCACGCGAGGTGGACGGCACAGAGGACCGCGGTGACGGCCCGCAGCGAGCCCTTGATGTTGGCGCTCCCGAGCAGCGCGAACACGAGGAGGAGCGCGCAGGCGCCGACGTTCACGAGGAGCCCGGCGAAGGACAGCCGGAGGAGCAGGACGAAGCCGCCGAGGAGGGCGGCGGCCGCCACGAGGAACACGACCCCCGCGACGGTTCGATCCAGCGACGCTGCGCCGAAGAGCGCGAACGTCTGCGCGTCTGCGAGGGCGAGCACGAGGAGGAGGAGGAGCGAGCTCCGGAGCGCGGCGGGCATGAACCTGGCGCGCGCCTCGGCCTCGCGCGGCGTGCCCTTTCCGGCGACGAGGAGCGCGAGCCCGCAGGTGATCGCGACGGCGATCCCGGCCTCGCGCTCGCGGATGTTTCCGAGCACGCACAGCGTCACGCCGAGCCCGAGGTTCGACCACCACACCGCGCGCGCCAGGAGCTGTGCGTCGAGCCGCGAGACCTGGATCGCCACCGCGCCCGTGAGGAGCCCGAGGACCGGGATCAGGAGGAACCAGTGGAACGACTCCTTGCCGAGGGGCGTGAACGCGTAGAGGCCGGCAGAAAAGGCGAGGAACGAGGCGAGCCCGTTCCGGATGCGTGCGACGTTCGAAGGCCCGCTCACCGGAAGGGCCCCGCCTTCGTCTCGGACGAGTCGAGCAGGCGCACGCCGCGCTCCGGATCCTCGCGCAGATCCCCGACGCCCTCGGCCCACAGCTCGGAGTAGCCGCAGCCGTCGCACACCCAGAGGTCGACCTTCCCCACCGGGTTCTGCAGCCCAATGTCGAAGAAGCCGGCCCTCGGCAACGGCTGGTGCGCCACGATCGGCGCGCGCTCCCCCTCCACGGTGTGTGCGAGCAGACGCCAGGGGGCGACGATCCAGATCTTCCTTCCCGTGCACTTGGGACACGCGTGGAGGTGCTTCATGCGCTCCTGATCGATGCTAGCGCGAATCGAACGCCGCGCCGCCGCGTTTGCTTCCCAGGGCCCGGGCGCGCCCGAGCGCGTCGCCCGTGAACACCGCGAGACCCGCCCAGACGAGCGCGAAGCCGGCCCAGCGGGCAGGCGCCATGGGTTCGTGGAACACGAGGACACCGCACGCGAACTGGAGGATCGGTGACAGGTACTGCAGGAGCCCCAGCGTGCTCAGCGTCACCCGGTTCGCCGCTGCGCCGAAGCAGAGGAGCGGGAGCGCGGTGATGACGCCGCACGTGGCGAGCAGGAGGTCCTCGCGCGTCGACACGTGGAGGAATGTGCCAATCCCCGCGTGTCCCCGCCACGCGAGGTACGCGAGCGCCGGGAAGAAGAGGAGGCTCGTCTCCACCGCGAGGGCCTCGATGGCCCCCACGCCGGCGCGCTTCTTCACCAGGGCGTAGAGGGCGAAGGACACCGCGAGCGCGAGCGACAGCCACGGCACCCGGCCATGCGCCAGCGTCAGCACGACGACCGCGACGGACGCGAGCGCGAGCGCGCCCTTCTGCCCCCGTGACAGGCGCTCGCCGAGGACGACGACGCCGAGCGCGACCGACACCAGCGGGTTGATGAAGTACCCGAGGGCCGTCTCGACCACGTGCCCGGTCGTGACCCCCCAGATGTAGCAGTACCAGTTGAAGCCGATGAGCGCGGAGGCCGCGCCGAGGAGCCGCCGCTGGCGCGCCTCGAGGGCGGCGACCCGCCGGAAACCGCCGCGCGTGGCGAGGAGGATCAGCAGGAACGCCAGCGACCAGACGATGCGGTGGGCCAGGATCTCCGTCGCCGGCGCGGGCGCCAGGAGCGGCCAGTAGAGCGGGAAGAGGCCCCACATCAGGTAGGCCGCGAGGCCGTAGAGGACCCCGCGCGTCCCCTGTCCGCCTGCCGCAGGTGGCACCCTACCCATCGAACCTCACCAGCGCCAGGAGCTCCTGCGGTGTGATCTCGCGCGCCTCGCCCTTGCCCTCCAGCACCGCCGTCGCGAGCTCGCGCTTCTCGGCGTGCATCGCGAGGACGGCCTCCTCGATCGTCCCGTTCGCGACCAGCCGGTACACCGTGACGGGCGCGGTCTGCCCCATCCGATGCGCCCGGGAGGTCGCCTGCTCCTCGGCGGCCGGGTTCCACCAGGGATCCAGGTGGATGACGTAGCTCGCGCGCGTGAGGTTGAGGCCCGTCCCTCCGGCCTTGAGCGACACGCAGAAGACGTCGTACGCGCCGGCCTGGAACGCGTCGATGATCGCCTTCCGGCGCGTGGTCGGCGTGTCGCCCGTGAGCGTGGCCACCGCGAGCCCCGCGGCCTCGAGCGCGGGGACCACCATGTCGAGGTAGGAGGTGAACTGGCTGAAGACGAGCGCCTTGTTCCCCTCGCTGGCGAGCTCCCTTGCGATCTCCACGCAGCGCTCGATCTTCGTCGACGGCCCCTCGAACCCCTTGTCCACGAGGCGGATGTCGCACGCCATCTGGCGCAGGCGGGTGAGGGCCGCGAGGAGCGCGATGCGCACCTTGGCCCATGGCTCGTCGGACCGCCGCCGCTTGCTGAACTCGAGTTCCACGGCCTTGCGGAGCGCGAGGTAGGCCTTCTTCTCGGGCGCGGAGAGGGCGAGCTTCTCGGTGATCTCCTCGCGGGCCGGTAGCTCGTCGAGGACCGCGGCGCGCGTGCGCCGGAGCAGGAAGGGAGCGATCAGCCGGCCGAGCGCGTGCATCCGCACGGTGTCCTTCATCGCCTCGATCGGGCGCCGGAACTGCTCGCGGAACGTGGGCTCGTCGCCGAGGAGTCCGGGGAACACCAGGAACATCAGGCTGTAGAGCTCCCCGAGGTGGTTCTCGATGGGGGTGCCGGTGAGGGCGATGGTGAAATCGCGCGACAGCTTCTGGGCGAGGCGGGTGCGCTGGGCGGCGAGGTTCTTCAGGTACTGGGTCTCGTCGAGCACCAGCGTGCTCCAGCGCGTCTCCTGGAACCGCTCCTCGCGCCGCTGGAAGAGGTTGTACGAGACGACGACGACGTCCCACTTGCCGAGCGCCTTCCAGTCGACGTCGCGGTCCTCGTTGTACCAGCGCGCGGCGAGGGACGGCACGAAGCGCGCCAGCTCGCTCATCCAGTTCGACGTCACGGAGGCGGGCGCGAGGATGAGCGCGGGGCCGAGCTTGCCGCGATCGAGCAGCACCGCCGCTGTCTGGATGGTCTTCCCGAGGCCCATGTCATCGGCGAGGATGCAGCCCGGCGCCCAGCGCGCGAGGCGCAGCATCCACAGGGCGCCCTCCTTCTGGTAGGGGCGTAGCTCGCCCTTCTCGATGCGAGGCTTCGGCGGTTTCCTGTCGCTCCCGTGGAGCTTGTGGGCGAAGGCGAAGACGTCGAACGATCCGTGGTCGAAGAGCGCCCCGGCGTCCTTCGCCACGGCCTCGACGAAGGCCTCGTGGACCTGGACGACCGAGTTGTCCTCGGCGAGGCGCGGCGTCCGCGCGAGCGCCGAGGCCGCCGCGAGCGTCTCGAGGTTCTTCTTCACCTCGCTCGACAGCTCGAGGTACGAGCCATCGGAGGCACGGTAGTAGCGCTTCGCGAGGCGCGCGGCCTCGAGGATGTCGCCGAGCGTGATCTTCACGTCGCCGAACGCGATGGTGCCCTCGAGGTGGAGCCAGTCGCCCGCCTTGCGGACCTTCAGCGTCTTGTTCGCCTCGTTCCACGAGAACACCGCCGGCGGCTTCCCGAGCTTCTCCTCGATGCGGATTCCGAGCGGGTTCTCCCGGATCCACGCGGCGAGGGCGAGCGAGTCCTCGATGGAGCCCGTGCCGCCCGTCAGCGGAAGGGCGAGCTCCCAGGAGAGCGTCGCCCCGATCTCCTCCTTCATGCGGAGGGCGACCGCGGTCTCGCGCGCGAAGTCGCGCTCGACGAAGACGCGGCGGCCGCGATCCTGCCACGTGAAGATCACCGCGCCGAAGGCGGGGTGGATGAGCGGCGCGTCCGCGCGCACCGACACGAAGATCTCGACCCGCGCCTCGCCGCCCGGGGCCCACTCCACGCGCAGAGCGGGTCTCGGATCGTGCTCGAGCTCCGCGCCGAGCGCCTCCTTCGGGAGATGAGCCATCTTCGCATCGAGGAGCGGTTCGAGGCGGTCGACCAGCTGCTCGATGGCCTCGGGCGGGAACTCCACGGGCCGCTGGGCGAGGCATGCGTGGCGCGTCCACCTCCGGAGCTGCGGTGGGACGAAGAAGGAGACGAGGCGATCGCCGTGCAGGAACGAACCGAACGGCCGGTCGGAGAGCGCGCGATCCGGTACGTCCCAGCCCCCCGCGAAGAATCGGGGAACGAGCTCGCCCGCCGGGCCGCGCTCGAAGCGGATCGTGAGATCCTCCGCGGCGAGCGCCGCGGGCGTGCCGTCCCGCATGGCGGATCTCTGCCCCTGGAGGATCATGACGTTCCGCTGCTTGGCGAGGAGGCGGACCAGCTCGTGCCCGTGGGGTGTGCCCGGGTGGAAACGCTCCCCGAGCATCACCAGGCGCGCGATCGCGCGTAGGTCCTCGTCCCCGAGGTCGAGGAGGTCGGCCACCTTGCCGCGCTTCCACTCCTTCGCCTTCCCGCCGCCGGGTGCCGGCCGGGTGAAGGCGAGGATCGTCCACTCGTCTCCGTAGCTCGGGCGCAGGCCGAAGCCCCACTCGAGCACCTTCACGTCGGGTGCGCCGCTCAGGTGGTCGAGCGCGCGCTCCCACGTCGGGCGCGAGATGTCCGCCCGCAGCGCGAGCGTCGCGGGTGCGCTCGGCTCCGCGAGCTCCGTGAGCAACGCGCGAAGCACGAAGAGCTCCCACGCGTCGATCCGCGCGCCTTCGGGCGTCATCTGCAGGTGGGGGATCTCGCTCGGGAACTCGGGGAAGCGGAGCACGTAGAACGTGGGTCGCTGGAGCAGCGCGCTCACGCACTCGCGCGCCCGGTAGCAACGTGCTCGCGCGTCGTACTCGAAGACGAAGCCGGGGTGGCGTTCGTCGAGCGGGCCGGGGAGCGTCTCGTGGACGACGCAGCCCTTCGCGAGGGCGAGGTAGCGATCGCCGAGGAACGCGTGAACGCGTCCGTACGCCGTCGTCGGGTCCGGGGTCGGCGGAGGCCTCCAGGTGGCGAGCGCCTCGATCGTCCTCGCCACAGCGGCGGCCTGCGTCTCGAGCGTACGGAGGAGATCCGCCGGGTCCGGTCTCCTTCGCGCGGCGCTCCAGAAGACCTCGAGCGATGGGGCGAAGCCTCCGTCCGCGGGCCCCGAGATCGCCGCGCCGGCGTACAGGCCCACCCGCTCGAAGAACCGCGCCGACGCGCGCGCGTGCCGGAAGACCGGGGGAACGGCGTGGGGGGCAGGGGTGGCCGCTGCGGCTCGCTCGGGCCTCGTGGCCGGATCGTGACGGAGGAGGGCAAACAGGGCGGCCGCCACGTGGACGCACCGCGAGACCCCGCTGCCGGAGCAGGAGCACGTCGCCATGACCGGGACCCGCAGGGATATCGACACGGTGCCCGGGCGGTCCCTCTCCACGACCAGCCAGACGAGCGAGCCCGAGCTCTGGAGCACGCGCACCAGGCCGCGGGACGCGATCGCCTCCCCCTCGGGCAAGCACGGGCCACACGTCGCGAGGAGCTCTGCGAGCCGGGGCCTGAGCGGGCCGTCGATGCGCGCGAGAGGTTGGAGCACGCCCACGCTCTAGCGCGAAGACCGTCGCGCGTCACGAGCGCCAGCGGGGTATGCTGCGCCGATGAACGCCACGCTGCGCGCCGGTTACGACCGGAGGAGCCTCGCCGCGCTCGCGGCGCTCGCGTGCGCGTGCGCGTTCGTGCTGTGGTGGTGGCAGGAGGCGTTCGATTTCTCCGCGAACGACGCGCTCCTGTACGCGATCTGGGCCGCGATGGCCGCGATCCTGTGCTGGCGGGTCGATGCGCGCCGCGACGTCCCGCGCGTCGTCGTCGGCCTCGTGGGCGGCCTCGTGATCGAGGCGTGGGGGACGGCCACGGAGCTGTGGACGTATTCGTCCCGCGAGCGGCCGCCGCTGTGGATCATCCCCGCCTGGCCCGTGGCCACCCTCGCCATCGATCGGATCGCGCGCGCGGTCGAGCCCGCGCTTCCGCGTGAGGCGGGGCGTGCCACCCTGGCGGCGCTCCTCGCGTTCACCGCGTGGATGACGTGGTTCGCGCGCCCGTCGTGGACCTCTCCCGCCACGTGGCTCGCGATCGTCGCGATGCTCGTGGTTGCGTCGACCCCCAGGGACGATCGGCAGGATCTCTCGCTGCTCCTCGGTGGCGCCGCGCTCGGCATCTTCCTGGAGTACTGGGGTACGAGCCGCGCGTCATGGACGTACTGGACCCACGAGACGCCCCCGTTGGTCGCCGCCGTCGCGCACGGCTTCTCGGCCGTCGCCTTCCAGCGCACGATCAGCCTCACCGAGCGGGGCCTCGGCGCCGCGACGCGACTCGCGCGTGCTCAGCTGGCCGCGCGCGCCATCGCGCGCAGCACGTCCACGTAGCTGATGATCCCGACGAGCGCGCCGTCGCCGTCCGTCACCGGAAGGGCGCCGACCTTGTTCTCGAGCATGAGGTCCACGATCTCGGACACGTCGGTCTCTTCCTGGACCGAGATGACGTCGCCGCTCATGAGGCTCGACACGCGCGCCTCGAGGGCCGTGCGGATCTCGCCCGTGTGCTCGCGACCGGCGAACCACGGGATCGCGAGCGACCGGAGGTCCCGATCGCTCAGCATGCCGACGAGCTCGCCGGTCGCGTTCACCACGGGAAGGTGGCGGATCTCCATCTCCTGCAGGATCTCCACGGCCCGCCGGACCTTCGCCGTCTCCGGGACGGTCATGGGCTTCGCCGTCATCAGATCTCGCGCTGTCGTCATGACGCACCTCCAGCCTTCTTCGAGCCTCTCGTCTTCGTGGCCTTCGCCCGGTCCTTCCGGAAGCGGGCGGTGGGCCGGGTCTTCGCGATCTCTTCGCCGATGTTGAAGGCCGCGTCCGGCTTCGACCGGTTCGCGCTCTTCCGGCTCGACTTGCGGGAGGGCCGCTTGCCCGCTTGCGTGGGCTCGTAGGCGTACGTCGCCTTCTTTCCGGCCCGCGTCTTCGAACGCGATCGCTTCGCCGGCGCGACGCCGGGCTTCGAGCCGGACCTGTTCCGCTTCGCCGTCGCGGGGCCCTTGCGCTGCTCCTCCGCGCGGTACTGCTCCGATTTCGTCGACATGCTGGGATCTCCTCCCGGCGGTGAGGAGCAACAACGGTGCCCCCGCGGTGCCCGCGAAGATCGCGCGTCAACGGGACGTGCGCCGCGAAGATCGTGCGCCGGGCGCAGGATGTGCGGGCGAACGCGTCAGCCCGTCTCCAGCGCGGCCGCCCTCATGGCGGCGCCACGCGAGAGGTCCGGATCGCGCGCCGCGAGCGCGAGCACGACGTTGCGGCCGCGGCCGGCCCACTGCCACACCGCGTCGCGCCCGCCGTTCACGAACCGCTCGGCGCCGACGAGCGCCGCGACGTCGTGCGCGAGCCGACCCTCGACCCGGAGATAATACCATGCGTACACGTGCTCCCAGCCGCGCGGCGTCTCGGCGCGCGCGGCGAGCGCATACGCCTGCACGTACGCGTGGAGGCGCGCGCCCATCTCCGCGAGCTCGCGCTCCGCGTGGATCGCGTCGTGGAGGGCGCGCATCGCGTGGACGCCCGACACCTCCAGCGCCTTCGCGAGCTCCTCGTCCTGCAGGCGCCCCTTGCGCTGCCGCACGTGATCGAGCGCCGCGCGCTTGGCGATCGTCCACACCCAGCCGTCGGCGTTCTCGACACGCTGGTAGGCGTTCGCCCGCAGCCACACGAACATCTTGAGCTGCATCTGCTGCAGCACGTCCGCCACGTCCGCCGGGTTCACGCCGACGCTCCGGACGAGCCCGGTGTAGCCGCGGCACGTCTCCGCCAGGCGCGCGAACCGCCGCGCGAGGGCGTCCTCGTCCCCGGCGCGCAGGGCGTCCTGTATCCTCGAGATGAGCTCGCCGAGCGACTCCTCGGCGAGGACGGGCACGCTGGACATGAACTCTGGACGGCCTCCGGAAGAAGAACGTGGGCTGTGTCCGACACGATTCGTCGGACCCTTCTTGGACGCGCGTCGGCGCTCTGCCTGACGCGGCCCCGAAAAAAAGACGCCAAGGAGACGGCCCGTGGGAAGGGGAGGGCAGGTCAGCGGCGACGATCGGCGAGCGCTTCCGCCACCGCAGCTCGCAGCATGGGCACGCAGTCCCGCTCGAACCAGGGGTTCTTCTTCAGCCAGAGGCGGTTTCTGGGCGAGGGGTGGGGGAGGACGACGAACCCCTGGGCCGCGTAGTCCCGGAACGCCTGTACCGTCTGCGTGAGGGTCGCTTTGCGGCGATCGCCCAGGAAATAGGCCTGCGCGTAGCTTCCGATGAGGAGGGTGACCCGGACCTGCCGCAGCAGCGGCAGAAGGCGGGGGTGCCACAGCGCGGAGCACTCGGGTCGCGGCGGCAGGTCACCCGAGGGCCCCTTGCCCGGGTAGCAGAACCCCATCGGGACAATCGCGACGGCCCCCTCGTCGTAGAACGTGTCGCGATCGAGGTCCAGCCACTCGCGGAGGCGGTCGCCGCTGGGGTCGTTCCAGGGGATACCCGACGCGTGGACCCTGGTCCCCGGCGCCTGTCCGACCAGGAGGACGCGGGCCGTCCCGCTGGCGCGGAGCACGGGCCGTGGGCCGAGCGGGAGGTGTGCCTCGCAGGCTCGGCAGGCTCGGATCTCGTCGAGGAGCACCGCGAGCCCGCGTCGCGTGGGGGTCCGGGTCGGGGCCACGGCGCAGGGTAACGCCCCGCCGCGCTCACGGGGGGCTTTTCGGGCTCCCTGTGGGGTGCGATGCTCGCGCCCATCGTGGGCCAGCGCAGCAACACCGAGACGATCGTGGCCATCCTCAAGGCGTTCCTCGACCACCGCACATGGAAGCAGGCGGACCTCGCGAGGCATGTCGGGGTCTCCACCGCGGCGCTGCACAAACGCCTCGTGGAGCTCCAGTCGGAGGGGGTCCCGCTGACCTCGGAGCGCGAGCACCCGCACGTGTACTGGAGCGTCCCGAAGCAGTGGTACCCCGGCGGGGTGGTCTTCACGAGCGAGCAGGTGACGGAGCTCCTGCGCCAGCTCCTCCGGCTCCCTCAGAGCAAGGGGAGGGGTCGCCTCGTGGAGACGCTTCGGGGCGCCCTCCCGCGTCCATCCGGGGCCGTGCACATCGTGGCACCCGAATCGACGGCGCGCGAGGAGGAGCACCTCCCCACGCTCGAGGACGCGGCCGAGCGGAGGGTGTCGCTCCGCTTCCGCTACTACACGGCGACGAGCGGCAAGGAGGGCTCCCGCCACGCGTCGGTCCACCGCGTGCGGGTCGGCCCGCCCGCGCGCTTCGTGGCGACCTGCCACCGCAGCGGGACGATCAAGTGGTTCCGCGTCGAGAGCGTCTCGGACGCGCGGCTCGACGAGGCGGAGCCGTACCGCCACGCGGCCGACGACGCCGTCGAGGCCTTCCTGCGTGAGAGCCTCGACGGGTTCCACGAGGGCACGGCGCCGGCGCTCCACGCGTTCTTCGTGTGCGATCCCGACGCGCGCTGGGTCGCGCGGAACCTCATGGAGGGGATGCGCGCCGAGGAGGTGCCCGGCGGCATCCGGGTGTCGATCGAGACGGCTGCCCTCGACCGGCTCGCGCGTTACGTGGTGGGGCTCGGCGGGTCGTCGAAGCCGCTCACCGGCTCCCTCGCGCGGGAAGTGGAGCGGCTCGCGCGCGGCGCGCTGAAGGCGATCGAGGGGTAGGAGAGCGGTCCTGTCCGCGGCCGTGCTATCCACGCCGCGTGCGCCCGCAACCCCTCCTCCTCGCGCTCCTTTCCCTCCTCTCCTCCTGCGGCGATCCCCCCGCGCCCGTCGCGCCGGTCGTTCCCCCGCCAAGGGCGCCGGCCTCCACGCCCGCCGCGCCTCCCGCGCGCCCGGCCCCTCCCCCCGAGTCCGCGTACCAGAACCCCGGCGGCATGTGGATGCCCGAGCAGATGGACGCTCACGCCGCGAAGCTGAAGGAGCTCGGCCTCGAGCTCGACCCGAAGCTTCTGTCGGACCCGGTCTCGAGCGTCCTCGGTGCGGTCGTCTCGCTGGGCGGTTGTTCGGCGTCGTTCGTCTCGGACGAGGGGCTCGTCATCACGAACCACCACTGCTCGATCGGCGCGCTGCAGTACAACTCCACCCCGAAGGAGGACCTCCTCCACGACGGCTGGGTCGCGAGGACGCGCGCGGACGAGCGCTCGAACGGGCCCACCGCCCGCGTCCTCGTGACGCAGCGCATCGTCGAGGTCACCGACCCGATCCGCAAGGATCTCGCGAAGGTGAAGGACGACCGCGCGCGCCACAAGGAGATCGAGAAGCGCACCAAGGAGCTCGTCGCCGCCTGCGAGAAGGGCCGCCCGGGCACCCGCTGCGGGGTCGGGAGCTTCTACGAGGGCTCGCGCTTCTTCCAGGTGGAGCAGCTCGAGATCCGTGACGTTCGGCTCGTGTACGCGCCCGCGGAGGGCGTCGGCAGCTTCGGCGGCGAGATCGACAACTGGCGCTGGCCCCGTCACGCGGGCGACGTCGCGATCTTCCGCGCGTACGTCGGCAAGGACGGCAAGCCCGCCGACTTCGCCAGGGACAACGTCCCCTATCGGCCACCGCACCGGCTCCGGCTCGCGACGAAGCCTCTCGCCCAGGGCGATCTCGTCTTCGTCGCGGGCTACCCGGGGCGGACCAGCCAGCTGAAGACCGCCGACGAGGTGCGGCAGGCGGTCGAGCTGCACTACCCGCGGCGCCTCGCCATGTTCGAGGAGTACGTCGCCGTTCTGGACAAGCTCGGCAAGACCGACAAGGAGATCCAGCAGAAGGCGACGCCCCTCGTGCGCGGCTTCAACAACGCCCTCACCAACACGAAGGGGCAGCTCGAGGGGCTCACGAAGGGCGGCCTCCTCCGGAAGAAGCAGGCGGATCACGAACGGCTCGTCGCCTGGATCTCCGCGGAGCCGGCGCGGAAGGCGCGCTTCGGTGCGACGTTCGACGAGCTCAGGAAGCTCATGGCCGAGGCCGAGAAGCACCTCGAGGCCGACGCGCAGCTCGACTCCGAGATCGTGCTCCCGCGCCTCCTCTCGGCCGCGATCACCATCGTGCGGATGGCCGAGGAGCGCGCGAAGCCCGACGCCGATCGCGATCCGGACTACCAGGAGCGAAACTGGCCGCGCCAGAGGCAAGCGCTCGCGGCGCTCGACAAGCGGTACCACCGCGCGCTCGACAGGGAGCTCCTCTCGACGGCGCTCCGCCGCGCGCTCCGGAAGACCGGCGCGGAGCGCTCGCCCGCCGTCGGCATCCTCCTCGGCAAGGCCGGCGAGGAGGGCGTCACGAAGGCCGTGGACGCGCTCTACGCGACGACGACGCTCGAGGATCCGAAGACGCGCGCGGAGCTCCTCGACAAGGCCACGACGGCCGACCTGAGGAAGAAGAAGGACCCGCTCCTCGATCTCGCCCTCGCCCTGCGCCCCCTCCAGAAGGAGATGGAGGAGCGCAACGATCGTCACTCGGGCAGCCGCGCGCTCCTGAAGCCCCTCTACTTCGAGGCCCTTCGCGGCTTCGTCGGGAAGGAGCTCGCGCCGGACGCGAACGGCACGCTGCGCCTCACCTACGGCACCGTGAAGGGCTACCGACCCGCCCCCGACGCGCCCGTCCACCTGCCCTTCACGCTGCTCCCGGAGATCCCGAGGAAGGCGACCGGCAAGGACCCGTTCGAGGCGTCCCCCGCGCTCCTCGACGCCGTGAAGAAGGGCAAGCGCGGCCCGTACGTCGACCCGGTGTACGGCGAGGTCCCCGTGGACTTCCTCGCGGACCTGCACATCACGGGCGGCAACTCGGGCTCGGCGACGCTGAACACGCGCGGCGAGATCACGGGGCTCGTGTTCGACGGCAACTACGAGGCGATCGCGTCCGACTGGGTGTTCGACCCGGTGCTGACGCGGTCCATCCACGTGGACATCCGGTACGTCGAGTGGCTGCTCGACGCGGTGGATGGCGGTGACCACATCCTGAAGGAGATGGGCGGGACACCCAGCGTCGACTGAAGGGTCACGTCCACTGGCCATCGAGCCAGGCGACGCACCCGATCGTGGTCTCGAAGTGGGACATCGGGGACGCTGCCCCGCCTCCCGGCGCGGAGAGGCGCCCACGGCCACCTGGGCGTTCCACGCGCCCGCCGCGGCTTGCGAAGGGCGGACCGCTGCCCGCGCGACCGCGCGCGCGCCTTTCCGCGTGCGAGGGCACGTGAGACCGGCTACCATCGAACCTGGACCTCTCCGTCACCCAGGGGACGACGATGCGCACCACCTTCTCCTTCTCGCTCGCGGCAGCAGCGGCCATCGTAGCGATCGCTTGTGGAACGGGAGGGGACGCCCCCGCGGCTCCGCCCACCGACGACGGCGGTGGCGAGCCAGCGGTGGACGCTGGCAGCACGCCCGAGCCCGACGCCGGACCCGTGACCCCGCCCCCGCCTCCGCCCGTGCCCGGTCCCGTCGTGATCTCCGAGATCATGTACCACCCCGTGGCGGAGAAGGCGCTCGAGGACAACCACGAGTTCATCGAGATCCACAACCACGACCGCGCGCCGAAGGACGTCTCCGGCTGGCGGCTCGCGAGCACCGGGAACGAGGCCGTGGACTACACGTTCCCCGCCGGCACGACGATCCAGCCGAACGGCTACGTGGTGGTCGCGAAGAACAAGGTCGCCCTCGTCGCGGTCGCCAAGTATGGCCTGAAGATCGGCGACGTCCTCGGCGACTACGCCGGCAACCTCGACAACGGCGGCACGACGCTCTCGCTGTTCGACGACAAGAAGAAGACGATCGACGAGGTCAGCTACAAGGCGGCGTTCCCGTACCCGATCGCCGCCGACGCGATGGGGGCCGACGACAAGTGGCTCGAGCGCCTCACGCCCCCGAGGAGCAGCGTGGACCACGTGTACATGGGCCACTCGCTCGAGCGCGTGAGCGCCGATCTCCCCTCGCCCGAGATCTCGAACTGGGCCCCGTCGCCGCTCGACGGCGCGACGCCCGGAAGGGCGAACGCGAGCGCCGCGACGGTACCGCCCGGGATCGTGACGGCCCTCACCGTGAAGGGCTCCGGGAAGGAGAAGCTCATCCGGAGCGCGGACAGCGTCACGATCTCGGTCACCTTCTCGAAGCTCGGGAAGATCTCGAAGCCCGAGCTCGAGTACTGGGTCGACGATCTGCAGGTCACGGACGAGCCCAGGTCGGTCGTCCCCCTGACGGCGAACGGCGGTGCCTTCGAGGCCACGCTGCCCCCCCAGCCGAACAACGCGATCGTGCGCTACCGCATCCGCGGGGACCGCGGCGCAGGCCGCGAGACGATCTCCCCGCGTCGGTCCGATCCGCTGGAGTGGCACGCGTACTTCGTCACGCCCCCCGCGATCCTCCCGGGCGGCGCCACGTCCACGGCGCAGAGCTACTACCTCTTCATCCACCAGGCCGACTGGACCCAGATGTGGGACAACACCTACGAGCCCGCCGGCACCGACGCCCGCCGGGTCACGGCGGGCGGCAACCCCGCCGCACCCGCGAACCGCTGTCTCCTTCGCGAGTCCTGGGACCAGACCGTGCCCGCGGTGATGGTGTTCGAGGGCGTCGTCCACGACGTCTTCACCCGCTACCAGGGCAGCCGCTGGAACCGCCTGAACGGGGTCGCGTTCCAGCCCGCGAAGACGACCATCAACCCGCTACCCGATCGCCCGTCGAACGTCGTCCTGTCGTGGAAGGTCGACTTCCCCTCCTACGCCAGGTTCGAGGGCAAGCGCGGCAAGATCACCCTGCACAAGCTGAACTCGGGGTGCCCCGGCCTCGCCGAGGCCGTGGGCGAACGCATCTTCGGCGATCCCCAGATCGGGATCCCCACGCAGATCGCCTTCCGCTGGGGCCGCGTGAACATCAACGGCGGCTATTACCATTACATGCTCGACCTCGAGCGCATCGACGGCGACATGATGAAGCGCTACCGCGCCCCCGGCGAACGGCTGGGCGACCTCTTCAAGGCCGACGGGAACGGCGGCTCGGTCGAGGGCCCGTGGGGCCCCGCCAACGAGTCGGTGCTCCCGTTGAGCACGGCGTGCCCGAACTGGACCGTGGATCAGCGCTACGAGTACACGTACGAGCGCGGGACGCACCGGTGGGCCGGCCCGGCGATGATCCGGACGATGATCGAGCAGCTCAATGCCCTCCGCACGGCCGCCCTCGCCTCGGGCGACTGGGAGCCCATGCGCACGTGGTTCAAGGCGAACTGGGACTACGCGAAGCTCCGCGACTACATCCTCCTCAAGAGCTGGTCGCAGACGTGGGACGACAGCGTCCACAACCACTTCATGTACCGCCGGTCCACGGACAAGCGGTGGGTCCTCATCGCGGTCGACCGCGACCGCGAGTTCGGCGACCAGAACGCGTGGACGTCGAAGGGGACGATGGCGTCGTTCTACTACGGGAGCAGCGTGGGCGGCGGGGCGGGCATGAACATCCTGAAGGACGCGTTCACGCACGCGTTCAAGGACGAGATCTGGGCGCGCATCGTCGAGCTCGACGCGACGGTGCTGAGCCCGGCGAACTTCCGCGCGAAGGTGGACGAGGCCTTCGCGCTCTTCTCGAACGCCGACTACCAGGCCTCGCCCGCGGCGACCTCCGGCTGCGTCGCCACGGACGAGCCCAAGAACATGAAGATCTGGGTTGGTTGCCGGCACCAGGACATCGAGTACCTGAAGATTGCACCCTTGGGCGTGGCGCCTCTCTGCAGCCCCGCGAACCCGTCACCGTACTGAGCGCGGACCGGCGCCGTTCCCCGGCCCCCTACAGGAGCACGCCCGGGTTCAGGATCCCCGCCGGATCCAGCTCCCGCTTCGCCGCCTCGAGCACCTTGCCGAAGAGCGGAGGTCGTTCGCGGTGCCATCCCTCGCGGTGCACGCGCCCCACCGCGTGGTGGTGCGTGATCGTCGCTCCGTGCTCGATCAGCGCCCCGCACGCCGCCTGCTTCACGAGCGACCACTGACGGATCTGCTCGCCAGGCCGGCCCGCGCCCATGAACGTGTAATACGGCGCCGGCCCGTCCGGATACACGTGCGTGAACCGGCAGCTCACGAGCCCGCCCCCGCACGCCTCCTTCAAGGCCGTCTTCACGGCGCGCACCACCGCGGCGTGGAGCGTGGGGAACGCCGACCACGTGCACGCCGTCTCGAACGTGTCCACGACGAGGCCCATCGCGACCAGCGCGCTCTGCAGGTACGGCGCGTCGAAGAAGGCCTGCCGCCAGGCCGCCTCCGCGCTCGCCCTGTCGACCTCGTGCGTGCGCGCGCCCGCCGCCACGTACGTCGGACCGGAGCTCACCACGCCGCCACGTTCGGCCGTGATCGCGAGCGCGCGCGACATCCACGGCTCGAGCGCGTGGTCGTGTGACTCGAACCCGAGCAGGAGCACGCAGGATCCGTCGGTCGCGACCTCGTGGATGAGCGCCTCGCGGGCGTCGAGGAGGCGCGCGTTCGTCGGGTAGAGGCCGCTCTGTGCGAGCTCGCGCACCGAGGCCACGGCGTCGTCCCACGATGGGAAGCACACGCTGGCCGACGCGCGGTGCGAGGGCACCGGACGCACGCGCATCCACGCCTCGGTGATGATCCCCATCGTCCCTTCGGAGCCGAGCACGAACCGCTCGGGGGAAGGGCCGGCGCCCGACGCGGGGAGGCGGCGCGTCTCCAGCGGTCCGCGCGGCGTGATCATGCGCACGCTCTCCACGAGGTCATCGATGTGCGTGTACAGCGTCGCGAAGTGCCCACCCGCGCGCGTCGCGATCCAGCCGCCCAGGGTGGAGTGCTCGTAGCTCTGGGGAAAGTGCCTGAGCGTGAGCCCGTGCTCGCCGAGCGCCGCGTCGATGGCGGGGCCCCTCATCCCCGCGCCGATGCGTGCGGCGAGCGACGCGCGATCGATCTCGTGCACGCCCGACAGGAGCCCCAGATCGAGCGTCGCGCGCCGCCGGGCGTCCGGCGCGTGCTCCACGCCGCCGACGACGCTCGTCCCGCCCCCGAAGGGGACGAGCGCGATGCCCTCGTCCTCGCAGACCTTCATGGCCAGCGTCACGTCGTCCTCGTCGCGAGGGAAGAGCACGAAGTCGGGAGCGGCCAGGAAGTCCCCCGAGAAGCCGCGCACGAGATCGGGGAAGCCGCGTCCGTACGTGTGGAGCGCGCGCTCGCGGGCGTCGTCCCTCGCGAACGCCGCCAGCGCCGTGGGCACCTTTCCCCCCGGGGTGCGCAGCCGGATCTCCTCGAACGTGGGCAGCGGACGCTCCTCGACACCCCCGCCGAGGATCATCGTCACGCGATCGCGAAGTCTCCGCCGCGCCTCCCCGGAGGGGAAGCGGTCCTCGTATCCCCAGGCCCAGAACGATCGCGGACCGGTCGAGCGCGGCATCCCGTGAGGCTACCCGAACTCGCGCGCACGGGCCCGGGTGTCTGGCGTGTTCGCTTGCTACTCGATGAGGCGCGGACCCGAAGGCGGTGCCTCGCTCGCACGCCTCAGCATCCACTCGCGTCCGAGCTCCTCGTCGAGGTCGGCCGCTGCCTCGACCACCGAGGGCGGGGGAGGCGGGATGTCGCTGTGGGGAGGAGGGACGGGGAGGACGGATGTGCGAAGTGGCTTCATGCCCCGTCGTGCAGCAATTCGGGTGCCAGCGAAAAAGTGTGAACAAACATGTAATCGAGCCGCGCGGACGCGGCCGGCGGATCGTCTCGTTGGATCCGGGATGTCTCTGCGGTGAGGTGGGATGCGACTGCGGTCCGCGGTCGGCCGTCCGCCGACCGCCGTCACTTCTTCTTCATCCGCTCGCGTGCGTCGGGCGGCGCCGGTGGAGCGGGCGGTTCACCCGCGTCGCTCACGTTCGGCGTCGGCGGCGCGCCGTACAGCGTGACCCCCGGCGCCGCAGCATCCTCCGGGATGTAGGGGGCGCCGTACGGCTGCACGACCGTGCCGCTCGAGTTGTCCTTCACGCGATCGCACGCGGCCAGGCTGGCCGCGCCGAGCAGGATCATCGCCGCGCGCGACAGGCGCTCGCTCCGCGCGGGAGGGGCGCTGGTCCCGCGAGGCGTCGCCGGCCGATCGCAGAACGGGCACGCGGCCTCCGTGGACCGGTGGTGGCGACCGCAACCTTCACAGGGGACGAGCACGTCTTCCATGGTCCCAGGCTACGCGGCGAGGTCGCGAAATGAAAGACGCCCCCGCCCGGTGTCCGGGCGAGGGCGTTGCGACGTGGGGAGCTCGAGGGGGCCTCTCAGCCCCCTCGAACCTGTCAGCCGCCGGGGGCGCAGGCCGGGCCACCGTAGCCGTACGGGTAGTAGAACGAGGGCACCGGCAGGCTCAGCGTCGTCCCGGGGCTGCCGAGGTCGTTCACGTCCTTCGCCACGATGCCGCCGTAGGAGACCGCGTAGGCGATGTTCTCGAGGAAGATGCCGCGCCTCACCGCCGGATCCCAGTACCCGCAGAACCCCGAGGGCGTCTTCACGAGCGGGCTGTGGTCGATGGCGCCGAGCCGCTGGAAGCCGGTGGCGGTGTTCACGCGGAAGATCTCGAGTCCGCTCTTCGTCCCGCCGGCGCCCGACGAGTAGTAGGGGAACGCGAGGAGGTTGCGCTCCGCGAACCACGTGAACGCCTTGTGGTTGCTCTCCGCCTCCGAGTACCCGTACGACGCCGGGCTGTACACGAACTTGTGCGCGAGGGCGGGGGCCGTCGGGTTCGTCACGTCGAAGATCTGGAGCGCGAGACCGTTCGTGGTGGTGCGGCCCGTCACCGGATCGGTCTTCGTGTCGCGGCCGATGGTCAGGAGGTGGTTCGGGCCGATCGGGTGCATGTACTCGCTGAAGCCGGGGATCTTGAGCTCGCCGGTGACGACGGGCGCGGCCGGGTTCGTGAGGTCGAGCGAGAACAGCGGGTCCACCTGGCGGAACGTCACGATGTAGCCCTTGCCGCCCATGAAGCGCGCCGAGTAGATGCGCTCGCCCTCCGCGAGGGACGGGATGGAGCCCACCTTGGCGAGCTTGTAGCCGGACTGGCCGAGGACCGTGAGGCGGTTGTTCTGCTTCCACTCGGAGCCGTTGGTGAACTGCGTCGAGGTCGCCACGCGCAGGTTGCCGTTGTGCTCGTCCATCGAGAACTGGTTCAGCACCGTGCCGTCCACCGAGCCCGAGCCGAGGTAGCTCGGGAACGTGGGGTCGGCCTTGAAGTCGAACTTGTGGATGTGCGAGCGCGTGAGGCTCTTCCACGCGAACGGGGGCGGCTTGACCGGGACGGTCCTCGTCCCGACGCTGCCCGAGCCCGCGCTCGGAGGCGTCGACGGGCCCACCTCCGCTGTGCCGCTGGACACGACGCCGCCGCCCCAGCCCCACATCGGCATGTCCACGTAGGCGTGCCCGGACAGGTACAGCGCATCGGTCGAGCCGTACACCACGTCCGCCTGCCCGAGGATGCTCGAGGTCTTGGGCGCGGCCGTGCCCGTCATCTCGAGGGCGGCCACCGTCGTCATGCCCCAGGTGGTGGAGCCGACCGTCGGCACGTAGAAGCCGCTGCAAGAAGGGAGGGATGCAGTGACCTTGGCGCCGGTCCTCTCGAACTCGAACGGCAGCCAGTCGGCGTACTTCGCGGCCGCGAGCTTCGCGAGGTTCTTCGAGCGGAGCGCCTCGAGGTCGCCGATCATGATCGCCTTCGACTCCTCCGTGATGCCGCTGCTGGTGTACATGATCTTCGCGGAGGGCTTCGACACCCACGTCGGCAGGCTCGGGCCGTGGTGGCCGCCCTGGAGGACGGCGCGCACGTGTGCGTTCACCCGCCGCGAAGTCTTGTAGCCGCCCTCGAAGTACGCCTCGCGCGCCACGGTGGCGGTGGTGCCCACCAGGTTCAGGATGGTCACCTTCGTCACGGGGACGTACGGATCGGGCGAGGGACCGCCGCCGCCGCCGCCGGGGACGGCTGTGCTGGGCCTGTCGTCGGAGTCGCCGCCGTCGCTCTCCACCGCGTGCGGCTTCACGCCGGCCGCGCCGAAGAGCGAGTACCCGTTCGTCTGCGAGAAGACGACGACCTTGCCGTCGGCGACGAACATCTCGGTGGGGGCGCCCTCGATCTTGGCGCTGCCCTCGACGGCCATCGACGCGGTCGGCCACGCGTTGATGATCTTCAGCTCCTGCCCGTGGAGCAGGTAGATGTACTTGCCGTCCGTCTTGACGAAGTCCGCCTCGTCCACGCCCTTGACCTGCGTGTTCGTGGTGGAGAAGTCGGACGCGCCCGAGGAGGTCGGGCCCGAGCTCGGCGCGGGGGACGCGCCCTTGGAGTCGGTAGCGGAGCCCGCCGACATCGGCGCGCTCTCGCGCGACCCGGAGCTGTAGCCGTAGCCCCAGCCGACGCGGATCGACTCGATCTGGCGATCGATCTGCCTGTTCATCCGGTACGCGGCGTCGGCCTTGAGGTAGGACTCGAGCTCGCTGCACGACTGCACGCGAACGAGGGTGGCCTCCGACGTGTCCGTGTTCTCGGTGGGCTTTCCGGCCGAGCACCCCACGGCGGCGGCCGCCGCGCCCATCGCGCTCAGAAACACCAGGGCTGTCTTCGCTCGCATCTTCATATCTCCTGATTGTGGTTCGACTTCCGTATAAAGCAACCCGCGAGCCAGCACGAAAAGGCGCGAAATCATTGCACTCGAGTCCCTTCCCCCCGCGTGGGGGCTGATCGGGGGGGCGCGTTCTGTGCCACTGGCACAACTAGCCCAGACCGCCCCGCGCGGGCGCCCACGTGGCACACCGGTCGACCCCCCTGCGTTTCTCGGCTATGACGCCGACGTGCGACCGACCCGCGAGCAGCTGGAGGTGCTCTCGAGGACGGAGCGCCTCGCCCTGGAGATCGGGGACTACATGGCCCGCCCCCGGTTCACCCGCTTCAGCGAGGTGTACCTGTCGGTCGTGATGGGCTCGCTCATCTACTCGTGCTGCGGCCGGCGCCTCCGAATCGTCGGCCTCGACGCGCTCGAGCCCACCTCGCGCAAGGACCGCGTCCTCCTCGTCGCGAACCACAGGTCGTTCTTCGACTTCTACACGATCACGGCCGTGCTCTTCTGGCGCACGAAGTTCCCGAAGCGCATCTTCTTTCCGACGCGCTCCACGTTCTTCTACGATCACCCGGCGGGCCCGCTCGTGAACCTCTCGATGTCGGCCATGCGCATGTTCCCGCCGATCCTGCGCGACGGGTCGCGCGGCACGTTCAACAACTGGGCGATCGACCGGTGCGTGGCGGAGCTGAACACGCCCGGCACCATCGTCGGCATCCACCCCGAGGGCACGCGCAACAAGTCCGACGACCCCTACGCGTTCCTCCCCGCGCAGCCCGGCGCCGGGCGTCTCGCCCTGTGCGCGGATCCGGAGGTGCGCGTGATCCCCGTCTTCGCGCTCGGAACGGGCAACAGCATCGCGTCCGAGATGAAGAAGAACATCACCGCGCCCGAGGATCACCCCACGAGCCTGTACTTCGGCGCGCCGCTCGACTTCGCGGATCTGCGCGCGCGCGGCATCCGGGCGACGACCGCCAAGCGCGCCGCGGATCGCTGCCTCGACGCGATCCGGGCACTGGCCGAGCAGCACAGGCGCGACACCGGCGCGGCCCGCGCGACCCCCGCGCGCACGGAGCGCGTCGCGGGATGAAGATCGAGGAGGGAGGCCCGTACCGCGGCGCCACGGTCGCGGGCGCGACACCGGCGCGGCCCTGGTGGCGGTCGAGCACGCTCCACATCTTCGTGGGCCTCCTGCTCGGCGTCCTCCTGGGCGGCGTCTTGCCCCAGGACGAACATCCGCAGGCGTTCCTCTTCTTCCAGTTCCTCTCGAAGGCGTTCATCGCGCTGATCAAGAGCGTGATCGTCCCGATCCTCGTGTCGACGATCGTCGTCGGCATCGCGCAGACGGGCGATCTCAAGGCCGTGGGCCGCATGGGCCTGAAGGCCATCGTCTACTTCGAGGTCGTGACGACGATCGCGCTCTTCCTCGGCCTGCTCGTGGCGAACTGGTGGCAGCCGGGCGCGGATCTGCCCCTCAAGGCCGACGCCCACGTGCAGCTCGCGAGCCCGAAGACCGGCTGGGACACGGCCCTGCACGCCTTCCCCTCCAACCTGATCAAGCACGCCGCGGAGGGCGACATCCTGCCGGTGGTCATCTTCGCGAGCCTCTTCGGCGTGGCGCTCACGCAGGTGGGCGAGCGCGGCAAGCCCGTGCTCGCGTTCTTCGAGGGCGTCGCGCAGGTGATGTTCAAGTACACGGGGATGGTGATGAAGCTGACGCCGCTCGGCGTCTTCGGCGCCATGGCGTACAACGTGAGCCACATGGCGGCCGGGCACCCGGTGGGCGGCGTCGTGATGAAGGGGTGGCCGGCGGTCTTCCACCTCCTGAAGAGCTACTCGGTGCTCGTCGCGAGCCTGTACTTCGCCCTGGGCCTGCTCCTCGTGCTGGTGTTCCTCCCCGTGATGGGCCTCGCGCGGATCCCGATCCGGCGCTTCTTCGCGCACATCAAGGATCCGGCGATCACGGCGTTCAGCACCGCGTCGAGCGAGGCCGCGCTACCGAAGCTCCTCCAGGAGATGGAGGCCTTCGGCGTGCCGCGGCGGGTCGCGAGCTTCGTCATCCCGGCGGGCTACTCCTTCAACCTGGACGGCTCGACGCTTTACCTCGTCCTCGCCTCGATGACGATCGCTCAGGCCGCTGGCAAGCCGATGTCGATCGCGCAGCAGATCGCCATGATGCTCACGTTCATGCTCACCTCGAAGGGCGTGGCCGGCGTGCCGCGGGCGACCCTCGTGATCATCGCAGGCACGTGCGGCAGCTTCGGGCTGCCGGGCGAAGCGGGGGTCGCCATGATCCTCGCCGTCGACGAGATCATGGACATGGCGAGATCGGCGCTGAACCTCACGGGCAACGGCCTCGCCGCGTGCGTCATCGCGCGGTGGGAGGGGGTCTTCGGGGAGCCCCCGGCCGCGGCCACGACCGAGCAGCAACCCGTCGCGGACGTGGTACAATGAGGCGAGGTGTCCACATCGCGTAGCTCCATGGTGGCCGTGCTCGTCGCGGTCTTCCTCCCGGTCGCCGCCGGCCTGGGGGTGGCGTGCGAGGAGCGGACGCCCCGCAAGCTGACCGACGCGCCGCAGGCCCCGCCGTTCCGGTACCTCCCCGAGGGCTGCGGGTACGTCGTCACGCCGAACGAGGCCTTCATCGAGTACGCGCAGGACGATCCGCGCGATCCTGGGGACATCCCGCTCCGCCCGCGCGTGGGCCTCGGCGGCGGGACGGAGCGCGGCGTGCGCGGCTACGCCGATCCACGGACGAGCGCCGTCATCCTCTGGGAGACGAAGGCGAAGACGCGCGCGACGAAGATCGAGTTCGGCGAGGCGCCGGACGCGCTCACGCGAACGCTCACCGGTCACGCGTGGACGACGCCCTCCCCGAAGGGCCTCGGAGCCAACGAGCCGGAGACCTACATGCACGAGGTCCACCTGTGCGGGCTCGCGCCGGGCCGCAAGTGGTTCTATCGCGTGGGTGGCGGCCCCGACGGCTTCGAGAAGTGGAGCCCCGTGTCGTCCTTCTTCACAGTGCCGGACGGGAAGACGATGACCGTGGGCGTGAGCGGCGACGCCCGCGACCACGTCGAGATCTGGCAGCTCGTCCAGCAGCGGATGCGCGAGGCGAAGCCGGCGTTCCAGCTCTTCAGCGGGGACCTGGTGTCGATCGGCGCCTACTCCTCGCTGTGGAACACCTGGCTCGATGCGGCCGAGCCGACGCTCTCGCAGCAGATGATCCTCTTCGCGGCGGGCAACCACGAGAACCTGCACGCGCGCTACTTCGCCAACGTCGCCCTCCCCGGAGACGGCCTCTACCAGGAGAGCTTCGCGAGCTTCGACGCGGGGAGCGCGCACTTCGTGGTGATCGACGACCAGCCGATCGCGACCGACCTCGGCTCGGACCGAGCGCGGGCGATCCGCGCGTTCCTCGACAAGGATCTCGCGAAGGTGGCGCGTACCGAGACGCCGTTCGTGGTCGTCGTGCACCACCGCGGGCTCTACTCGACGTCCTCGCATGCCGGAGACAGCGACCTCGCCCAGGCGCGTAGCGTGCTCGCGCCCGTGTACCGCCGGTTCGGCGTGGACCTCGTGATCACCGGACACGATCACGAGTACGAGCGCACGGTGCCGATCCGCCCGGGCGACGATCCGGCGGGCCTCCCGGTCGCGGACCCGGAGGGCACGACGTACGTGATCTGCGCCGGCGCGGGAGCGCCCCCGTACGGCTACGGCTCGGGCGTCGTGCCGTACCGCGCCGCGGCGGCGGGCTTCGACGCGCCGACGGGTCGGGTGGGTGTATACTGCATGCTTTCGCTCGAGGAGAAGAAGATGAGCCTCACCGCGTACGGCCTCAAGGCCACGGCGGGTGGCATCGCGGGGGACGATCTCCTCGACCGGTGGGAGACCACGCGCATCCGCTGATCTTTCCTGGAAGACCGGGGCCGAGCCAAGCGTAGAGTGTCGGCCCGCCCGGAGAGCGTCCATGCAGAAGTCCCTCGTCCAGAAGGTCGCCGCCGTCACCGTCCTCGGAGCCCTCCTCGCGGGCGCGCTCTACCTCAAGGGTCCGCGGCGGGACGCGTCGCCCCCGGCCGGCACCGCCACGAAGGGCGAGCCGACGCGGACGGATCCGCGCCCTTCGGAGGGCGACGAGGCCGACAAGGCGCCGCGCCTCATCCTCGGTCACGTCTGGTTCGACAGGTACCCGGAGAAGCGCAACGACGAGATCGAGATCGTCATCTTCTTCGGTGGCGGCATCGGCATCACCGACAAAGGCTCCGCATACCGATCGACGCTCGAGATCTTCGAGTTCGAGCGCCAGAAGGACAGGCTCGACGTCACCTTCCTGCACGACAAGCGCAAGGCCGACGTGAAGTTCAAGGTGGAGTCGTGCGACGACAGGCCGCCCTTCGACGCGTGCCTCACGTTCGATCCTCCCTTCGGCGGCCGGAAGAAGCTCTACGGCTTTCTCCACGACGAGGAGATGGACCGGAAGGTGCCGTGGGCGCGCGAGTGGAAGTCGTCGGCGGAGGTGCGGACACGCACCGTGAAGTAGAGGGTGGCCCGAGGGCGCTGGCCTACTTCACCGTGCAGGTCGAGTAGAACTGGATCTCCGGCGTGTACTTGTGCGTGGTGAACAGCTTCGGGCACACGTGCGTGTGGTATCGCCCGGTGAAGTGCGTGACGCCGTCCTTGTCGACGATGTCGGTGACGTGCCCGTTCTGGCCGTCGAGGGTCGCGCCGTCGGGCGCCTTGCCGTCCAGCTCGGTGCAGCCGAGCACGAGGGCGCCGTCGCACATGACACCGTAGAGCTCGACCTCCGCGTCGCCGGGCTTGGTCGTCGTGGCGAACCCGAGCGCCTTCAGCACCTCGAGGGGGCCCGGTGACGTCGTGTGGTAGTGGTACTCGCCGCTGGGCGCGGGGTGCGCGTCGTAGCTGTCGAAGGTGAAGCGTTCGTCGTCGATGTTGTCCTGCCCGGCGGCCTGGTCGTTGAAGATGACGACGGAGTCGATCGCGACGCCGGCGGCGCCCATGCGGTACTCGTTGGGGTTGGTGCCGGCCTTGCGGTCGACCATGGCCGGCGTGATCGTGAGGCCACGCGACACGGGCGCGGAGGGGACGCTCACGGTGCGCGTCCTGCCGACGATCTTGTTGGGGTTGGGCTTGTACGTGGGGCCGCGCGAGGTGTCGAAGTCGGCGAAGTTCACGTTGCCCTGGCCGTAGTAGTACGACTTGTGCGGGGGCAGCCCGTTGTACGCGACGTTCACGCCGTCGGCCGTCGTCGTGACGGTGACGCACTTGAAGAACTTCTTGTAGAACGCCGGCGCGTCCGCGGCGATGCTCGTGGTGCACGTGGTCAGATCGTGGAGGCCGGTCGCGGTGACGCCGCCGTCGGCCGTGGTCGTCACGCCGCCGTCGCCGGCGGCGGTCGTGGTGCCCCCGTCGGTGGCGGTCGTGGAGGTTGCCGTGGTCGTGGAGGACGAGCACGCCGTGGCGGCGAGGAGCAGTGGAACGCGCAGGGATCGCAGGGCGGGATGGGTCACGTCACACCTCCAGGGAGACGAAGCCTACCGCGGTCGAGGTCCGCTGTCTGCCGCCCGCCTCCCGCTCTTCAGACGTCCGTCGCGTCGAAGTCGCTCGACTCGCACATCACCGCCTCGATCAGCACGGCGAGCACGTGGTCGAGCACCTGGTCGATCACGACCGGGCGCTCCAGGGCGATCACGGGGGCGCTCCCGAACGCGGCGTGGGACAGGTCGAACGAGGAGACGACGAGATCGAGCCCGTCGAGCAGGTGGGAGGCGGCCTCCTGCGCGGTGGTCGCGAAAACCACATCGTAGCCGCGATGGGTCAGCGCGGCGCCCACGCGCGTCCGCACGGCGAGGTCGGGATCGGCGAGCAGGATCCGCGCCTGCGTCGCGCTGCGCGGACGCCGGCGAAAGACGCCGCTCTCGAAGCCCGCGCGCTCGCGGCCGCTCTCGACGGGCGGAGCTGCACGGGGGCCGCGAGGGGGCATCTCGGCGCCCTCGAAACCCGGGTGTGTGAAGGAGGAGTAAGGAGCATGGGTCATGGGACGCCTGGTCTCTCTCTCTGTGGCGTGGTCACCGGGAAACGATCAACCCCTCCGAGATATTTCGTCCCCTCGCGCTGAGGAATCCCCTCATTTTCGAGCCCGAGGCCGAGCCCGAGCCCGAGCCCGATTCCTGCGCAACGAACCCGCGGTTCGTGCCGACTGGCGGGCATGGACGGGTTCGAACATGAGCGACTCGACGTCTACCGAGCGAGCATCGAGCTGGTGGCGGGGGCGGACCAGCTCGCGGACCGCTTTCCGAGGGGCCGCGCCTACCTCAGCGATCAACTTCGGCGAGCTGTCGCCTCGATCCCCCTCAACATCGCGGAAGGCGCCGGGGA
>SXNL01000326.1 GCA_005777185.1 Myxococcales bacterium
CATGTTGGCCGTGTCGATGCCGAAGCGGGCGACCTCCTTCGCGTTCGTGGAGAGGGCCACGAAGTGCTTCGCGACGGCCTCCGGCCCTGCCGCCAGCCGCTCGAGGAGCCACGCGCGCGAGGTCTCGGCGTTGGTGAGGGTCTCCTGCGTGGTGAACGTCTTCGACGCGACGATGAACAGGGTGCGCTCCGGGTCCACGCGCCGGAGGACCTCGGCGATGTGCGTCCCGTCCACGTTGGAGACGAAGTGGGGCGTCACGCCCTTCCAGAAGGGCCGGAGGCACTCGGTGACCATCACGGGCCCGAGATCGGACCCCCCGATCCCGATGGTGACGATGTCGGTGATGGTCTTGCCCGTGTGCCCCCGCCACGCGCCCGCATGGAGGTCGTTCGCGAAGGCGCGCATCTTCGCGCGCACCCCGAGGACGTCGGGCATCACGTCCTTCCCGTCGACGAGCACCGGTGCACCCTTCGTGTTGCGCAGCGCCGTATGGAGGACCGCCCGGTCCTCGGTGACGTTGATCTTCGCGCCGGAGAACATCCGGTCGCGCGCGCCCTCGACGTCGGCCTGGCGCGCGAGGGCGAACAGGAGGGAGAGCGTCTCGTCGGTGACGCGGTTCTTCGAGTAGTCGAGGAACACCCCCGCGGCCTCGACGTGCATGCGCGAGAATCGGTCGGGCTCGGCCTCGAAGAGGGCGCGCAGGGTCTGGCCGCGCGCGCGCTGCGCGGCGACGTGCTCGACGAGGGCGGCGTACGCGGGGGACTTGGTGAGGGCGCTCATGGGGGCGAGCATACGGGCCTCCGGGGTGGTAGGGTAGGCCGGCATGCAGGCGGAGGCCGTGAGGTGCCGCGGCCTCACCAAGAGGTACGGGGAGGACACCCTCGCGGTGGACGGCCTCGATCTCGACGTCCGGCGGGGCGAGTGCTTCGGCCTCCTCGGTCCGAACGGCGCGGGGAAGACGACCACCGTGGAGATCCTCGAGGGCCTGCTCGAGCCCTCGGGCGGCGATGTGCTCGTCCTCGGGCGGCGGTGGGACGCCGACGAGCGTTACCTGCGCGACCGGATCGGCCTGTCGCTCCAGCAGACGTACCTGCCGGACAAGCTGACGGTCTCCGAGATCCTCCAGCTCTTCCGGTCGTTCTTCTCGGAGGGTCGGGGCGTCGAGGAGACGATCGCGCTCGTGGCGCTCGAGGAGAAGGCGAGGGCCCGCTACGAGACCCTGTCCGGCGGTCAACGCCAGCGGCTCGCGGTCGCATGCGCGCTCGTCAGCGACCCCGAGTTGCTCTTCCTGGACGAGCCGACGACGGGCCTCGATCCGCAGTCCCGCCGCATGCTGTGGGACGTCGTCCTCGCGTACAAGGCGAACGGAGGATCGGTCGTCCTGACGACACACTACATGGACGAGGCGGAGCGGCTGTGCGACCGCGTCGGCGTGATGGATCACGGCAAGATGATCGCGCTCGGCACCCCCGAGGTGCTGATCGACTCGCTCGGTGGCCGGCAGATCGTGGAGCTGTCGCTGGACGAGGGCGCCGACGTCGACGCCGCCTCTTTCCTCCCGATCGATGGCGTGCACTCTGCACGCATCCTCCACGGGCGCGTCACGCTCACGGTGGAGCAGCTCCACGTCGCGCTGCCCGCGGTGCTCTCGGCGCTCGACGCGAGCGGGCAGAAGCTCACGAACCTGTCCACGCACAGGGCCACCCTGGAGGACGTCTTCGTGAACCTGACGGGGAGGGCCCTCCGTGAGTGAGGGGCCTGGATCGCGCGCGATCGCCATCCGCGAGCTGGTCCTCTTTCGCCTGCGACTCTTCTACCGGGAGCCCGGGACCATGTTCTGGACGTTCGGCTTCCCGATGGCCATGTCGATCGTCCTCGGCATCGCCTTCCGGACGCAGGAGCCCGACCGCATCCCGTGCGCGGTCGTGCGGAACGAGGCCTCGCCCCGGGTCGAGGAGATCCTGCGCAGATCGCCCGATCTGTCGAGCGAGGTCTCCGAGGAGGGCGCCGCGGGAGTCGCCCTCCGCACCGGCAAGGTGGCGCTCGTGATCGTGCCCGGCGCGCCGCCCGCGCCCCACACCTACCGCTACGACGCCACGCGGCCCGAGAGTCGGCTCGCGCGTGCGCTCGTCGACGACGCGCTCCAGAGAGGGGAGGGGAGGGCGGACGCCTTCGCCGCGCGGAGCGAGCTCACCACCGAGGTCGGCTCCCGGTACATCGACTTCCTCGTGCCGGGGCTCATCGGCCTCGGCCTCATGTCGACGGGGTTCTGGGGCATCGGGTTCAGCCTGGCCGAGATGCGGACGAAGCGCCTCCTCAAACGGCTCGTCGCCACGCCGATGCGCCGGAGCGATTTTCTCCTGTCGTTCGTGGTGGTGCGGGCGCTCCTCCTCCTCGTGGAGCTGCCGCCGCTCCTCGTGTTCGCGCGGCTGGCGTTCTCGGTGAAGGTCCACGGGTCGTACGGCGCGCTGGCGCTCATCGCCCTCGTCGGGGGCCTCACGTTCGCGGCGATGGGGCTCCTCCTCGCGTGCCGGTCCGACAATCCGCAGATGGTGAGCGGCATGATCAACATCGCCTCCTTCCCGATGTACCTGTGCTCGGGGGTCTTCTTCGCGTCGTCGCGGTTCCCCGACGCGTTGCAGCCGGCGATCCGTGCGCTCCCGTTGACGGCGCTCGTCGACGGGCTGCGCGCGGTGATGGTGGAGGGCGCCGGGACCGCGGGAGTCCTCCGCGAGCTTGGGGTGATGACCTGCTGGGGCGTCGGGTGCTTCGCGCTCGCGATACGGCTCTTCAGGTGGCGGTGATCACGGTGGTACCGGCTCGCCGGGCGGCGTGATCGGCGTCGGGATCGTCGCGGTCGGCGGCGGGGGCGGCGGATCGGGCGGGGGCGAGGCGGTGGTGGAGGCGCTCGCGCCGTGGGGCGCGCGTGGCTTGCGCCCGCCCGGTTTCCAGGGGCGCGGGACGATCGCCGCCGACGGCTTTGGCGGGGGATCGGCGCTCGCCGCGGCGGAGGGCTGAGGCGTGGTCACGCTGGCGACGGCGGCGGACACCGGCGGTGGTGCGATCGCGGACGCGCCGGTGAGACCCACACTCGTGGCGCTCGTCGACGCGGCCGACGATGCGGCGCTCGCGGCGGTCTTTCCCCTGTAATAGCGGCTCAGGCCAAAGTACCCGCCGAGGGCGAGGCCCAGGGCCAGCGCCACCGGCAGGACGACCCGGAGGGGGCTCGCGTTCATCGGGATGTCTTCGAGCTGCGCCTTCAGCGGCGGCGGCGGGAAGTTGTGGGGGGTGCTCTTGCGGGTCTCGAAGACGGGGGGCTCGCGTTGCGGGACCCGCGGAGGCGCGACCACAGGCGCCGACGACGCCTGGGGCACGGCGACGGCCGCGGGCGCCACCGGAGCTTCCTTCGGGCGCGCCTCGCGGAGTCCGGGCGGAACGGTTCCAGCCGCGAGCGTCGGTGCGGTGGGAGGCGCGAGGGCGGGTGGAGGCGCCAAGGCGGGTGGAGGCGCCAAGACGGGTGGAGGCGCTCCGTGCGGCGCGGGCAGGCCTTGGGGGGGGGGTGGCGCGGCCACCGGCGTCGCGGCTGCTGGGGGCAGAGGGAGACGCGTGTTGGCGGCGAGCGTGGGCGTCGCGGCCGGAGGTGGACGGGGCGCCGGCTCGAGGTTGGGCGCGGTGGCCGTGCGCGCTCGGGGTGCAGCGGGTGGCTCGGGTGGCTCGGCCGACGGCGACACCGCCGACGACATCGTCAGGGCCGGTGTCTCGGGGCTGATTCCCTTCAGGGTCGTCTTCGCACCCGGCGGGGGCTCGGGAGGTTCGAGGGGAGGGGCGGACGTGATCAGCGATCCCGATTGCCGGAGCCTCCGTGCCGGTGTCGGCCCCCGAGCTTCCCGGGGGATGGGAGCGACCGGCGTCGACGGCCCGTCATCCAGGGAGGGCGCCCGCGAGGCCTGCATCCGCTCCGTGGAGGGCTCGGCGTCCTCCTCCCAGCCGCTGTCGACGTCGTCCCGGGACGTGGAGGGCGCACTGTCCTCGACGCTGACGCGGCGGGTGGGGACATCCTGGTCCTCCCCACCGGGGCGCTTGCGGGGCGCCACCTGCGTCACCTCCCCGAGCATGACGTCCGCCATCCGCCAGTTGTCGGCGAACTCGAGGAGCGCTGCGCGGAAGCTCGCTGCGTCGCGATAGCGATCCTTCTTGTCGAACGACACGGCCTTGTCGACGATCGCGACGAGCCCCGGCGGAAGATCGGGCGCGACGGTGGCCACCGAACGCGGCTTCGCCTGGGACGCCGTCAGGATCTTCAGGACCGCGCTTCCTTGCTCCGGATGGACCATCTGCCCCGACAGCACCGTGAAGAGGCACGCCCCCACGGCCCACAGGTCGCTCCGGGCGTCGACCTCGTCGCGCAGACCGAGGGCCTGCTCGGGTGCCATGAACGACGGCGTGCCGATGACCATCCCGGTCACCGTCATCTCGCTCGACTTGCGGCCGTCGAGGAGGTTCGCCACGCCGAAGTCCAGCACCTTGACGAGGCCATCGCTCGTGAGGAAGACGTTCTCCGGCTTGAGGTCACGGTGGATGATGCCCGCCTGGTGGGCGGCGCCGATCACCTGCAGGAGGAGGTCGCCGTACGCGAGCACCTCGGGCACGGGCATCCGCCCACCGCAGGCGCGCCGGCGCTGCTCGAGGGTCTGCCCGTCGAGCCGCTCCATCACGAGGAAGGCGCACCCATCCTCCGCGACGTCGTCGTCGAGCACCTTCACGGTCCCCTCGTGGTTCACGCGGTTGGCCAGGTACCCCTCGCGGAGGAAGCGCCCCTGCACCTGGGCGTCGCGCGCGAGGTGCGGGTGGAGGATCTTGATGGCGACGCGCGTGCCGTTCCGGTGGGTCGCGGCATAGACCGACGCCATCGATCCCTTGCCGAGTTGCGCGTCGATGCGCCACTTGCCGCGCAGCGTCGCTCCGATCCGGTTCGAGGGCGTGGGCTGGGGTCCCAAGTCGCATGGAGTCTACCACCCTTGCGAAACGCCAGCAGTTCTTGGCGAAAGATCCCGAAGATCCCGCCCGGTGGTAAGTTGCGGCGCCGTGAGGCTCCACCTGGTCGACGGCACGTTCGAGCTGTATCGCGCGCACTATTCGGGCCGCCCGGACCGCGAGGCGATCGTGGGTGGCCGGCGCATGTCGGTGAAGGCCACGCTCGGCCTCGCCCACTCGATGCTCGCGCTGATCGCGGAGGAGAAGGCGACGCACCTCGCGATCGCGTTCGACAACCCCATCGTGTCGTTCCGGAACCGCCTGTTCGATGGCTACAAGACCGATGTCGGCGTGCCCGAGGAGCTCCGCGCCCAGTTCGACCTGGTGGAGGAGGTCGCCCGCGCCTTCGGGTTCATCGTGTGGTCGATGGACGAGTTCGAGGCCGACGACGCACTCGCCACCGCGGCGCTCAAGTTCCGCGATCAGGTGGAGCATGTCCGCATCTGCACACCGGACAAGGATCTCGGTGCGTGCGTGACCGGGAAGCACGTCGTCCTGCTCGACCGGATCCGCCGGCGCGTCATCGACGAGGACGCCGTCCGGTCGCTTCGCGGCGTCGCGCCCGCCGCCGTACCGGACTTCCTCGCCCTCGTGGGTGACACGGCCGACGGGATACCGGGTCTGCGCGGCTTCGGCGAGAAGACCGCCGCGGCCCTCCTGTCCAGGTACGGGCGGGTCGACGACATACCGGACGACCCAGCGCGCTGGGACGTCGCGGTCCGCGGCAAGGAGAGGCTCGGGGCCGAGCTCGCCGCCCGCCGCGCGGACGTGGCCCTGTACCGCACGCTCGCGACGCTGCGCACCGACGTCCCGCTCGCGGAGTCGCTCGAGGATCTCGATCTGGAACGCGCGCGCGCGAGGGCGAGGACCACCCTGCCCCCGATGCTCGAGCGATTCGCGTCCGCCGAGCTCGCCGGCCGAGCTCGCGAGCGCGGGTTCATCTGAAGGCTTACAGCGTGACGCCGAAGACTTCGCGGAACTTGATGTAGGGCTCCTTCGCCGGATCGACGTCGGCGAGGCCGATGCGCAGGCTCGTCGTCTCGGAGTCCCCCCACGGCCACCACAGCCCGTAGCTGAGCAGCCCGGCGAGCGGTCCGCCGCTGAAGACGATCTGACCCGTGCGCACGCCGCCGGCACGCTCGACGAGCTTGCGCAGAGGCTGCGGGGCGCCACTGATGCTCGCGCTCGTCCACTCGCTGCCGAGAGCCTCGCGCGTCGCGAGCAGCGCCTTGTGCTCGACCTCGGCGGTGAACGACGAGCAGGCGCACGCGAGCCGCCCATCCCACGACCAGCCGCGGGTAGGCCACTTCGCCTTGAGGCGCGAGAAGCCGTCGAACATCGGCTGCCATTGGTCGTTCCACCGGGCCATGGCCCGCTACCCTACCACCGGTTGGCTGGCGGCGAAGGGGCTAGTAGGCGAAAATCGGCCCCATCACGAGGGACCCCTTGGTCGAACGCGCGATCAGACGGAGCTTCATGCCCTCTTTGAGCTTGTTCATGTTCGGCACGTACAGCACGAGCTTGTGCGCGCCCTCGAGTGCCGGCAGCGCGCCGTTCGGCTTGTTGAGGAACTTGCCGTCCTCCATGACGCCGATCCCGACGCTCAGCTTGCCGAGCTCGAGGGTCCCCCCGAGCTCCTCCGGCGCCTCCTCGGCGCCGATGAGCGTGTTCGCCCTGAACTGCCCGGACGGCCGACCCTTCTCGTCGACCGAGACGAGAAAGAGCGCGACGAGCGGCCCCTGCACGTCCGCCGTGAACACGAGATCGACCGCGCCGTCCGCGGCGAGGGCGCCGTCTCGCGTGCCGACCTTGTCCACGCGCAGCGAGTCCGGTGACAGGGCCGTGCTGGTGATGCTCGCGTCCGGTGGCGGAGGGGGCGGCGGCGTCACGGGCTTCGGTGGCGGCGCCGGCGAGCAAGCTGCGAGGAGCAGGTCATGGCCAGCGGAACCAGGGGGAGCGTTTTCACGCCCGATGGATACCACGGAGCGTGACGGCCGGGAGGTGGTACAGTCGACCGCCTTGCGCGACCTCGAACCTGCCCCGCACGCCGCCGTCGACGCCGCCGGGACCGTGCGCGTCGGATCCTTCCGCGGATCCATGCGGCACGTGGATTTCTCGGCCCACCCGCGGTCGCGCCTCCGCCGCGTCGCCGGCGAGAAGCGGTGGGTGTACGTCGCGCTCGCGACCGAGCGGCTGTTCGTCGCCGTCGCCGTCGTGCGCATGGGCTACGCGTCGAAGCTGTTCGCGTTCGCCTACGACGCGGATCGCCGCGCGATGCTCGCGGACGTGTCGCGCATGGCGCCGCCCTTCTCGGCCGCGATCGGCGAGAGCGCGCTCGTCAGCGACGTGGCCACGTACCGCTTCGCGGGCGATCACGCCAGGTTCACGACCGACACGGGGGGGCACCGCCTCGTCGTCCGCGCGGGCTCGCTGCGCGTGGACGCCAGGCTCTCCGGCGAAGCTCCGCCCGCGCTCTCCTCCGTGGTCCGGATCGGCCGGTCCGGTGATCCCCACGCCACCGAGAAGCGCGCCCTCATGCCGCTCGATGGCGAGATCCACGTCGGAGGGGCGCGGCTTCCACTCGCGAACGGCTTCGGTGGGTACGACTACAGCTCCGGCTTTCCCGGGCGCCACACGACGTGGCGATGGGCCTTCGGCATGGGCCTCGACGCGGCCGGGGAGCCTCTCGGGTTCAACCTCGTGGAGGGGTTCGTGGGCGCGCCAGAGTGCGCCGTGTGGCACCGGGGCGAGGTCCACGGTCTGCCGGAGGGGCGCTTCACGAAGGACGCGCCGATGGAGCCGTGGAGCGTCGTGACGGAGGGACGCGAAGCGGAGCTCGCCTTCGCCCCTGGAGCGCTCCACGACGAGCACGTGAACCTCGGCCTCCTCCGCAGCACGTTCATCCAGCCCGTGGGCGCGTACTCGGGCGCGTTCAGGCTCGGCGGGGGCGAGGTCCGCATCGGCCGCATGCTCGGCGTCGCCGAGGATCAAGACGTCTTCTGGTGAAGCGTGAGCCGAGCCCGAGCCCGAGCCCGAGCGGCCCGGCGCGCGACCCCGAGCGGATCAGCCACGATGGCCTGGACGGCGGCGCGCTCGGCCTCCGGGACGCGACGTTCGTGGTGTTCTCCTCCATCGTCGGCGTCGGCATCTTCCTGACGCCCGCCAGGATCGCCGCGGGCGGCCCGACCGCGGCGATCATCCTGGCCATGTGGGCGTTCGGCGCGCTCCTGTCCTGGGCCGGCGCGCTCGCGAACGCCGAGCTCGGGGGGATGTTCCCGCGTGCGGGCGGCGACTACGTCTACCTCCGCGAGGGCATCCACCCGTCGGTCGGGTTCGCGGTCGGCTGGCTCACGTTCTTCGCGATCTACGCGGGCACAATCGCCTCTCTGGCGGCTGGTTTCGGGGACGTCGTGGCCGTGTACCTGCCGCTCGGCGGAGCCGGAAAGCTTGCGATCGCGATCCTCATCGTCGTCCTGCTCACGGCGGTGAACGCGCTCGGCGCGCGCGCGGGCGCGTGGGTGAACCTCGCGGCCACGGGCGCCAAGATCCTCGCGATCACGGCGCTCGTGCTCCTGGGGCTCCTCACACCCGCGGGCTCGTTCGCGCGCCTCTCGGGCGCCGTGGGGACGGCGACCGGATCGTTCGGCTGGGTAGCGTTCGCCGCGGCGATGCCGTCGATCCTGTTCTCGTACTCGGGCTGGAACGCGTCGGTGTACATCGCGAGCGAGATCCGCGATCCGGAGAGGAACCTGCCGCGCTCGCTCCTGCTCGGTCTCCTGGCCGCGGGCGCGCTCTACATGGCGATCAACGTGGCCTACCTGCGGGTCCTGCCGGTCGACGCGATGGCGAAGAGCGCCAACGTGGCGGGCTCGGTCACGGCGATCGCCCTCGGCGATCGCTTCGCGTGGGTCATCTCGGGCCTCGTCCTCCTGTCCACGTTCGGCACGCTGAACACGAACATCCTCGTGGGCCCGCGCATCGCGTACGCGATGGCCCGCGACGGCGTCCTCCGGCGCAGCGTCGGCCGGGTGAACCCGCGCACCCGCGCGCCGGATCTCGCGCTGTGGGTCCAGGCGGGCGCGGCGATCGCGATCCTGCTGCTGCTCCGGTCGTTCCCTCGCGCGCTCGACTACACGACCTTCGCGATCCTGGTCGCGACGGTCCTCGACGTGGCCGTCCTCTACGTGCTCCGCGTCCGGCAGCCTCTCCGTGCCCGACCCTTCCGCGCGTGGGGCTATCCGTTCGTGCCCGCCCTCTACGGTCTCGCGAACCTCGCGATCGCCGTGGCGATGGTCGTCCGTGCGCCGATCGAGGCGCTCGCAGGCCTCGGCGTGCTCGCGTCGGGGGGGGTGGTGTTCCTGTTCCTCGGCGGTCCGGGATCAACGCAGGCCGGGGACGCGTGACGGCGACGAGGCCGGAGGCGCGTAGGTGCCCCCCGACCCGCCCCCCGACCCGCGAGGCGGCGTGGCGACCGGCGTGGGGCCCGTGGCGGATCGTGGCGGCAGGATGACGACGCCGCCGCGAGGCGGCGCCAGCCCATCGGTCCACCCGTAGGCCGCCGGCGCGCGAACCCCGTTGAACCGCGGCGCGGGGACGCCGCGGCTACCGCTCTGTCCCATCGCCACGACCGGCGTCGCGGGTCCCTGCGCGGGCGCCTCCCACGCGTAAGCGTCCCGGATGACCACGGTGTGGCTGAGCTTCGGACGTGTGGGCGCGCGGTAGAGGGCGACCTCTGGGTCCGGCTCGTGGACCCACCCCCCCCCCACGCCCAGCGGCTCCACACGCGTCGGGCTGCGGGGCTCCACCTCACGCGCGCAGCCGCAGCCGAGGAGGACCGCAAGCGAGACGAACCCGGCCCGTGCGGGGGTGGCTACGCTCGTCCTCACACGGGCATCTTGACGCATGGGCAGCGCGCCGCCCACGAAAAAAGCGCGCGCGCCGCCATAATCGAGGAATCCCCGTGCCACGCACGGGCATGCTTGCTTGCCTTGGCGCGCGCCGACGCGTGCGCTCCTGGTTCTCCCCGGGCATGGTCGCCCTGGTCCTCACGTCGCTCGCGGGCGCGGCGGGCGCGGAGGGCGTCGAGGCCCAGGTGGCGATGGGCCCCTCGGTGCAAGCCTCGACCTGGCGAGGCGATCGGTCGCTGAGCGCCTCGCTCAAGCTCGGGCTGCGGATCCGCAAGATCCTCGCGCTCGATGCGCTCACGCGGCTCGGTTACGGCCAGGTCGACGATCGCATGCTGACGTACCTGTCCCTCGGCGGGACGCTCTACGGAAAGATCGGCCGCGCGCAGCCCTGGATCCGCGCTGCGCTGGTCCACCAGCACGAGGAGTCCCGCGCGGCGATCGCCGAGCAGCCCGTGGGCGCGATCTTCGGTGTGGGCGACGGGATCCGGCACCGGGGGGGCGGCAGCCTCGCGATCGGGCTCGACCTGCCTTTCGCGCGCGTCGGGCGGACCGAGTGGGTGCTCGGCGCCGACGTGCAGGGGATCTGGTTTCCCGATCCGCGAGGGCCGCAGCTCTACGCGGGCGGTGGCGGTTGGCTGGGCGCGAACTTCGATCTCTGAAACCATGCATTATACACTCACACGGCCCGCCGCTCGCCGCCCGCTCGCCGCCCTCGCCTTGCTCGGGGCGCTCGCCGCGGGCTGCGCGCCCGAGACGATCGACGATCACCCGTGCCCGCCCGGCGGCACCTCCCTGACGTACGAGAGCTTCGGGCAGGAGTTCCTGCAGACGCGCTGCCAGACGTGCCACGGCGCGGGCGGCAGCGAGCGGCAGGGGGCTCCGTCGAGCTTCGACTTCGGCTCGCGGGAGAGCGCTCGGCGCACCCGCGCGCGCATCTTCGTGCGCGCCGCGGCTGGCAACACCACGATGCCGCCCGGGCCGGACGATCCGCCCGAAGCCGAGCGCGCGAAGCTGGCGGACTGGCTCGCGTGCGGAGCGCCCTGAACCACCCCCGCGCACGCCGATCCCACGGGTTCCGGCGCGCAACGGCCGGGAGACGGTCGCCCGGGAGGCACGCCGCGGGAACAGGGGCGCCCCCAGCGGCTTGCCGCGAGTTCGCAGGTGCGGCTACGGTGGGCGACCATGGATCTCGTGGCCGACGCCGTCCTCACCTTTCCCCGCGAGGTCGTGTTCTGCGCGTACCGCGACCACCTCAAGGATCTCCTCCCGTACCTGCCCAACGTCCGCGGGATCGACGTCACGAGCCGCGCGGACGAGGGGCCGATCACGCGGCTCGTCAACGTGTGGCGGGGCGGCGGCGAGGTCCCCCCCGCCGCGCGGGCGTTCGTCAGCGAGGCCATGCTCACGTGGACCGACCGCGCGACCTGGGACGCGTCCGCGTACACGTGCGAGTGGACGATCGAGACGCACGCCTTCACCGAGGCCGTCGCCTGCCACGGCAAGAACCGCTTCCTGATCGAGGGGGACACGACGCGGCTCGAGATCCGCGGATCTCTCGTCATCGACGCGCGGAAGGTGAAGAGCGTGCCGGGCTTCCTCGCCGGCAAGGTCGGGCGCGCCATCGAGGAGGTCCTCGTTGCGCGCATCCAGCCCAACCTGGTGGAGACGGCGCGGGGCCTCGGCAAGTACCTCGCTCAGCACGCGGCGACGCCCGCGCACGGCTGATCGGGTGGATCACTCCGCGTCCGAGCAGCAGCGGAAGCCCGTCGAGTAGTCGTGGTACTCGCGGGCATGGGCCTGCGTCCTGTACTCGCACCCGTCGCCGTTCTGCGAGGTGTCGAGCCAGTACCCGCCCGCGAACGTACCGTTGGGGAGCGAGGCGTCGGTCGCGACCCACTCGTGGACGTTCCCCATCATGTCGAAGACGCCGAAGGCGTTGACGCACTGGGCGTGGTCGCCCGTCTTCCCGACGCCGCCCTCGACCTGCCCGAGGCGGGGATCGTTCAGCTTGGTCCACACGTCGAGGTTGACGTTCGCCGGAGGCGCGCTCTTGCGGGCGGGCTGCCGCGTCTGCCTGGAGGGGAGGTACCCCTTGCGCGCCGACCCGGCGCCGGCGCCCGCGGGCGCGCGCGCGCCGTGGGCGGGCGAGGATGTGCGTGCAGTCTGCACGGATCTGCCGGGACGTGCGGCAGCCGCCGCGGACCGCGGCGTGCGGGACGGGGTCGTGGTCGCCGGCGTCCGCGCGGGCCGCGATCGAGAGGCCTGCGCCTTGCCGGGCTGTGCGCGTCCCGACGGAGCCGGTCGGGCGCCGAGGGAGGGTCGGCTGGCAGGCGGCGCAGCAAGCTGGGCACCGAAGACGACCGCCACGGGGCTCTTCCCGGAGTCGTGGCACGCGCCCGGGATGCGCGCTGTCCCGTAAGGGAACGTGGTCCGCTGCGGTCCGCGGCACGCAGCGCGCCACTCGCCGAGGGTGCAGAGGCGCTTGCCGGACGCGACGCACGCGTCGCTCGCCTGGACCTCGCTGATGTACGACTGCGGCACGACACCGGGCTCGCTGATCGCGCGGACGATCTTGCCGTCGACGGGGAGCCAGCTCGGATGCGGCCGCTCCTCGCCGTCGGGTGCGACCTCCACGACCGAGGCCTCGTACATGTCCACGCAGAAGGTACGGTCGCCGTCGGGCACGGGGACCATGTTCCGTGCGCACGGGCCCGACGCCTCCGCCTCCGCCGCCGCCTCGTCGTCTGCCTCCGCCGATCCCCCATCCAGGGCGGCCGTCGCGGCGGAGCGCTCCGCCGAGAGGTCGGCTCCAGCCTGACCGCCGTCCTCCGAGCGCGCGAGCTCCCTCGGTACCGACTCCACCGGCGCGCGCGTCCCCCTCGACGCGCACGAGACGGCGCTCGAGGCCATCACGGCAACGACGAGCGCGAACGCGCACGCGAGGACGTCAGCAGCGTCACGAGGCCATCCCACACCGGCTCCATAGCTTGCTTTTTGTAGGCGCGCCAACCACCTGAAAGCTCCTGCGCGATACAACGAAGGTGACGAACGGAGGAAAAAGGGGGGATACTCGGGCGAGGACGAGCAGCCTCCGGGCGTCGCCGGGGATCCGCTCGACTCCAGGAGGATTTTGCCATGCGCGCTCTTGCTTCCCGCTCGCTCCCGTCGCGTTCGCCCCTCGCGTTGCTCGTGTCCGCGGGTGCGCTCGCCTTCGTCGCGATTCCGGCGACCGCGCACGCGGCGACCACGTCGACGGCCGAGGTGAAGGAGCTGTCGCTCGAGGTCAACAAGGGCCTGCCCACGTCGATCGATACGGGCACGGTGGGCCCGTCGCAGGTGAAGGTGCAGGCGTTCCTCGCGATCGATCCCGTCAAGAGCACCCCGCCCGAGCCGCTGATGAAGGTGGTCATGTCGTCGCGCGGGGCGACGTTCCGGGCGAGCTGGGGTCCCGCCGAGAAGGGGCGGATCAAGGTCAAGGCGGTCAAGGGCACGAACGACGCCGACATGCGCATCCGCTACACGCTGTCGCCGCTCGTGAAGGTCACGATCGCGCTCACGTCGCCCGTCACGTTCAACACGTCGCTGCAGTGGGACGCGAAGGACATCGTGAACAAGCTGCCCGGCGCCAAGTTCAACTACGACGTCGCGGCGAGCGCGCCGTTCTCGACGTGGGGCTTCGCGCCAGGTGTCGACGTGAAGAGCCCCAAGCCGAGCCTGGACTCGAGCAAGCTCTTCGGCATCCCGTTCCAGAACATCTCGACCGCGATCTCGGATCTCGTGAAGGGCGACATCGCGATCTACCTCACGACGGCGCCGACGTTCTCGTACAAGACCACCAAGATCGGCATCGCCGGCGCCGACAACGTGATCTCGACGCAGGACGGGGAGATCGGCGTCCCCTCGCAGCACGGCGACTACCTCGAGGTGCAGTCCACGGTCGAGGGGTTGATGGACATCAAGGGCGAGCTCGACATCCGACCGTCGGTGACGATCGAGGAGGTCTACGCCTTCTCCAAGTGGAACACGGTGAACCAGACCTTCGGCTTCGACGTGCTGAGCACCCCGTACACGACGACGGGCCTCAAGGTGAACTTCCCCGCCAAGGTGGTCCACTTCCCGCTGCCCAACGTGCAGCGACCCGACGATACGGACATCGGCTCCGCGAAGACGGGCAAGGAGGTCGAGAAGATCGTCAAGGTGCAGAACACCGGCGAGCTCGCGAGCGAGATGGAGTTCTCGAGCTCCGATCCGGCCTTCATCGTCCCCAGCGGCAAGGTGCTGGTCGAGGCCAAGTCGTCGTACGATCTCAAGGTCGTCTTCCGCCCGACCGCCGACGGCTCGAAGACCGCCGACATCACGGTCCGATCCGACGATCCCGACGAGCCCGAGCAGACCTTCAAGGTCGGCGCGAACGGCGCCAACGTGGGGAAGGGGCCCGGCGGCACCACCGGCACCACCGACCCGGCCGCGACCGCGAACAACCCGAGCGGCTGCGGCTGCCACACGACGAGCGAGTCGTTCTCCACCGCGGCGGGAAGCGCCCTCCTCGGCCTCGGCGTGATCGCGCTGCTCCGCCGCCGCCGCCGCTAGCGGAGTGCCTCCAGCTCCGAGGTGAGGCGCGGAAGGGACGATGGCGCCGGGACACGAAGAATGACCCGGCGCGATCCATTCCGGATCGCGCCGCGCGCTCCGGGGCTTCACCCGCAGATCCAGGGGTTCTGCTCCATGGCGGCCGTGAAATCCCGCGCCGAAGCGAGGCCCTACCAGAGGCCGGCGCCGTGCTGCGCGCGGGTCTCGCGCGCCGCGGCCCGCAGTCCGAAACGAGGGGCAAACCTCACGGTTTTGCCGACAAAACCAGCGACCCCGACGGGACTTGAACCCGTGTTACCGACGTGAGAGGCCAGTGTCCTAACCGCTAGACGACGGGGCCGAAAATTGTAATAATTTCAGTAAGAAACGAGGATAGGCGGGCGGAAGAGCGAGCGATCTGGCGGCGCCTGGAAGGGGCTGGGGGACAAGGATTCGAACCTTGATAGACGGAGCCAGAATCCGCCGTCCTGCCATTAGACGATCCCCCAAGAACAGCTGAAAAAAGCCAGGGAAAGTCGCGCGCAAACTAGTCGGGGGGGCGCGTTTGTCAAGGGGAATGCGCCGGCGCCACCCGGTGCGCCTTTGTGGTCTCACCGACGCGCGCCCCCCTTGACGAGGCGCGCGGGCGGTCTAGGTTGCGCCCCGGCATTGGCAATCCCTCCCGGGGAGTGCCAGCCAGCATGGCAGCTCGCTTGTGCGAGCGCCAGATTCCAACCCGCACCCCGCAGGCAAGACCATGAAGATTCGTCCGCTGTCCGATCGCATCGTCGTCACCCGAAGCCAGGAGGAGGAGAAGACCAAGGGAGGGATCATCAGCCCCGACAGCGCGAAGGAGAAGCCCCTCGAGGGCCTCGTGGTCGCGGTCGG
Organism: Myxococcales bacterium; assembly: GCA_005777185.1. Taxonomy (GTDB): domain Bacteria; phylum Myxococcota_A; class Polyangia; order Polyangiales; family Polyangiaceae; genus SXNL01. The sequence continues at coordinate 15,399 of SXNL01000326.1, forward strand.
CTCCGGCAAGGTCCTGAAGAACGGCAAGGTCGTCCCCATGGGCGTGAAGGCCGGCGACAAGATCCTGTTCGGCAAGTACTCCGGCACCGA